>JBOGOE010000378.1:0-8179 GCA_050747445.1 Candidatus Polarisedimenticolia bacterium | reverse complement strand
CGGGTGAGGAGGAACAGGACGGCGCTGGCGATCGCCAGCAGGACGACCAGCTTTCCGATCAGGTCCGCGGAGCCGTGCAAATCGTTCCCGCCGCTATAATGGGCCGCCCGGAGGGATGGCCGAGCGGTTTAAGGCGGCGGTCTTGAAAACCGTTGGGGGGCGACCCCCCGCAGGTTCGAATCCTGCTCCCTCCGCCACCCGCCCCCGTCCCCGTGGCCGTCCGGAAGCGTCCGATCCTCCCCCAAGATAAGAAGATACGGGTGGTGATGCAACCGGGGGGGCGGTGTCGCTCTCCGGGAGAGCGTCAGCCGGCGGCGCTCCGCGGCTTCGACCGGTCGCGCTCTTCGGCCTGGGCTCGGGCGGACCGGGCCTCGATCGCCGGAAGCGTGAAGTAGAAGGTCGCGCCGCGTCCCCGCTCGGAGGCAAACCAGATCCGTCCCCCGTGGCGCTCGATGATGTTCTTGCAGATCGCCAGCCCGATGCCGTTCCCGGGATACTCCTTGGTGTGCAGGCGGCGGAACATCACGAAGATCTGGTCGCTGTACTGCGGCTCGATGCCGATGCCGTTGTCGGCGACGGAGAACATCCAGTCGCGCCCCTCGCGACGCGCCGATACCTCGATGAGGGGGGAATCGGGTCCGCGGAACTTGATGGCGTTGCCGATCAGGTTCTGGAACACCTGCGTGAGCTGGGCGTCGTCGGCGGCCACGGTCGGCAGACCGTCGTAGACCACGCGGGCGCCATTCTCCTGGATGGCGGCCCGCAGCTGGACGAGGGCCGCGTCCACGACCGGAGCGCACGGTGTCGGCTTGAACGGCCTGGCGCGCGTCGCCAGCCTGGAGTAGGCGAGCAGATCGTTGATCAGCCGCTGCATGCGGGTGGCGCCGTCCACGGCGAAATTGATGAATTCGTGGGCGTCCCGGTCGAGCCGGTCCCCGTAACGCTGCTTGAGGAGCTGGGTGTAGGACGCGATCATGCGGAGCGGCTCCTGCAGGTCGTGCGAGGCGATGTAGGCGAACTGCTCGAGATCCCTGTTGGAGCGCTCCAGGGCCGCCTTGGCCTCAAGGAGCGCGCCCTGCGACGTCTCCAGCCGCGGCAACGCCAGGGCGCGGGGCACCAGCGGGACGAGGAGGAACGCGGTCAGGATCGACAGACCGGCGGTGGCCAGCTTGACGACGGCGGACAACCGGTAGACCGGGTGCCAGATGGTGAGGATTTCCATCAGGTGCGTCGTGCCGCAGGCGAGGATGAAGCCGCCGAACATCCAGAACATCCACCCGAAGGGAACGTCGCGCCGCCGCAGGATGAACCAGGCCAGGATTGCCGGGATCGAGTAGTAGGCCAGTGCGATCAGACCGTCGGCGACGACGTTGAGCCACAGGATCGCCGGCTGCCAGAAGTAGCAGTGGCCGTGCGGCAGGAAATCGCCTTTGAACAGATCGCTCAGGAACTCCGGCATCGATCCCCTCCCCGGAAGGAATCCCGCGTCCCGCCCGATCGGGGCGTCGCGTTCAGGCCTGCATCCGTCGTGCCTCCGTGGCGAAGCGCAGCGCGCACTCCTCGGGCGGTCCGGGCCGGCCCACGAAGTATCCCTGCATCCGGTCGGCGGCGTGGGCGCGGAGGAACGCCGCCTGCCCGTCGGTCTCCACGCCCAGCGCGACGACCCGCATCCGCAGTCCATGGGCCATGGCGATGATCGAGCGGACGATCGCCGCGTCCCCGGGGCTGTAGGTCACGCCGTGGACGAAGGAACGGTCGATCCGGACCCCGTCGATGGGAAGCCGCTTGAGGGAGCTGAGCGACAGATACCCCGTCCCGAAGTTGTCGATCGAGGTGCCGACGCCGCGGTCGCGCAGCCCCTTCAGGATGTCGGCGACCCGTTTCTCGTCGCGTAGCGCCGCGTCCTCGGTGATCTGCACCTCCAGGAGCGCCGGGGCGATGCCGGAGGACTCCAGCGCGGCGTCCAGCCGCTCGAGGAGCCCGGGCCGCTCCTCGAGCTGGCGCACCGAGAAATTTACCGCCATCCCCAGGGGCGGCAGACCGGCCTCCCGCCACGCGCGCGCCTGCGCGCAGGCGGCGTGCAGGGCCCAGCCGCCGATCTCCTGGATCAGTCCCCCCGCCTCCGCCGCCGCGATGAAGTGGCCGGCGGCGAGGAGCCCCCGCGAGGGGTGGCGCCAGCGCAGCAGGGCCTCCACGGCGATGATCCGTCCCGTGCCGTCGGCGATCGGCTGGTAGTGGAGACAGAACTCGTCGTTGCGGAGGGCCCGGACCAGCTCGAGCGCCAGCCGGCCCTCGTCGCTGAGACGGACGGCCACGTCGGGGGCGTCGAGGATGAAGCGATCGCGGCCCGCCTTCTTGGCGCGGTTCATGGCGGTGAGGGCCCGGAAGAGCAGCTCCTCGGGCGTCCGCGCCCCGTCGGGATAGAGCGCCACGCCGAGACTCGCGGTGGCCGCCAGCCGGACCGCTCCGAGGGTCACCGGGGCGCGCAACGCGTCGAGCAACGCAGCGGCGAGGACCGGCGCCCCGTCGGCGCCCCCACCGGCGGGCAGGATCACCACGAAGTCGTCGCCGCCGAGCCGCGCCACCACGGTCCCCGCGGGGGCGACGGTCCGCAGCCGCTCGCCCATGACCTGGAGCAGCATGTCCCCGAATTCGGGGCCGTGCTGATCGTTGACCGCCTTGAACCGGTCCAGGTCGGCGTGGATGACCCCGAGGGGGCAGCCGGTCCGGAGCGCCTGCTCCATCAGGTGACGCAGGCGGAGCAGCAGGGCCGAACGGTTGGGCAGACCGGTCAATGGGTCGCGGCGCGCGTGACGCTCCTCGTCCAGCCGCCAGCGGGCCCGGCTGACGGTATGCCGCAGGGCCCGCTCCAGCCGCTGGTCGCCGGCGACGCCGCGCACCTGGTAGTCGTCGGCCCCCTCGCGCAGCATCTCGACGGCCCGCTCCTGCTCCGCTTCGTCGCAGAGGACGACGAGGGGAGACCCGTCGGCCATCTCCGCGAGAGGTCGCAGCGACGTGCCCTGCGGGAGGACGGTCGGGTCGAGGTCCAGGAGCACCGCATCGAACCGCTCGCAGGCGAGGTACTGCAGGGCGTCTTCCATGCCGTGGACGTGCACCACCTCGATGGACGGGCGCTCCGCCGCCTCGAGGCGGGCGCGCACCAGCCGGGCTTCCTTTCCCCGGCCCGCGATCAGGAGCGTCCGGAGGCGCTCGGCGGCGCCCCCGGCCACCGTGGCCAGGCTCGCGCATCCCAGCCAGAATTCAACCGCCGCGTTGAGGCGTCTGGCGTACTCGGTCCAGTCGGCGGGTTTCTGGATGAAACAGTTGGCGTGCAGGGAGTAGCAGTCGGTCACCGCCTGCTCGTCGGCGCTGCTGCTGAGGATGACGACCGGGATGCGCCGCAGGTCGGGATGTCCCTTGATCTCCGACAGGACCTCACGTCCGGTCTTCCTCGGCAGGTTCAGGTCCAGGAATATCAAGTCGGGACGGTGGATATCCGCCGGCCCGCCGCCGAGGCGGAGATAGGCCATCGCCTCCACCCCGTCGGCCGCGGTGTGCAGATGCGCCCGGTAACGCCCCTGTCCGAGGGCTTCCGAAGCCAGCCGCGTGTCGCCGGGATTGTCTTCGACGAGGAGGATTTCGACGGGACGGCCTGAGTTGGATGTGTCCATTTTGCAGCGCCGGTCATCAGCCGGGCGTCCGACGCGAGGCCCCCCGACCGTTTCGGGCAGGCCCCCAGCCTGCCGCAAGTATTGTCGCCGCGGCAGTTCGGCACAAGGGGTAGTAAACCTCATCGCGCGCCATTAGGGTGAGAACCCTAGGAACCGGTCCGGGTATTCCGTCGGGTCGCACGCCGGGGGCTGGCGCGGCGGATGCAAGGAGCGAGGCGGAGTCGATGGGGTGCCATCGTCGACGAGCGGCGCCTCGCATCCGGCGCCACGGCGCTCCGAACGCGGCCCGACGCACTACCCGGACAGGCTCCTGGGGGCGCCTGCTAGTCCCGTTGGGATCGGATCCAGGTCTGCTGCAGGAAGGCGTTGAGGCCCGCGAGGATCGGCACCGCCAGGACCACGCCGATCAGCCCGGCGACCTGCGCTCCGATCAGGAGCGCCGCCAGCACCGCGAGGGGATGAAGGTCGAGATTCCGTCCCAGGAAGAAGGGGCTGAAGACGTACCCCTCGAGGAACTGCACGGCCGCGAACACCGCGAGCACTCCGAGGATGGCGAGGGTCGACTGGTTCACCGCGATCAGGAGGGCGAGCAGCAGGGCGATGGTCGAGCCGAGGAACGGCACCAGGTTGAGGGCGCCCGCGGTGACCCCGATGAGAAGCGGGGCGTCGATTCCCACGATCGCCAGACCGATGCTGAGGAGGAGTCCGATGCAGGCGCTGACCGCGAGCTGGCCGCGCGCGTAACCGCCCATGCGATCGAAGACCGCGGCGGCGACGCGCGCCACGTCGCGGCGCCGCGCGGGCGGCACGAAGGCCAGGAGGCCCTCGGCGATCCTCTTCCGATCGATCACGGTGTAGGCCGAGACGAACAGGACCAGGAAGGCGTTCAGGGCGAAGGTGAAGACGTTGCGGGTGAAGGCCAGCGAGCGGCGCGCCACGTTCTCCACGATCGGGGCGATCTGCTCGGGTCCGATGTCGGGCAGCCGGATCTCGCCGGCCGGTCCGAACCTGCCGGTGGCCGCCCGCAGCGCATCCAGCCAGCCGTGGATCCGGTCGCGGACCGCCGGCAGGCGCGCCGCGATCAACCGGGCCTGTTCCGCGACCACCGGCGCCAGCAGGACGGCGAACAGGACCGCGAGCCCCAGACCGACGACGTAGACGGCCGCCACGGTGACGGCGCGCGGCACGCGCCGCTTCTCCATGAGGTCCGCCACCGGCATCAGCGCGGCGGCGATGATCACCGCGAGGAGGGTGACGACCACGACCGACAGGCTGCGATAGAGGACCCAGAGCGCCCCCGCGAGGAGGAGCGCCTTCAGAAGGACCTGCTCGAGCGAGCCGCGTTCGGCCATGACGGGTGGCGCGGCCCGGGGAGCGGCGCCGCGGGCCGGTACCATAACATAAGGATGATGACGGACGGCGGGGAGGGGGGGAGCCGGGCGGCCGCGGCCGTGCGGCGGGGGATCGCGTGGACGGCGGCCGCGTCGGTCGCGGTCCTGGCGATCGCGCTCTGTCTGACCCGGGCCACCGACCCGGACCTCTGGTGGCACCTGGCGAGCGGCGACCTCATCCGCGGATCGGGGCAGGTGCCGCGGGGCGAGCCGTTCTCCTGCACCGTCCCCGGGCTTCCGTACGTCGAGATCCACTGGGCCTTTCAGGCGGGACTGTCGTGGCTTCACGAGCGCGGCGGTCTGGCGGCGCTGACCGTCCTGAAGGCGGCGTTGATCGCGGGGCTGTTCGCCGGACTCTGCTTCGGGGCGCGGCGGGCCGCGCCCGCCCCGGCCCTGCTCTGGGGAACGCTCCTCGCCCTGGTCGCCTGCCAGGAGCGGTTCCAGATGCGGCCGGAGATCGTCTCGTGGATCCTGCTGGCGGCCACCGTGGCGCTCCTCGAGCGGTCCCTGGAGGCCCGTGACCGGGGCCGGCGACGTCTTCTCCTCTGGGTCTTCCTGCCGCTCCTCGTCGCCCTCTGGGTCAACGTCCAGAGCCTGTTCATGATGGGGCCCATGCTGGCGGCCCTGACGCTGGCCGCCGCCCTGTACGGCGAGGTCCGCGCCGGGCGGGAGGGGCGCGACCCGGATCGGCCGATCGATCATCTGGTCGGCGTCGCCCTGGCCGGCGCCGCGGCTCTTCTGAATCCCTACGGTGCGCGGGCCATCCGCCTGCCATTCGAGCAGCTGTTCGAGCACCTGGGCGGCCAGAGCCTGGTGTCCCGCACCATCGCCGAGTTCCAGCCGACCCTGTCGGCCGATCCGACGACGCCGTCGATCCATGCGTTCTTCGTCTTCGCCCTCCTGACCGCCGCCGCGTTCGCCGCCGACGCGCCACGCGCCAAGCCGTTCCAGCTTCTGACCGCGGCGGCGACGCTGTTTCTGGCGCTCCGCGCCCGTCGCAACATCCCGCTCTTCGTGATCCCCTGCCTCCCCTGGATGCTGCGCCACGCCACCGGAGCGTTCCGGGCGTGGCGCGCGTCGCGGGCCGCCGCGGCGGACCCGGCCGCCCTCACAGGAGGTCCCGGCGCGGCGGGCGCCGCCGCCACAACCGTCGCCGTCACGACCGCCGCCGCCACCGCGGGCGCCGCCGTCGTGGCGCTCTTCCTGACCTGGTCGGTGGTGACCGATCGCTTCTTCCTGCGGTGGCCGACCGAGCGCTGGTGGGGGGTGGGGGAGATCCCGCACCATTTCCCGGAAGGGGCGGCGCGTTTCGTCGACGAGGCGGGGGTTCCAGGAAACGTGTTCCACAGCCTCTGGGCCGGCGGGTACCTGATCCACGCCTGGGGAGGGGGGCGGCGCGTGTTCATCGACGGCCGCAACGATCCGTTTCTCGACGGGGTCCTCGAAACCTATCTGAAGACCGTCGGCGATCCCCGGCTTCTGGACGAGACGGCGCGGCGCTATCAGATCGCCGCCGTCCTCTGGCCGCACGCCCGCGCCCTGGAGGGGCGGGCGCTCCTCGGCGAGCTGGCCCGGGGCCGTGGCTGGGTGCTGGCCTTCCTCGACGCCGGCGGGGTGGTCTACGTGCGTGCCGACGTCGCGGCGGCGCTCCGGGTCGGACAGGACCCCTTCCGGTTCGCGGCCGGCCCGGACCTCTACGCCCGGCTGCGGGAGGAGCTCCGGGAGCGGCCCTACGGCGGGCCGCCGCTCGCGGCGATCGGCCTGGCGCAGTTCTTCGGCGTCTCGGGGAATCCGGCGGGGGCGGAGTTCTTCTATCGCGAGGCGCTGGAGCGGTTGCCGGGCCGGGCCGGCCTGCTGCACGCCTGCGCCCTGGCGCTGGAGCGCCAGGGGCGCCGCGAGGAGGCGCGGGCGCTGCACGCGCGCGCGGTCGAGGCGGAGCCGGGGTTCCTGCCGGCCGTCGCTTCGCTGGGGGTCCACCGGCTGGAGGAGGGGCGGCTGGACGAGGCGGAGCGGCTCCTCGAACGGGCGTACGGGGGAGGACATCGGGACGCCCCGCTCCTGGCGGCGCGCGCCCGCCTGCTGGAGCGGCGCGGCCGGCTCCGCGAGGCGATCGCGTCCTACGCCGAGGCCCTGCGCGCCGCGCCCCGGGCGATCGCCGTGCATCTGGACCTGGCGCGCTTCCACGAGCGTCACGGCGAGCGCGAATCGGCGCTGGCGATCTATGCGCGCGCCGCGCAGATCGACCGGGACGACCCGGAGCCGCCGCTGGAGATGGCGCGCCTCCTCGAGTCGATGGGGCGGGGCGCGGCGGCGCTCGACGTGCTGCGGGACGCGGGACGGCCGGCGCTCGATCGGATTGTCGTGGGACCTTCAGGGGGGGCCTGGACCACGCGCCGCGCCGGTCCCGCCGAGGTCGATCTGAAGCTGCTGCGGTTGCTGGCGCGTCTCGAATCGACGGCGGGGGATCCGGGCCGGGCGGCGGAGATCCAGGACGCCCTCGCGCGGGCGGCGGTCGCGGGGCGGCGGGGCGCGCCACCCGGACCGACTCCTACGCCCGGGCGTTGACCACGAACCGCGGGAGGTAGCCGAAATGCTCCAGGAAGGCGGTCTCGATCACGAACGCCTTGAGCTCTTCGGAATCGCCCGCCTCCTGTCCCCTGGGGACCTCGACGCGGATGTCGTGGGTCTCTCCCGAGATGGTGACCCTGTATTCCAGCGTCATCGGGTCTCCTCGGAGGATCGCCGTCGAGCGGCGGTCCCCGCACCGTCCTCTGTCCGGATAGATGCCACGAAGAGGGGGCGGGTTCCAGAAATTTCCCGCGCGCGGCGCTGCGGGACCGCAGCAGGGGCTCAGTGGGTGCGGACGAACTCGCGGAGGGCCTTCTCGGCCTCGGCGTAGGTGCGGAAGGTGGATTGCAGATCGCACGCGCCGGCGAACGGCGGCGGGTTCTGGACCACGCGCAGCTCCCAGCCGGCCGGCCGGCGCTCGAGGCGCACGTCGTAGGTCAGGCCCTGAGGGCTCTCGAGCCGGCGCTGCACCGGGCCGGCCGGCTCCGGGACGGCGGCGGCCGGCGCCGAGGCGGCCACTGCGGATGCGGGCGGAGCCGATGCTCCCGG
>JBOGOE010000377.1:0-7396 GCA_050747445.1 Candidatus Polarisedimenticolia bacterium | reverse complement strand
GGGTGCGGGCGCGGATCGCGGCCGCTCCGGGCGGCGGCGCGGTGGCGGCGTGGCCGGCGCTGCGGGCCGCCGAGGGGAGCGACTGGTTCTGGTGGCTCGACGGCCAGTTCACCACCCCCGATCGCGCCACCTTCGACGCCCTGTTCCGCGGGCACCTGCGACGCGCCTGCGAGGCCGCCGGGGTCGCGCCGCCCCACGATCTCGACCGGCCGATCCCGGCGCCGGAGCGGCCGGCGGAATCGGAACCATCGGCGGATGCGGGGCCCGAGACGCCGGCGGCCGCGCCAGGCGGGCCGGTCGGGACCGCGTCATGAGCGTCCGGATCCTGCTGGCCCTCCACCTGCACCAGCCGGTCGGCAATTTCGACGCGGTGTTCGAGGAGGCGGTGGCGAAATGCTACGCGCCGCTCCTCCTGGAGTTCGAGCGCCACCCCGGGGTGCGCGCCGCCTGCCACCTTTCCGGGTGCCTGCTCGAATGGCTCGAGGGGCACGACCGTCGCTTCCTCGATCGGGTCCTCGCCCGCGTCGGGACGGGACAGATCGAGCCGCTCGGCGGCGGCTTCTTCGAGCCGATCCTGCCGATCCTCCCGCGCGCCGACGCCCTCGACCAGATCGCCCTCCTGCAGGACTTCTGGGTGAAGCGGGCCGGGGTGCGGCCGCGCGGCGCCTGGATCGCGGAGCGGGTCTGGGAGCCGTCCCTGGCGGAGCTTCTGTCGGAGGCGGGGATCCTCTACACCATCCTCGACGACCAGCATCTCCGCTTCGCCGGTCTCCTCGACCCGCGGCCGGACGGCGCCTTCGTCACCGAGCGGGCCGGCCGGTCGGTGGTGTTCTTTCCGTCGGATTTCGCGTTGCGCTACATGATCCCCTTCCGGCCAATCGAGCGGCTGGTCGCGCACCTGGAAGGGCTGCCGGGCGATCGCGACTGGGTCCTGACCTACGGCGACGATGCCGAGAAGTTCGGACTCTGGCCGCGTACCTTCGACTGGGTGCACGGCCAGGGATGGCTGGCGTCGTTCTTCGACCTCCTGGAGGAAGGGACGACGGCGCGCGCCGAGGCCCCCGGACGCTATCTTGACGAGAAGCCGCCGCTCCGGAAGGTGTACGTCCCGAACGCCTCCTACACCGAGATGCTCGAGTGGGCCCTGCCGCCCGCCGCCGCCGCGGCCTATGCCCGGACCCGCGCCGCGGCGCTGGCCGGGTCGGACCCGGAGGAGGTGCGCGCCTTCGTGCGCGGCCCCCTGTGGGACATGTTCCTGGCCCGTTATCCGGAGGCCGACCAGCTCCACAAGCACGTCCTGTGGACCTCGCGACGGGTGCGCGCCCTGCCGCCCGGGACGCAGGGACGGGAGGAGGCGCTCCGCTCGGTGCTGCGGGCGCAGTGCAACTGCGCCTACTGGCACGGCCTGTTCGGCGGACTCTACTTCCCGCATCTGCGGCACGGCGTCTATCGCAGCCTGCTCGATGCCGACGCCCTCCTCGCCTGGACGGAAGGGGAGGGGGTGGTAACCCAGGCGATCGATCTCGACGGGGACCTGGAACAGGAGGTGATCGTCCGCTCCCGCACCACGCAGGCCTTTTTCCGGCCCTCCGACGGCGGCACGCTGGTGGAGCTCGACACGCTTCCATCCCGGTTCAACGTGACCAACGTGGTGTCGCGCTGGCGCGAGGCGTACCACGAGGGGAGGGACCTGACCCACGCGCCGGCGTCCGGGGAGGGGGGGACGGTGTCGCCCCACGAGGAAGCGGTCGGTCTGAGCCCGGCGGAGATCGCCGGCCGGCCGTTCGACGACCGGCCCCTGCGATCGCTGCGCGACTTCGTCGCACCGGCGGTGCCGGCGGCGGCCGACCTGCAACGTTTCGCGGGGATGGAGTTTCTCGAAGGACGTCTCCGCGACTGGTCGCTTCTCCCCGACGGCTTCCGCGCCGCCTGCCGGATCGGCGGCTTCGCGTACGAGCGGACCAGCCGCATGGACCATGACGGGGTCCTCGAGGTCGTCTGGCGGCCGGCCGGGACCGGAGACTCCGGCCGCGCCGCCCCGGCCGGCTGGTTCGGCACCCTCCTCAGCCTGACGCTCCTGACCGGGGACGCCCCCGACCGGGCGGTGCTGATCGCCGGAGCGGACGGCCCACAGGCCCGTCTCCCGCCCGGCGCCACGCACGAGGCCGCCGGCACGGCGCGGCTCACCCTGGAGGACGGGGCTTTCGGGTTCGCACTCGATCTTCTGGCGGAGCCGGCCGGCCGCCTGGCGATGGCGCCGATCGAGACGCTGCAGCGCTCGGAGGATCGGGTGATGCCCGCGTATCAGGGGACCCTGTTCGCTCTCGCCTGGCCGCTGGAACGGGCGGCGCAGGCCCCCGTGCGTCTCCGGTTCCTCTGGCGGACCCTGCGGTGAAACGCCGTCCGTCGGGGAGGGCCGCCTCTTCCATCTGGATGGTCGCCGCCGAGGCGACCCCCCTGGCGCAGGTCGGCGGGATGGCCGACGTCCTGCGCGGCCTGCCGGCCGCCCTCGCGCGGCGCGGTCACCGGGTGCGCCGCTTCCTGCCGGCGTACGGCACGATCGATCGCTCCGGGTTCGAGGCCGAGGAAGGGAACCTGGCGGTGCCGCTGGGAAGCGCCCGCACCCCCGTGCGGTTCCTGTCGCGGCAGGAGCCGGACGGCGTGACGACGACGCTGGTCCTGTGCGAAGAGATGTTCGCGCGCGAGGGGATCTACGGTCCGCCCGGAGGGGAGTATCCCGACAACGCCCGCCGCTTCGTGCTGTTGTCGCGCGCCGTGTGCGAGCGGGCGCGGCGCGCCGCCGCGGGCCGCACAGACGGCACCGGGCCGCCCGACGTCCTGCACGTCCACGACTGGCACGCCGCCGCCGTTCCGCTGTTCGTCCGGCATCTTTCCGGCTGGCCCCGCCCGCCGCGCACCGTCCTGACCGTGCACAACCTCGGCTACCAGGGCCGGTTCGGAGAGGAGGCGTTCGACTGGCTGTCGCTGCCCGCGCCGGAGCGGGCGCGCGTCCTGCGTCCCGAGGTCCTGGAGGACCACGGCGGGATCAACCTGCTCAAGGCCGGAATCGCCTGCGCCGATCGGATCACCACCGTCAGCCCGCGGCACGCCGGGGAGATCCTGACCGCGGAATCCGGCTTCGGGCTGGACGGCCTGCTGCGCACCCGGACGCACGCGCTCCGCGGCATCCTGAACGGCGCCGAGTACGACACCTGGGACCCGGCCCGCGACCCGCACCTGCCCCGGCGGTACGGCCCCGATCGGCTGCAGGCGAAAGGGGAGGCGGCGCGGGCGCTCCGGGAGGGGATCGGGCTGGCGCCGTCCGATCGGCCGATCGTCGGCGGGCTCGGCCGGCTGGCGCACCAGAAGGGGTTCGACGTCCTGGCGGAGGCGATCCCGGAGATCCTCGCCCTCGGGGCCGACGTGGTTCTGATCGGTTCGGGGGACCCGGCGGTCGAGACGCGGCTGCGGGAGCTCGCCGCCGCCCATCCCGGGCGGGTCGCGGTCCGCCTGGCGTTCGACGCGGCGCTGGCGCATCTCCTGACCGCCGGCGCCGACCTGCTGGCGGTCCCCTCACGCTACGAGCCGTGCGGTCTGGTGCAGATGCACGCGCTGCGCTACGGCACCCTCCCCGTGGTCCACCGGACCGGCGGTCTCGCCGATACCGTCCTCGACGAGGACGCCAGCCCGGGGCGCGGGACCGGCTTCGCCTTCGACGGTTTGTCGCCCGGGTCGATCACCGCCGCCGTCCGCCGCGCCCTGGCGCGCCGCGCCGGCGACCGGACCGCATGGCGGGCGTTGCAGCGCCGCGCCATGTCGGCCGACTTCTCGTGGGACCGGGCCGCCGCCGAGTACGCGGCGCTCTATGCGGAGCCGGGGGGGCGGCCGTTCAGCCGTCCTGCCCCGGCGCCGCCTGACGCAGCTCGAGGAGACGGGGCAGGAACCGGGCGGCGACGATCCGGAGGATCTTCCCCTTCGGGTCGAACCTGAACCCTCCGTCGGCGGGGAGGGCGTCGATGAGACCGTGTTCCAGGGCGACGGCGACGTAGCCGTGCAGGGAGAGCGGGATCGGGCCCTCGTCGAGAAGGCCGAGTGATTCGCCGGCGCGGGCTTTGGCCTCCTCTTCGAGCCCGGTGCCGCGCACCACCGCCACGGCGTACTCGAGACGCGTGACGTCCGACTTCTCTCCGAAGACGATGGAATTCTGCGGATCGATGAGCACCTGCCGGGCCCGCGCGCCGGCGACCGACTCCACGTAGGGGTAGAGCGGGTGAGCGGGGGGGACGTCGAAGAACGACGGCCACGGCGGGATCCGCTGCGGCCGCCCCGCCGCCAGGGCGAGGGCGCGGGCCAGCTCGCCGCGCGACAGGTTGGCGTAGGCTTCGAAGCGGTCGCCCCTGCCGATCAGGATGTTCTGCGCGACGGCGCGGGTGACGGCGTCGCGATCGGCGGCGAACAGGAACGCGATGTCCGGGTAGCCGGTGACCACGGCCACGGCGGTCTCCTGTCGGACCTGGAATGACTGATCGAAGAGACCGCTCCCGGTCCTGAAGACGATATCGGCCGAGAGCGTCCCGGGGATCGCCCCCAGGAGATGCACCCCCTCGGCCCGTCCGAACAGGGAGAGGCCGTTGAAGGCATCGCCGCGTGCGAACTCGTTCCCCGTGGAATCGCGCACCACGACGTCGAGGTCGTTGAGACCGGGCAGCGTCCCCCACGCGAGGGTCGCCTGCCAGGACAGGACGCCCGGCTCGAGGGAGACCGGGAGGGTCAGGACCCCGCCCGCCGGCAGGGTGGCTTCCTCGACGACCGCGGGCCGGTGCTCGATCCGGTAGGGGCGCCGGTCGAGCCAGCCCGGGAGGTGCGTCCCGAACGGCCGGGCCGGATCGACCGCTCCGGTAATCGCCGCCCAGGAGTCGAGCCGGCCCGCCCCGACCTCCGAGCGGTCGCGCTCCAGGATCGGGGTCGCGGTGGCCTGGAGGAGCCGCTTGATCTCCACCGGCGTCAGCTGCGGGCGCGCCTGCAGGAGCAGGGCCGCCACCCCTGCGACGTGCGGGGCGGCGAACGAGGTGCCGCTTTGCGTCGCGTAGTACCCGCCGGCAGGATTCAGGAGGATCGGCAGGGCGGCGGTGATCGCCTCCCCGGGCGCGACGAGGGCCGGGTGGTACAACAATTCCTCGAAGATGCCGCGGGAGGAGAAGCGCGACAGCCGGCCGTCCTTGCGCGTCGAGCCGACACCGATGACCCACGGCGCCACGGCATAGGGGTTCAGCGTGTCGGGAGAGGGACCCTGGTTGCCGGTGGCGAAGACCACCGTGATCCCCGCATCATGGAGCATGCGCGTGGCGATGTTGACCGGATCGTCGGGGTCGAACCACCCCTCGGTCCCCCAGGAACAGTTCACCACCCGCACCCCGTACCGCGCGGCGTTGGCGAGGATGTAATCGAACCCTTCCAGGACGTGGATGATGTACAGGTCGCCCGCCGACAGTCCCAGGATCGAGGCCCCCGGCGCCACGCCCCGGTTCCCCCCGCCGCTCGCCAGCCCGGTCCCCGCCGCAACCGAGGAAACGAAGGTGCCGTGGCCCAGGATCAGGTCGGTGTTCGGCAGCCCCTCCTGGACCGGGGGAGGGAGGAAGCCCGGGACGACGCCGCCCAGGCCGAGGAGGCGGACGTTGCCGACCACCTTGCTCCCGAACGGCAGATCGGGGTGGGTCGCGTCGACGCCGGTGTCGAGGACGGCGATGGTGACCCCCGCCCCCGACAACGCGGTTCCACCCGGCCGCGGCAGCCAGAGATCGGTCGCCACCTCGTCGAGCCCGATCAGCGCCCGGCTCCCGGCGTCGAGGAACGACAGGCTGCGGTCGGCGAACACCGATCGGACCGCCGGCAGGGCGGCGATGCGCGCGATCTGGCCGGGAGTGGCGTTGACCACGACCATCGGCAGTCGGCGGAACAGCGTCCCGCCCAGGATCCCCATGGCCTGCAGATCGGCGAGGTCGCCGGGAGCCGGTGCGGTCCGGTAGGTGACGATGACGTTGATCGACGAGGTGTCGGGCAGGGAGGACAGCCGGCTCAGCAGATGAAGATCGATGGTGGTGACGCCGGTCTCGAGCGCCCCGTTGAAGACCAGCGCGCCGACGTCGTTCCAGCGGATCCCCCCCACGTCGTTCCAGCGCACGCCGGTGGCGTCGCTGAACAGCAACCCGCCGACGTCGTTCCAGCGGATGCCGCCGACGTCGTTCCAGCGGATCCCACCCAGATCGTTCCAGCGAATCCCCCCGACGTCGTTCCAGCGGATGCCACCCACGTCGTTCCAGCGGATGGCGGAGGTTTCGGTGACGTAGGGCCCCGCCAGGGCGGGGACGACGGGGAGGAGAAGAAGCAGCGCGGCCGTCACGACCGCCGCAAGCGGCCGTTCGAACGCCCGTCTCACGGAACCCGTCGTCATGATTCGACCGCCTCCGGTCCCCTCCGCGAAGCGTGGCGCGCGGCCGGCGGCGCGGGAGGGACCGCTCTCGCCGCCCGTCCCTCCTCGCCGCCGCCGGTGGCCGCGGCGGCCGCCAGCGATTCGTCGAAGACCCGGTGGGTCTCGGGACGGGGCGGCGCGGCGCGTTCCTCGGCGAGCGCCTGGCTCAGCCGGGCGTACTCCTTCTCGATCCCGGCGCCGTCGCGGTGCGCTCCGAGCGCCCGCATCAGGCGCCCCGAGACCTGCTCGTCGAGCGGCGACCGATCGACCAGCGTCCGGAAGCAGGCCTCCGCGGCCTCCGCGCCGCCGCGCCCCAGATGGAGCTCCCCCGCCTCGCCCAGGGCGGCGGCGTACAGCGTCTCGTAGCGGTGTCGTGGGGCCTCGATCCACCGGTCGTAGTCGTCCTCCAGCAGCGGGCCCCGGTACAGCGCCAGCCCGGACTCGTAATCGGCCAGCGCGCCGGGCGCGTCGCCGCGCGAGGCCTTGCGGCGGGCGGCCTGCACCAGCGCCTCGAACGCCTCCGTATCGATGTCGTAGCGATAGGCCGGGTTCAGAAGGTAGCCGCCGCGCCCGTACTGCAGAAAGCTCTTCGGGACGTCGTGCGCGTGGTTGAGGGCCCGCCGCAGGCAGGAAATGGTGGGATGGAAGCTGCGCTCGATCGCCGACGGTCTGGCGTCCGACCAGAGGACGTCGGCGAGCCGCTCCCGCGTCGCGTGGTGATCGCGCGCCACCGCCAGGAAGCAGAAGACCTGGAAGGCGCGCCGGATCTTCCAGGCACGCGCCGGGATCCGGCGCTGCGGGTCGCGGTAGACCTCGACCGGCCCGAGCAATCGTACGGTCAGGTCGGCGGTCCCGGAGGCCGCCCCGCACCGCTCGTCCGCCCCGCCTCCGGCGGCCGCCCCGGCGTCCGGCGCCGCCGCCGAACCC
>JBOGOE010000376.1:0-2922 GCA_050747445.1 Candidatus Polarisedimenticolia bacterium | reverse complement strand
TACGCACGTTCTTCCGGCGGGTGCAGGTCCCCGAGTCCGGGTCCTCGAGGCCGCCGAGGATCTTCAGCAGCGTGGACTTCCCCGCTCCATTGGGACCGACGAGACCGACGCGATCGCTTTCGTGGAGGGCGAACGTCAGGCCCTCGAAGAGCGGCGGTCCGCCGAACGACTTCGTGACGCCTTCGCAACCGAGAAGTATCGGCCGGCTCATCCGGCCACCCGCCCCCGGAGCGCCTTCAGCCTGCCGCGCCGGATCTTGCCGCTGATGCGTCGTTCCTTCGAGCCGTGCGTCGCCCGGGTTGGGCGCCGCGGGCGCGGCACGGCGGCCGCGGCGGCGATCAGCGCGCGCAGGCGCGCCAGGGCGTCCTCCCGGTTCTTCTCGAGGCTGCGATGGCTCTGCGCCTTGATCACCACGACGCCGTCCGCGCTGATCCGACGGTCCTTCATCCTCAGCAGCCGCGTCTTGACGGCGTCGGGCAGGGACGAGGAGCGTATGTCGAACCGCAGATGGACGGCGTTGGAGACCTTGTTGACGTTCTGGCCGCCCGCGCCCTGCGCGCGGATGGCGCCGATCTCGATCTCGCTTTCGCGCAGGACGATGGGGGTCTCGTCTCGGGTCATGGACGGGCTCCATGATAGAGAATCCCCGGAGGGGTGTCGATCCGGGCCCCATCCGTTCGATCCATGGATGGAGACCCACCCGGCCCGTCGGCCGGGCGAGCGGCGGTATACTCACCGCCTTTCACGAGGAGGAACCATGACCCGCACGCTTGCAGGAATCCTGTTGAAGGCCGCCGTCGTCGTGCTGCTCGTCGCGCCGGTGCTCGCGCTGGCGGCACAGGAGCCCCCCACGCTGACCCCCGCGCAGCAGGCCGAGATGGAGGCGTACATGAAGGCCGGCACGCCGGGCGCCCCGCACCAGTGGATGGCGTCGATGGCCGGCCGCTACGACCTGAAGATCCGGAGCTGGCACGAACCGGGCGGACCGGCGATGGAGGAGACCGGCAGCTCGACCCGGAAGATGATCCTCGGTGGCCGCGTGCTCGTCGAGGATGTGAGCAGCTCGATGATGGGGACCCCCTTCACCGGTCAGGGCACGAGGGGCTACGACAACGTGAGCGGCAAGTACTGGTCGACCTGGACGGACAGCATGTCCACCGGGCTCATGGTGAGCGAGGGAGCCTGCGACGCCCGGAACGCCTGCACCTTCATCGGCGCCTGGAACGACCCGGTCAAGAAGGGCCCGGTGAAGGCGCGGATGACCACCCGCTGGACGAGCCCGACGATCGAAGTCTTCGAGATGTAGGGGCCCGGCAAGGACGGCAAAGAGATGAAGATGATGGAGATCACCTACACCAGGAAGTAGCCCGGCCGGCATCACGACCGGTACGGCCGGTCAGCCGTCGAAATCCCGGATGTGGAGGAATTCAGGACCACGACGCATCTGGCGCCGGGCGCCGCGACTGCCATGCGATAGGCACGCGGGCTGGCGCCGAATTCGGCGCGGAAGGCGCGGTTGAAGTTCGACACGTCGCCGAATCCGGAATCGAAGGCGGCGTCGGCGACCCGCCCGGGGCCGGCCGCCAGCCGCAGCGCGGCATCGCGCAACCGTGATCGCAGGACGTACTGGTGCGGCGTCACGCCGGTCACCCGCCGGAACGCCCGCAGGAAGTGATACGGGCTCAGACGCGCCTCCCGCGCCAGCACCCGGAGCGACAGGTCATCGCCGGGGTCGCGCTCGATTCGCCGCACGACCCGCGTGACCCGCGCGATCGCGGCCGGGTGGACGGCGGCGGCACCGGGAGGGAAACCGCCCGCCAGCCGCGCCGTCCGCGCGGCCATCTGGAGGCTCAGCTCCTCCCAGGACACGTCGATGGCCCCGGTCAGGCCGCCGCAGGCTCGCGCCACCAGGGCCGACAACGGGCGCAGTGGCGGCAGTCGCAGGGGGCGGGCATGCGGCCGGCCGCCGCGGGCCGGCCACGCGCGCGGCCGGCCGGTGGCTTCCGCCGCGAGGCACTCGAACCGGTCCGGGTCGTAGTGGAACGACAGGCAGCGGTCCCCCGCTCCGTGATCGTGCCCGCACACGAACGACCGATCCGCGCTCCCCAGCAGGATCGAGCCGGGAGTCATCAGCTCGCGTCCCGCCCCCGAGCGGTACTCGAAGGTGCCCGCGATGACCAGGGCAAAGGAGACGTCGGCGCGCCGCTCCTCGAACGGTCGATCACCGGGGCCGTAGGTGCAGATCACGTCCCCCACGCTCCAGCCGTCCCCTCCGGCCAGCCGTCGCATCGTAAGGCCGCCCGCGGCGCCGGTGAGCGCCCGGCGCGCCAGCGCCTGCTCAAGTTCGACCGCAATTTTCGCCAAGATCGGCGCCTCCCGCCGGCGTAGAACGCTCCAAGGATACCGGATGCGAAAGGAGGTGCGGTGATGTACGACCACGTTTCCCTGAAGGTGAAGGACGGAGCGAGGAGCCGTCGGTTCTTCCAGCGCGCCCTCGCCCCGCTCGGTTACAGGGTCATCGACGAGTCCGGGGACGGCGCCGGGTTCGGGGCGGAGGACAGGTCGGCGCTCTGGATCGCGCAGGGCCGGCCGCACGAGCCGCCGCTGCACGTGGCGTTCGTCGCGGCCGACCGGGCCGGGGTCGAAGCTTTTCACAAGGCGGCGCTGGACGCCGGGGGCCGGGACAACGGGCGCCCCGGGATCCGCGAGAACTACGGCCCGGACTATTACGCGGCCTTCGTGCTCGATCCCGACGGCAACAACATCGAGGCGGTCCACCACGGCCCGGCGGAGCGCTCGGCGCCGTCGGTCGTCCTGACGCCGCGACGCTAGAACCCCGTCAGCACCAGCTTGCCCTTGGCTTTGCCGCTTTCGATGACGGCGTGGGCGCGGCGCAGGTTCGTGGCGTTGATCGTACCGATC
>JBOGOE010000375.1:0-7403 GCA_050747445.1 Candidatus Polarisedimenticolia bacterium | reverse complement strand
CGGCGCGCGCCGGCGGGTCGGGTACGCCACCGACGGACGCCGGTGGCTCCTGACCCATCCGCTTCCCGCGCCCCCGGCGGGCACGCATCATGCCGAGGCGTTTCTGTCGATCGCGCGCGCCCTCGGCTGCCCGGTGCGCGACCCCCGCCCCGTGTTCTACGTGGATCCGCAGGCGCGCGCCGCGGCGGCTTCGGTGCTCGCGGGCGCCGGTCTCGGGAGTGGCGCGAACCTGGTGGCGCTCCATCCCGGGGCCTCCAACCCGCCGCGCGCCTGGCACGCCGAGCGGTTCGCCGATCTGGGGTCGCGGCTGGCGCGGCGCACCGGCGCCCGCATCCTGATCCTGGGAGGGCCGGGCGAGAGTTCCCTGCTGCGGCGGATCGCCGCCGCGATGCCGGAGGGCACCACGGTGATCGCCGACCCTCGCCTGCCGCTGCCGGTCACGGCCGGTCTGCTGATGAGTTGCCGGCTCTTCGTCGGGAACGACAGCGGGCCGATGCACCTGGCGGCCGCCCTCGGAATCCCGACCCTCGGGCTCTTCGGACCGGGCGATCCGTCGCGCACCCTCCCCCGTGACGCAGCCGGCGGCGCACGCGCGGTCGGGCGCTCCTACCCCTGCTCCCCCTGCCGCCAGGACTTCTTCCACGAGTGTCCACCCGCACCATCGGGCAAACCCTTCTGCCTGGAGGAAATCGGCGTCGATGAAGTGGAGCGGACCGCCCTGGACCTACTGGCGCCGGGTGGCCGATGACCGGGGCAATCCGAGAAGCGTGGCCATCCGCCGCCGGGCGTGGTGCCACGCGCGGCCACGCCTCAAGCGCGCCAGATAGCGGCGGACGCGCGTCCGGTCGGAGCCGGTGTAGACGCGCAGGAAGGCGATCTCCTCGCGACCAGTGGGACGGACGGCCGCATCCATCCACCTGTCGCACGAACGCAGGAGACGCGCCAGCGACCGCAGCCGGCGGGATTCGCCCAGGCCGCCCGGGGTTCCGGCGGCGACGAAGCGCCCGCCATCGAGATCGATGATGGACAGCCGATCTCCCCCGGCGCGCGATTCGATCAGGATATTGGTCAGGTTCAGATCGGCGTGCGCGAAACCGGCATCGTGAAGCGACCGCACCAGCCGGGCGCAGGCCGCCAGAATCGATCGCCGCGGCGCGCCGCGCTCACGGTGCGCCGCATCCAGCAGGGTGACCGCCCCCGGGACGGCCCGGGTCAGGACGGCGTGGACCGCCAGCGGGCCGGCCACGCGGCGCCAGCCGACCGCCACCACCTCGGGCGTCGGCACGCCGCGCCGGCGGAGTTCGGCGGCCACATCGACCTGGCGCAGGATCCTCCCGGCCCCGAGGTAGATTCGTCCCAGGAGCGGACCGATGAGACCGCCGTGACGCGGCGCCTTGCCGGCCGCCTCGATCCCGTCGAGCCGCAGGAAGGCGATGCCGCCCCGCCCTCCGCCCGGCGCCACCAAGCGGCGCGGCGCGAGGAGAAGGGGATCCGCCTCCCCCCGCCCCAGCGCCGCGGCGCAGCCGGTCAGCCCGACCCAGGTGCCGGCGGGAGAACGAATCAGCCGATAACCGGACGGAACCGCCGCCCCGAGGGGGTCTCGTTCAGGAGCCATCCGTCGCAGCACCGGGGATCCGGTCCCGACCGAACAGACGGGCGATCAGGATGCCGAGGAGATACAGGAGGATCATCGGGCCGGCGAAGATGCACTGGGTCACCACGTCCGGGGTCGGGGTGAGGACCGCCGCGAGGATGAAGCTGACCAGGACGGCGTACTTGAAGTGATGCCACAGGAACCCGGCGGTGACCAGTCCGAGGCGCGACAGGAGCAGGATGACCGTGGGCAGCTCGAACACCAGGCCGAGCCCCAGCATGATCTTGGCCTCGAAACCGAAGAGGCTGCTGAGCCGGAGGCTGGGCTCGAAGCCTTCGGCGACCCCGAGGAGGAAGCGGGCCGCCGTCGGGAACCCGACGTAATATCCGAAGGCGCCCCCCACGAAGAAGAACAACGTGGCGCTCGCGACGAACGGCACGGCGTAGCGGCGCTCCCTCGGATAGAGCCCCGGGGTGATGAAGGCCCAGGCCTGCCACAGCACCACCGGCGCCGCCAGGAAGAGACCGGCGAGGAAGGCCACTTTCATGTAAAGGAGAAAGGGCTCGGTCAGGTCGAGGAACACCGGGCGGTCCTGACCCAGAAAGGGCATGATGGGGCGCAGCAGGAAGTCGAGAATCGAGCGGGCGTACAGCAGGCAGATCAGGAAGGCCGCGACGACCGCGATCACGGCCCGCATCAACCGCTTCCGGAGCTCCTCGAGGTGCTCGAGAAAGCTCATCGTGGGGAGTTCAGCGTTGGGGGTGGCTTCCGGCATCGGGGGTTCGGGGAGCGGACTCCTCGGTCCGGGTCACGTCCGGTTCGCCCGCCACGGGCGCCTGGATCCGCGGGGAGACCGGCGTCTCGGGCCGGGAGACCTCGGCATCCAGGGTCTGACGCAGGTCGCTCGCGGCCCGGCGGAACTCCGCCAGCCCCTTCCCCAGTCCCCGGCCGATCTCCGCGAGCCGCCGTGGCCCGAAGATCAGGAGGGCCACGACGAAGATGACGAGGAGCTCCGGGCCGCCGATCGATCCGAACATCGTCTCCCCGTGCCCGCAGGCATCAGCCGGACCGGGCCGGAGACCGGTCCGGGAGGGGGCATGATAGCACCGTGCCGGCCCGCCCTTTCCTTTACAGCCTGCGGGACGGGCACTATAATCACGCCACGCTGCAAGAGGAGGAGCGGTGCGCCGCAATTACATCCTCGGGGGGTTGATTTTTGTAATCGGCGGTTCGTTCGCCGGTGGTCTTCTCGGCGGTCGCACGGCCACTCTCGCCGAACGCACCGGCGAGCAGCTCGGAACCTACACGCAGCTCCTCAGCCTGATCCAGGCCCGCGCCGCGGAACCGGTCGATCCGGGGGTCGCCATCGAGGGGTCCATCCGCGGGATGCTCCGGACCATGGACCCGCACTCCAACTATCTCGATCCCGACGATTACCGGCACATGCTGGAAGAGCAGCACGGCTCGTTCTCGGGGCTCGGTATCGTCATCTCAAAACCGTCGCAGGATCAGCCGTTGACCGTGATGTCGCCTCTCGAGGGGACTCCCGCGTCGAACGCCGGAATCCGCGCGGGTGACGTGATCTCGCAGATCGAAGGGGTCGATACGCTCGACATGACGATCGACGAGGCCCTCCGCCGGCTCAAGGGTCCCAAGGGCACGAAGGTCACGATCACCGTGACCCGGCCGGGGTACGACGAGGTGCTGCACTTCACAATCACGCGGGACGACATCCCGACGAACAGCATCCGCCAGGCCTTCCTGATCCGACCCGGGGTCGGCTACGTCAAGATCGAGAATTTCACCCGCACCACGGACCGCGAGCTGGAGGAGAAGCTCAGGCTCCTCCAGAAGCAGGGAATGACCCGGCTGGTGCTCGACCTCCGCCGGAACCCGGGGGGTCTCCTGGAGCAGGCGGTCCGGATTGCCGATCGGTTCCTGAAGAAGGACCAGATGATCGTCTACACGCGCGGGCGGATTTCAGGGGCCGACCAGGAGTATCGGGCGACCGGTGCCGCCAACAAGGTGGACCTGCCGCTGGTCGTGCTGGTCGACCGTTTCAGCGCGAGCGCCTCGGAAATCGTCGCGGGCGCCGTCCAGGATCACGATCGTGGTCTCATCGTGGGCGAGACGACCTGGGGGAAGGGGCTGGTGCAGACCGTCTACCCGCTGAGCCAGGACGCCGCCCTCGCCCTGACGACCGCCCATTTCTACACTCCGAGCGGCCGCCTGATCCAGCGCAGCTACGATTCGATCGAGGACTATCTCTCCCACGATGAGGACGAGGAGGAGGCACGCGCCCCGGGGGCCGCCCGTGAGGTGCGCCACACCGACGGCGGCCGGACGGTGTACGCCGGCGGCGGAATCCGGCCCGACGCGCTGGTGCGCGATCCCGTGCCGCAATTCATCGAGCGCCTGGCGCGCGCGCAGTCGTTCTTCCACTTCGCCGTCGATTACAACGCCCGCAACAAGGGGCTCACCCGAACCTTCGAGGTGACCCCCGCGGTCATGCAGGAATTCGGCCGGTTTCTCGACGCCCGCAAGGTGCGCTTCACGCCCGCGGAGATGGAGGAGAACGCGGCCCGTCTGAAAGGCGAGATCAAGGCGGCGATCTTCTCGGCGCTCTGGGGGTTCGAGGAGGCGTACAAGGTGCACGCCGAGACCGACGTTCAGATCCAGAAGGCGCTCGATCTCTTCCCCGAAGCACAGCAGCTGGCCAACCTGGACCCGAACGCCGGCGCGCGACCCAACTGAGGGATCACTCCCTGCGCCCCGCCGGCGCGGCGACGTCTCAGTTCACCTCTCCCAAAAGCCTCTGAGTCTCCTGGAACGGCCGGCGTTCGAACGCCAGGAGCTCCCGGCGGCGCGCCGCCCTCGGGAGCGCGTCGAGGCGGTCGACATAGCGTCGCGCCAGCCGCGCCGCGCGGCGGTATCGGGCCTCCGTCTCCGCCGGACCGGCGGCGTACCGCTCGAACAGGTGGTGCCGGGCCCAGAGCCGGAGCGGCTCCGGCAGGCGGGGGCGGCCGATCTGCCGGCCGAGGAAATGCACGACGGCCAGATATTTGGTGACCCCGGCATGATGCTCCAGCTCGAGGCGGGTCGTCCGCCGTCCCTGGGCCGCGCGGTGCGCCAGGACGAGAAGGTGATCGACCTCCTCCACCAGGACCGAAAACCCGGTGATGTTGACGTCGCCGAGGCCCCGGAGGGGATTGTGCCTCTCCAGATGGCGCACCAGGGCGTCGGGGTAGTACACGACCGCCCGGAGCCCGTGGCCCGTCTCGCGCACCAGCAGTCGGGCCGCACCCTCCTGCGCGGCTGGATCGGTTCCGTACAGCGCCCGCAGGCCACGGTCGCCGACGATGAACGGAGCGAGGTCGGTCAGCAGGGGGGGCATGCCATACGTGCGCTCGATCAGCGCCTTGAGGGTTTCGAGAAGCGATCCGGCCATTCCTGTTTCATCCCTGGTCGTCGGGGCGTCCTGGATCAATCTATCGAGACCGCGGTGCCCTGACAACCGCCACTTCACCGGCGGAACCCCTCCCCACTTGACAGCCTCAAGACACTTTTCTACTATTGGCACCCGTGCTCGGTGAGTGCTAATGGTCGCGATGATTCGGATTGGGACGTTCCAGATCGCGGTTCAACTCAGAACAAACCACATTGAATCAGGAGGTTAGCGCGATGAAAGTAAAGCCATTGCATGATCGGGTCCTGGTGAAGAGGGTCGATCCGGAGGAGAAGGTCAAGGGCGGGATCATCATCCCCGACACGGCGAAGGAAAAGCCGCTCGAGGGGAAGGTCGTCGGCGTCGGGGCAGGCAAGCTGGACGAACAGGGGAAGCGGATCCCCCTCGAGGTCAAGGTGGGGGATCGGGTCCTCATCGGGAAGTACGCCGGCACCGAGATCAAGATCGAGGAGGTCGAGCACGTCATCGTGCGCGAGGATGAGATCCTCGGCGTGATCAGCTGAGCGGGGTCCTACCCTCTCGGCACAATCGCTGCGCATCCATCAGGAGGTTGATTCAATGCCCGCAAAAGACATCGTTTACGCGGAGGAGTGCCGGCAGGCGATTCTCCGCGGCGTCAACAAGCTCGCCGAGGCGGTCAAGGTGACCCTCGGCCCCCGGGGGCGGAATGTCGTCCTCGAGAAGAAGTTCGGCTCGCCGACCAGCACCAAGGACGGCGTGACGGTGGCCAAGGAGATCGAGCTCGAAGATCCGAAGGAGAACATGGGGGCGCAGCTCGTCCGCGAAGTGGCGAGCAAGACGTCGGAGGTCGCGGGGGACGGCACGACCACCGCCACCGTTCTCGCCCAGGCGATCTACCGCGAGGGCGTGAAGGCCGTGACCGCCGGCGCCAACCCCATGGACCTCAAGCGGGGGATCGAGAAGGCCGTCGAGAAGGCGATCGAAGAGATCAAGAAGCTCTCCCGCCAGGTCAGCGGCAAGGCCATCGCCCAGGTCGGGACCATCTCCGCCAACAACGACGAGACCATCGGGGAGATCATCGCCCAGGCGATGGAGAAGGTCGGCAAGGACGGGGTCATCACGGTCGAGGAGGCCCGCGGTCTGGAGACGACGCTCGAAATCGTCGAGGGGATGCAGTTCGATCGCGGCTATCTCAGCCCATACTTCGTGACCGACGCCGAGCGCATGGAGTGCGTCATCGAGAATCCGTACATCCTCGTGCATGAGAAGAAGATCTCCAACATGCGGGATCTCCTCCCTCTGCTCGAGCAGGTGGCGAAGAGCAGCCGTCCGCTCCTGATCATCGCCGAGGACGTCGAAGGGGAGGCCCTCGCCACCCTCGTCGTCAACAAGCTGCGCGGGACGCTCCACGTCTGCGGCGTGAAGGCCCCCGGGTTCGGCGACCGCCGCAAGGCGATGCTCGAGGACATCGCCATCCGGTCGGGCGGCAAGTGCATCACCGAAGACCTCGGGATCAAGCTGGAGAACGTCAAACTCGAGGACCTCGGGCAGGCGAAGAAGATCACCGCCGACAAGGACAACACGACCATCGTCGAAGGCAAGGGCAAGCGCGCCGACATCGAGGGACGCGTCAAGCAGATCCGCGCGCAGATCGAGGAGACCACGTCGGACTACGATCGCGAGAAGCTCCAAGAGAGGCTCGCGAAACTGGTCGGGGGCGTCGCCATCATCAAGGTCGGCGCGGCCACCGAGACCGAGATGAAGGAGAAGAAGGCCCGCGTCGAGGACGCCATGCACGCCACCAAGGCGGCCGTCGAGGAGGGGATCGTCCCCGGCGGCGGCATCGCCCTGGTGCGCGCCGTCCCGGCCCTGGAGAAGGTCAGGGAGAAGCAGGAGGACATCCAGACCGGGATCAACATCGT
Source organism: Candidatus Polarisedimenticolia bacterium (assembly GCA_050747445.1). Lineage (GTDB taxonomy): Bacteria > Acidobacteriota > Polarisedimenticolia > Gp22-AA2 > Gp22-AA2 > JBOGOE01. The sequence continues at coordinate 460 of JBOGOE010000375.1, read as the reverse complement.
GCGTCGCGCCCTCGAGGAGCCGATCCGGCAGATCGCCATCAATGCCGGTTACGAGGGATCGATCATCGTGCAGCAGGCGAAGGAGAAGGAGAAGCCGTCACAGGGCTTCGACGCATACAACGGCAAGTGGGTCGACATGTTCGATGCCGGCATCATCGACCCCACCAAGGTGTGCCGCAGCGCCCTGCAGAACGCCGCCTCCATCGCGGCGCTCATGCTGACCACCGAGGCGCTGGTCCACGAGCTGCCGGAGAAGGAGAAGCCGGCGGCTCCAGGTCCGAGAGGCATGGGCAGCGACATGTACTGAGCCATCCCGCCCGGGACACCGCCCCGGGCGCCGCAGTCCGGCCCCCCGGCCGCCGGCCGGGGGGCTTTTTTCTTGGGCTCGCCGGAGGTCCGGGGGCCAGGAGCCTGTCCGGGTAGTGCGTCGGGCCGCGTTCGGAGCGCCGTGGCGCCGGAT
>JBOGOE010000374.1:0-6635 GCA_050747445.1 Candidatus Polarisedimenticolia bacterium | reverse complement strand
GCCCGGGCGCGTGGTCGCGCTTCCGGCCGCCGGCCGGGGCGCGCGCCGCGCTGGGGCTGGCGCTGATCACCGCGGTCTACGTCCCGTTCCTGCAGCACGCCTACGACCGGTTGATCCGCAATTATTTCGAGCACGACCTCCTGCCGCGCGTCCTGCACCAGGCCGAGCGGCGCCGTCAGATCCTGCGCGACTCGCTGCAGCACGCCGGCGAGCCGGAGTTCGCCGCGGCCGCGCGGTTCGCCGAGGAGAACGAGGACGATCCCGCCGACCACGCCGACGAGATCGCCTACGGGCTCTGGAGCACGACGTCGATGGCGCATCGCGGGCTGGCCTCCTCCCTGCAGGTGTTCGACGCCCGTGGCGTCCGGCTCGGGCGCTTCTCGTTGAATTACGCCCCGGCCCTCGACGTGAGGTTCGAGCGCGCCGCCGGCGCGGCGGGCGCCGATCTGATCACACTGCCGCCACCGGCGCGGGCGGTGGTCCGCACGCCGATCGTGTACGGCTCCCGCTGGATCCAGGTGGCGCGCCAGACGCCGCTCCTGGTGACCATGGCGGTGGTGGACGACTGGGACAATCTGCCGCTTCTCGGCAGCGAGAGCGTCTATCTGGAGATGTTCCGCTCCCCCGCGCCGTCGCGCACCAACCCGGAGCTCGTGCGTGGCGAGCCGATGGTGGCGGCCTTCGGGCCGCAGCTCGAGCGGATCGACGGGTCGGGGGAGGCGATCCCGGCGCCACCGCCCGCGGCGCTCGCCACCGTCGGGGCGGGCCGCCTGGTCTGGTCCGACGGCGATGTCGGCGGCCAGCCGGCGCGCATTCTCTACGCGCGCGGCGCCCGCGCCCTGTTCGCCCTGGCCCACCCGCGGAGCAGCCGCGCCGGCCAGGTGGCGTCGTTTCTGCGCCTGCTGCTGTTCAACGCCGCGCTCGCGCTCGCCGTCCTGGCCGCGGCGCGCCTGGTGCGCGCCGCCGGCGGATCACCGCTCGCCTGGCCGCGCTCGACCTATGCCGGCCGCCTCGTCGCGGTGCTGCTGATCACCGGTCTCGGCCCGCTTCTGGCGTTGTCGTTCTTCGTGACCCGGTTCGCCCAGCGGGACTTCGCGCGCGACCTCCTGGAGGCGGGTCTGACGTCGCTCGACACGGCGCGTCGCGTTGTCGAGGACTACCTCGACGTGAGCGGCCCCGATCCCGAGCCGGCGCTGGACGACGACGTGGTGTTCTGGCTCTCGCGTGTCGTGCGGCAGGACATCAACGTCTATCGGGGCGCCGAGCTCCTGGCGACCAGCACGCGCGCCCTGTACTCGTCCGGGCTCCTGAATCGGCGCCTGGCGGGCGGGGCCTACCGCGCGCTCTATCTGGAACGCGAACCCTACCGCCTGGCGGAGTCGCGCGTCGGCGGCGCCGGCTGGCTCACCCTGAGCGCGTCGATGCGAATCGACCGCGACGGCACGCCCGGGGTCATCTCCATCCCGCTCGCGGCCCAGCGACGCGCGGTCAAGCGCCGCGCCGACGAGGTCGGGGACACCATCCTGATCGTCACCTTCGCGGCGAGCGTCCTGCTCGCCGCGACCGGCCACGTCATGGCGCGCCGGGTCGCCCTGCCGGTGCAGCATCTGGCGCGGGCGGCCCGCCGGGTCGCCGAGGGGGACCTCGACGTCCGGGTGGACGCCCGGGGCGACGGCGAGACCGGCGTCCTGGTCGACACGTTCAACCGGATGGCCGCCTCGTTGCGCGCCCAGCGTGAGGATCTGCGGCGGCGCCGCGACTACATCGAGAAGATCCTCAGGAGCGCCACCACCGGCGTCGTGTCGATCGACGCCACGGGCGGCATCGCCACGATCAATCCCGCCGCGCAGGCGCTGCTGCGGACCGGACCCACCGCCCCCGCGCCGGGCGATCGGCTGCTCGTTCATCTCGCCTCCGATCCCGCCTTCGAGCCGCTGCACCGGGCCCTGCGCCGCGCCCTCGAACGATCGGGCGATCGCGAGGCCACCGTGGTGATCGCCCGCCCGGGGGAGGAGCGGCGGCTGCGCGCCGTGTTCCTCCCGTTCGCCGCCGAGGAGGGGGCGGGCGAGCCGGGCCGCATCGTGCTCCTCGAGGACGTGACCGAGGTGGTCCGCGCCGGCCGGCTGGCGGCGTTCGCCGAGATGGCGCGCCGGGTGGCGCACGAGATCAAGAACCCGCTCACCCCGATCCAGCTGTCGGTCGAGCACGTCCGGCGCCTGCGGCGGGCCGGTGATCCCCGCTTCGGCGAGGTGCTGGACGAGTGTCTGTCGAACATCCAGAAGCAGGTTGAAGTGCTGCGCCAGATCGCCCACGAGTTCTCCGCCTACGCCCGCCTGCCGCGCGTGCGTCCCGAGCCCACCCCGGTCGCCGACCTGCTCGACGACGCCCTGAAGCCGTACGAGACCGCCGCCCCGCCGGGCGTCCGACTGGCGCGCGCGGTCGCGCCCGGTCTGCCGCCCCTCCTGATCGATCGCGCGGTCGCCGCCCGCGCCCTGGTCAACCTGATCGAGAACGCCCTCCAGGCGATGCCGGGCGGCGGGTCGATCACCGTGGCCGCGGAGGAAGACGGCGGCGGGGACCCGGTCCGCGTGCGCATCGAGGTCCGCGACACCGGCACCGGGATCGATCCGGAGATCCTCCCCCGCCTCTTCGAGCCCTACTTCTCGACCCGGAGCGGCGGGACCGGTCTGGGGCTGGCGGTGGCGCGCAAGGCGGTCGAGGAACAGGGGGGCACGCTCGAGCTGAAGAGCCGCCCGGGCGCCGGGACCGTGGCGATCCTCATCCTCCCCGCCGCCCCGGCCGCCGTCCCGGGAGGGGCCGCGTGAGACGGGGCGCAATTTTCCTGACGCTCCTCCTGCCCGCCGCCCTGGCGGCGCCGGCCTGCGAGAAGGGAACGCACCGCGCCGCACGCCGGACCTTCGAAGAGCTCATGACCCGCGCGCTCCCCCCGGCGGACCGGGCGGCCGCGCTGGAGCGTTTCGTCACCGAGTACCCGGAGCCAAAGACCAACCCCTATCTGAAGCGGGCCTGCATGCTCCTGGCCGATCACCGGACGCGCGCCGGGCGGCCCGACCTGGGCGCCTCGTGGCTGGAGCGGGCGGTGCGCGCCGATGCGGACGACCCCGACCTGCTCAACGCCCTCGGCTACCACTACGCCCGGCACGGCATGAACCTCGACCGCGCCAAGGACGTGCTCGAGAAAGCGGTCCGCCTGTCCGAGGAGCGCGATCTCCCGCCACGCCGGCAGGGGTTCATCAAGGATTCGCTGGGATGGTGCTACCGGATGCGCGGCGAGCTGGCCCTGGCGGTGGCGCTCCTCGAAGAGGCGGGACGCCTCGCGCCCGACACGGCGATCATCCGCCAGCACCTCGCCGAGACCTATCGGGCCCTGGGGGAGCGGGAGCGCGCGGCCGACCTTTATCTCGATCTCATCCGGACCGCGGGTGGCGAGGAGCCGGCCTACCGGAAGGCGCTGGCGGAGCTGGGACGGGAGGGAGGACCGGCCTACGCGCGGGAGATCGAACGGCGCCTGCGCGACGTGCAACTGCAGGCGCCCGGACGCTGAGGGGCCGGCTCAGATCGGCTCGAGGAGCCGCGCCGCCGGCGGCGCCTCCAGACGTTCGGCGGCGCGCGCGCGCAGGGCCACCGTCTCCTTATCGTCCGTCGCGGCGAACCGGTCGCGGTAGTCGCGGCTGGCCCAGCGGATCTCGGCGACCTGCTCCGCGGCGTTCTCCACGCCCCGGTACCAGGCCAGGGTGACGAACCCCTGCGCCCGCCGGAGCGCCGCGTGCAACGCCTGACGGTCCTTCTCGAAGTCCGCCTCGCGCCCGCGCCGCACCCGGAAGCTCAGCTGTTCAACGACCATGCTGCTCCCCGCTCCCGATCTGCCGCGCGGTCGCCGCGGCCACGAAACGGGCCTCGGCGCCGACCTCGATCGCGTGATCGAGGATGCGGACGCGGCGGATGGTCAGGTTGAGACCGTAGGGTCGTTCGTCCGAGCGCCAGAGGTTTTCCAGCAGCGCCGGGATCTCCAGCCGCGGGAAGTAGGACCGGACGTCCACCGTCCCCAGCCCCGGCAGTTGCACCGGCAGGCTCGAAACCACCAGGAGATAGCGGCGCGACTCCGGCTCGTAGCGGACCGCGATGGCCGGCTCCAGAACCTGATCGACCGGCAGCGGCCGGCCGCGCACCCGCACCTTGAATCGCGCCTCCCCCTCTTTCAGGACCAGGTCCGCCGGGTCGGAGAAGACCAGGTCGGTGGCGAGCGGCGGCTTCCCCACGGTCAGGGTGAAGGGGGTGACCGCCCGGAGCCAGTCGATCAGGACCGTCTCGGCGATCCGGAATTGCAGTGGCGAACGGTCGGCGGGTTCCGGGGGAGCGCCGGGAGCGGCCGGGGCGGCCGCGATCAGGACGGCGCCCAGCGCCAGGGCGCCCACGACCGGTCGAACGTAACGCATCGCGGCGGAACCTCCGGAACGCGGAGTATAGCATGCGGTTCCGCGGCGCCCGGGCCGTCCCGGGCGACCGGCGCACGCGATCAGGAGGCGAAGCTCCGCGCCGCGCGCGCCAGGTTCCGCAGTCTGGCGGCCGCCCGATCGACCGGCATCCCCTCGAGACCGGACGCGGTCCCCAGGAGGACGCGGTCGTGGGGCGGAAGCCCCGCCGCCCCGCGCAGCGGCGCCACGATTGCCTCCGGGGCATCGTCGGCGGCCTCCCGTCCGTCGATGACTCCCAGCCCGAGGAGGAGACCGTCCGGCAACGGCGCCGTCGCGAGAAGCGGGAGGTTCCGTGGACCCGCGACCAGATCGAGACTGAGGCATGCGAGCCGCTTCATCCGCGTGATCCCCGGATAGATTCCCTCCACGTCCCCACCGGGGAGGTGCAGGCAGAGGGAGGCGGTCACCCCCCGCCCCAGGACCTCCCAGATGCGGGTGAACAGCGGGAACTCGTCCTTGTGGTCGAGACAGGAGGGCTCGTCGATCTGGATGAACGACGCCCCCGCCGCCTGCAGCGCGCGTAGCTCCTGGTTGAGGGCGATCGCCAGCGCCATCGCGAGCGACATCGGATCGTGGTAGGCCCGATCGTCGGCGATCTTCGCGAGGGTGAAAGGTCCGGTGAGCACCGGTTTCAGCGTCCTGGGGCAACCCTGCGCGGCGAACAGATAATCCTCCGCGAGGACCGGCTTTTTCCAGGCGACCTCCCGCTCCACGACGGGGACGCGATAGGCCGCCCCCGAACCGGGGAATCGATCGTGCCACGGTCCGGGGCGCACGCCGTCGAGCGCCCCCAGCGGATACCCGGCCGGATCGAAGGCCCGCGCCAGCCCGTCGGTCACCAGGTCCAGCCCGGCGGCGACCTGCGCCGCCACCGCCTCGCGGCTCGCCCGGTCGAGGAGCAGCCGCAGCTCCTCCCCGGGCGCCTGATCCGGAGGACGGCCGGCGAGGACCGCCTCGATCGCCCGTCCCGCCTCGGTCCCCCTCCAGGGAAAGGCGCCGTTGAGCGCCGCCCTCATGGCCGCTTCCGCTTCCCCGGCTTCACTTTCGGCGGCGGCCGGTGCTTGACGAAGGCGATGCCGTCCGGGTGGTCGCCCACCGGGATCGTCTCGCGGAGCTCGAACCCCGGAACCGACACGACCGCGACGCTGTCGCCGTCGTTGTTGCACACGTAGGCGCGCGTACCGGTCGCGTTGAAGGCGATCCCGCCGGGCTTCCGCCCGACCCGGACCGTCGCCTTGACCCGCCGCGACAGGACGTCGAGCGCGGTGACGTCGTCCGAGCCGCGGTTGGCGACCAGCGCGGTGAAACCGCCGGGGGCCACCGCGACGCGCACCGGGGTCCGCCCGGTGGGAAGCTTCGCCAGGACCTCCAGGCTCGAGCCGTCCAGGATGGCGACCTGGTCGGTTTCCTGAAGCGCGGTCAGGACGAAGCGGCCGTTCGAGGTCACCGCGATCCCCTCGGGACCGTTCCCCACCTTGAGGTGGCGGGCGATGCGGAACTCCGGAAGCTTCACAATCGTCAGGCTGTCGGAGGCGATGTTGGGCACGAAGGCCCGCTTCCCGTCGGGTGCGAGGGCCACCATGTGGGCCCCGCGCTGGGTGGTGGTCACCGAACGGAGAATGGTGTCGCGCACCGCGTCGATCAGGAACAGACGCCGGCTCCCCTCGCTGGTCAGGACCAGCCGCCTGCCGTCGGCGGTCACCGCCAGACCGTGCGGGAAATCGAAATTGTTGGACCGGAGGGTGCGCGGCTTCCCGTAGGTCTCGAGGTCGACGATCGACAGGCTGCGGCCCCGGGCGTTGGCGACGTAAGCCTTCCGCCCGTCGGGGGTGGCCACCACCTCGTGGGGCTCCTCGCCGACGCTCACGGTCGCGAGCTTCCTGTGGGAGGGGACCTCGAAGACCATCAGGGTGTTGGCGTGCTTGTTGAGAACCAGGAGCCGCCCCTCGGGGACCTCGGGGTCCTGGGCCCGGACGACGCCACCCCCCGCCAGGAGTAACGCTGAGAGCGCGAGAGCCGCCGCGCCACGACGGCCGGCGACCCGCCTCCCGGCCACCCCCCGGCGGCCCCCGCCGCTCCGAACGATCCCGCTCCCGCCCATCGCCTCCCCCCGAACGCCGCGATGCTACCAGAGGCGGG
>JBOGOE010000373.1:0-17562 GCA_050747445.1 Candidatus Polarisedimenticolia bacterium | reverse complement strand
GGGCAGGACGGCGCCGGGCGGGGTCCAGCCGGCGGCGACCCGCTCCGCGTGGGCGCGGTAGCGGGCGGATTTCTCCCCGTTGCCGAGGTTCTCTTCGAGCAGGGCCGCACGACGGTGGGTGATCTCGCAGTACCAGGGGATCCAGCCGTCGGGACTGCCGGTCTCCAGGAGCGCCGTGGCGGGGCAGCGATCGCACATCGCCTTCAGCTCGCAGGCGGTGCAGACGTTGTGGGGCGCCGCCCGCCGGTGCCGGAGGGCGCCGATCGCCTCCCACCCCTCGCGGAACGAGCCGCGGCGCAGGTCGTACCCCTCGAGCGGCAGCGCTTCGCAGGTCAGCAGGGTCCCTTTGGGGTCGACATGGAAGGCGTTCACGCCGGCCCCGCACGACATCAGGTACGACACCGCCTGCGGACCCGGCGCCACGTACCCCTTGTAGAACGCGAGCCAGTCGGCGATCCGCCGGGGGTCGTCGCGGTCGAAGGACACCACGTCGCGCGGCGCGGCGCGAACCGCGAGCGGGGCGTCCGATCCGTCCAGCCGCCCGTGGACCATGGTGTCGTAGCGGAACGCGAGACCCAGGTCCGCGGCCAGCCGGCGCATCCCCTCAATCTCGCCCCGCAGGGGTTCCATCGCCACCGCCTTGAGGCTCAGCGGGAGACCGCGCGTGACGCACAGATCGATGGCCCGGCGCACCCGGGTGAAGCGACCCGGGAACCCGGTGGTCTTCAGATAGGTCTCGTCCGACAGCCCGTACAGGGTGAATTCGATCCCGAAGGGGGGATACTCGGCCAGCAGATCCGCGATCCGCTCGTCGAGGAGCGTGCCGTTGCTGAACACGGTGACCAGGCACCCCAGCCGCTTGGCGTGGCGGTAGATCCGCGGGAAATCGGATCGGAGAAGGACCTCGCCACCGGTCAGGAGGAGCCACAGGCAGCCGGCGTCCGCGGCCTCGGAGAGGATACGCTCGATCTCGGCCGCGCTCATCTCGCCCCGGCCGGAGTAGTCGGGGATGTAGCAATGGACGCAACGCAGATTGCAGCGGAAGGTGATCTCGATGGAGCCCGACAGCGGAACCCGGGCGCCCGCGCAGGCCGCCTGCACCCGCCGGCCGAACGCGTCGTAGGCGAGCTCGCGGCAGGCGGTCACGGGTGAATCTCCGGAGCCGCCCGGACCAGCCCGGCCTCGTGCAGGCTGTCGAGAAACGCCTCGACGTCCCGGCGCGCGCGCGTCTCCTCCACCTCGAACGCCTCGCTCACCGCGCGCGCCAGGGCGTCGAGATCGCGGCTCCCGTCCAGGCGCCCGAAGACGAACGCCCCGACCTCGTTGCAGGTGAAGAGATAGTCGATCCGCGCCGCGCTGCCCCGCACCGGGACCAGCAGCTGCTCCCCCGCCACCTGCCGCGCCACGACGTCGGGGGCCGCGACGTACCGGGTGAGCCGCGCCGCGCCGCTCATCGCACGCTCCGCCGCTCGGCGAACTGCCGCGCCGCGTCCTTCACCAGCCCCGCCGCCCGGCCCGGGAAGGCGATCGTCCGCCCCAGCGCCGCGGTCGGTGTCTCGCCGCGCGGCCAGAGCGCGTCGAGCAGGAAGGTGGCGCGCGCCCGGAGACCGGGGGCCGCCAGCGCCATCAGGATCTCGCCGCAGTAGGGGAGGGGATGCAACGCGGCGGCGCGCCGCACCAGGAGCTCCTCGAGACGCGAACCCCGGCAGCCCGCGAAGGGAGGCGGGAGCGGCGCCCCCAGGGGGGCCGCCGCGCGCAGCGCCCAGGCGACGATTCGGGTGGTGCGCGACGCCGCCGCGCGCGCCGCGAGCGCCTCCGGATCGATCGCCGTCCCGGGCGCCGCGAGGCGGTGCGCCAGATCCGCGATCCGGATCAAGCGATCGAACGAATGCTTGACCACGTGCACCGCGAGCAGCAGCAGCTCGTCCTCGGCCCGCGGGATCAGGGCCGGGCCTCCGGCGACCAGACCCGGAACGGCGCGCTCGAACAACGACGCCGTCGGGAAGGGGAAGAGCGCGGCGCGGGCGGGCCGCCGCCGCGCCCCCAGCGGATCGACGTGCAGATCGACGAACACCCCGCCGCGCCGGAAGTATCCGGGAGCCGCCTCCTCGAAACGCAGCCGCAGCAGGGTGGCGCGCGCCGTCGCGGCTTCGCGCCCGGTCACCAGGAGATCGTGGTCTTCGAACGGGCGGACGCCGGGATCGCCGTAGATCGATTCGACGCTCCGCAGGCCGCGCAGGACGATGACCGGGAGATCGCGCCGCCCCAGGGCCTCCAGGATCTCGCCCAGGGCCAGTCCCTGGGCCAGGGTCGCGGCGGCGCGGCGCTGCCGCCGGCGGCGCAGGCTCGAAAGCAGCCAGGGGGAGACGCGATCCGGCGCGCACCGCTCCAGGGTCCGGGACGCCAGCCCGTCGACCCGGTGCCACGCGGCGCGCTGCAGCAGGGCCGGGACGTCCGCTTCCGGCAGGGCCTCGAGGGCCGCGCGCAGGGCGGCGCGATCGGGCGCCGGGGAGGCGAGGAGGATCAACAGATCGGCGCGCCCGTCCGGCGCCGGCGCCGCGGCCGGCGTTCGTGCCTGCTGTGGATTCGACATCGCGACGCTCCTACCCCACCGATCGGCGGGTGGAGCGGAATATAGGTTCCGGCGGCGACACCGCAAGTGCGCGCGGCACCGTCACTTTGCCGGTTACAGAGTTGCAATGGGCCCTCCCCGGCGCTCCTCCCGCTGCTAGAATGACCGCCCCGCGCCGCCGCGGGAGGGGATGCACGCCCGATGGAAGACTACCGGGACCGGTTCGAGGCCCTGGAAGGCCGCTGGCAGGAGCGCTGGCGCGAGGAGCGCTCCTTCGCCGCCCCCCGGCTTCCCGGATCCCCGGGTTTCTACTGCCTGGAGATGCTGCCGTACCCTTCCGGACGGCTGCACATGGGGCACGTCCGCAATTACGCCATCGGCGACGCGGCGGCCCGCTTCCACCGGATGCGCGGCCGGCGGGTGCTGCATCCGATGGGGTGGGACTCGTTCGGCCTGCCGGCGGAAAATGCCGCCATCAAGCGGGGGGTCGCGCCGGCCCGCTGGACCGAGGACAACATCGCGGTCATGCGGGAACAGCTCCGCCGGCTCGGCTTTTCCTACGATTGGGAGCGCGAGATCGCCGCGCACCGTCCCGGGTATTACCGCTGGAACCAGTGGTTCTTCCTCAGGATGCTGGAGCGCGATCTCGCCTACCGGAGCCGCCGACGGGTCAACTGGTGCGACTCCTGCCGCACCGTCCTGGCCAACGAGCAGGTGGAGGCCGGCCGTTGCTGGCGCTGCGAATCGGTGGTCGGTCATCGCGAGCTGGACCAGTGGTTCCTGCGGATTACCGCCTACGCGGAGGAGCTCGACGCCGAACTCGACCGGCTGACCGGCTGGCCCGAGCGGGTCCGGGCGATGCAGCGTCACTGGATCGGCCGCAGCGCGGGCGCGAACGTGGCCTTCCCGATCCTCGACGGGGCGGGTCACCCCTCGGGGAGGAACCTCGAGATCTTCACCACCCGGCTCGACACCATCTTCGGAGCGACCTTCTGCGTCGTCGCTCCCGGGCACCCCGTCCTGCGGGAGCACCGGCCGGTGGGCGCGATCGGCGCCGCGCTCCGGAGCTTCCTCGAGCGGATGGCGCGCCGCGAGCCGGCGCGGCCGGACGAGCCGCCGGCCGCGAAGGAGGGGGTCGACACGGGGCTGCGGGTCCTCAATCCGTACACCCGCCGGGCCCTCCCGGTGTACACCGCCAATTTCGTCCTGATGGAGTACGGCACCGGCGCCGTCATGGCGGTGCCCGCGCACGACGAGCGCGACTTCGAGTTCGCCCGCGCCACCGGCCTTCCAATCCGCACCGTGGTCCTCCGGCCCGGGGAGGACGCCCCGGCCGGGACGCCCGCGGCCGCCATGACCGGGGACGGGGTGCTGGCTGATTCCGGGTCGTACTCCGGTCTCGAATCGGCGCGCGCGCGGGAGGCGCTGCTGCGGGACGGCGGGAAGGAAGGATTCGCGTCGGGGGTCGTGCGGTACCGGCTCCTCGATTGGGGGATCTCGCGACAGCGGTACTGGGGGACGCCGATCCCGGTGGTCTACTGCGACGCCTGCGGGACGGTCGGGGTCCCGGATCGGGATCTGCCGGTGCGTCTCCCCGACGAGGTGCCGCTGACGGGGGAGGGGGGCTCGCCGCTGGCGCGGGTCCCGGGGTTCGTCGAAACCCGGTGCCCGCGCTGCGCCTCACCGGCGCGGCGGGAGACCGACACCATGGACACCTTCGTCGACTCCTCCTGGTACTTCCTCCGCTATCTCGATCCGGCGAACGGGGCGCGGCCGTTCGACGCCGCGGTGGCGCGCGACTGGATGCCGATCGATCTCTACATCGGTGGCATCACCCACGCGACCATGCACCTGATCTACTGCCGCTTCTTCTTCAAGGTGCTGCGGGACCTGGGGCTGGTCGGTTGCGGCGAGCCGGTCGAGAACCTGCTCTGCCAGGGGATGGTGCTGAAGGGGGGGACGGCGATGTCGAAGTCGAAGGGGAACATCGTCGATCCCGACGACATGGTGCGTCGCTATGGCGCCGACACCACGCGGTTGTTCACCCTGTTCGCGGCGCCACCGGAGAAGGATCTGGAGTGGAACGAGCAGGGGGTCGAGGGGTGCTTCCGCTTCCTCGAGCGGCTGTGGCGCGCGTTCGCCCTCCGATCGGATCGACTCCGCGCCGTCCCCCTGCCGGGGCCCGGGGCGGGGCTCGACGACCCGCGGCACGCGCGGCTCCGGCGCAAGGTGCACCAGACGATCGCGCGGATCACCGTGGACGTGGAGCAGCGCCTGCATCTCAACACCCCGGTCGCGGCCCTGATGGAGCTGCTCAACGAGGTGCAGGAGTTCGAGCGGGACGCCGGCCCGGACGACGAGCCCTGCCTGCGCGAGGCCGGCATGACGATGGCGCTCCTCCTGCAGCCGTTCGCCCCGCACGTTTCGGAGGAGCTCTGGTCGCTTCTCGGCGGCGAGGGGCTGGCGTCGGGGCGGCCCTGGCCGGAGCCCGACCCCCGGTTCCTCAGGGAGGACGAGATCGAGGTCGTGGTGCAGGTCAACGGCCGGGTGCGCGGCCACCTCAGGGTCCCGGCCGGAGCGCCCGAGGAGGAGGTGCTGCGGCGCGCCCGGGCCGACGGGCAGGTGGCGCCGTGGCTCGAGGGACGGACGCTCCGCAAGACGATCTACGTGCCGGGCCGGCTGCTGAATCTGGTCGTCTGACGACGAAGCCCCGGACGGGCTCCTTGTATAATCTACCAATGTGCCTGCCCGCCCCGCACCGGAGCGCCGCCGCGCGCCACGTCGCGCGCGCCCGCGCGGGGCTGCTGATCGCGGCCGCCGTCCTGGCGGCCGCCCCGGCCGGCTGCGGCTACCATCTCGCCGGTCATTCGAACACCCTGCCTCCGGCAATCCGGACGGTCGGCATCCCGACCTTCCAGAACCGCACCAGCCGGCCGGAGCTGGAGCAACGGGTCACCGAGCACCTGATCGACGAATTCACCACCCGGGGGCGGGTGCGCATCGCCCCGGGCGAAGACGGGGCGGACGCCGTCCTGCAGGGGGAGATCCAGAGCTATATCGTGACCCCGGTCGTGATCAGCGAGCTGGGACGCGCGACGCGGTACGAGATCCGCATCACCGCGCGCGTCGTCCTGAGCGAGACCGCGACCGATCGGGTGCTCTGGGAGGACGACCACTTCCTGTTCAAGAGGCAGTACGACATCCCGGCGGATCCGCAGGCGTTCGTGGACCAGGAAATCGTGGCGATCGACGATATCGCCACCGATTTCGCCCGGAGCGTGGTCACCTCCATCCTGGAGGGGTTCTGAGCCGATGCCCGCGGCCCTGAGCTTCGCGCGCTTCGAGGAGTCGCTGCGGCGCGGCGAGCCCGGGCCGGTCTATCTGCTCGAAGGGGCGGAGCCGTTCTTCCACGACGAAGGGGTCCGTCTGCTCGAGACCGCCGTCTTCGGCGCCGCCGGGTCGGGTGGCATGAACCGCGATCTGCTGCGCGGCGACGAAGTCGATCTGGCCGTCGTCCTGGAACGCGCCGACACCTACCCGATGGGGGGTGGGAGGCGTCTGGTGCTGGTGCGCGGCGCCAACGGTCTGCGGCTCCAGGACCCGGCGCCGCTCGCGGCCTATCTGGCCCGCCCGAACCCGCGCACCTGCCTGGTGTTCTCCGACCCGGAGTTCGACCGGCGGCGCATCCTCTACCGGACGCTCCTGGGGGGGGCGACACGCGTCGACTGCGGCCCTCTCGAAGGGGGGGCGCCCGCCGCGTGGGTGCGGGCCCGGCTGCAGCGTTCGGGGTACGGCATGCCCCCGGAGCTGGCGGAGGCGGTCGCCGTCTCCCTGGGCGGCGCCGGGCTGGCCCGCATCGATGCCGAGCTGTCCAAGCTGATGAGCGCCATCGGGACGCCGCGTGGGGTGACCGTGGCCGATCTCGGGATCCTGGCGGAGGTGCCGCGGGTGGAGGACGCCTTCCGGGTGGCGGCGCAGATCGTCCGCGGCGAGCGTGGCGAGGCGGTCGCGGCGGTGCGCGCCCTGCTGCGCGAGGGGGAGGAGCCGCTGCGGCTGCTCGGGGCCTTCGCGTGGTACTTCCGCAACCTCCTCCGGGCCCTCGCGGCGTCGGGGCGGCGACTTCCGCCGCGCGAGACGACCGTCCTCTACGGGATGGATCCGGGTCGGATGGCCCGCTTCCGGGCCGAGGCGGGGACCGCCAGCGCCGCGGTTCTGCGGGAGGCGTTGCGTCTCTGCCTGCAGATGGACGGCGAGCTCAAGGGGCTGGGGTCGCGCGACCCGGCGCATGCCTTCGAACGGTTGATCCACCGCGTGGCGCGACGCGCCGGGAGGGCGGCGTGAGCGGCCGCCACGAGACCGTGCTGGTCCTCGACTTCGGCTCGCAGTACAGCCAGCTGATCGCCCGGCGCGTCCGGGAGCTGGGCGTCCGCAGCCTGTTGCTCCCGTACGACGCGCCCCCCGACGTCATCCGCTCGCACGCCCCGCGCGGTCTGATCCTGTCGGGCGGACCCGATTCGGTCGATGCGCCGGGCGCCCCGCGTCCCGACCCGGCCCTGTACGCGGCGGGGGTGCCGGTCCTGGGGATCTGCTATGGCATGCAGATCATGGCCCACCAGCTGCGGGGCCGCGTCGAGCGGACCCGGGTGCGGGAGTACGGTCCCGCCGTGCTGCAGGTCCTCGACCGGGGTCTGTTGTTCCGGGATCTGCCGGATCGGCAGCAGGTCTGGATGAGCCACGGCGACTCCATCCTGGAGCCGCCCGCCGGCTTCCGCGTGCTGGCGCGCACCGCGAGCACCGCCTGCGCGGCCATGGCCGACGAGTCGAAGCGCCTGTACGCCATCCAGTTCCACCCGGAGGTGGCCCACACCGAGCGGGGTCGGGACCTCCTGAAGAACTTCCTGTACGGCGTGTGCGGCTGCTCGGGGGATTGGCGCATGACGTCGTTCGCCGAGGAGTCGGTGGCGGCGATCCGCCGCGCCGTCGGCGACGGCCGGGTGGTGGCCGGTCTGTCGGGCGGTGTCGACTCGGCGGTGGCCGCGCTCCTGGTCCACCGGGCGATCGGCGATCGGCTGCATTGCCTGTTCGTGGACAACGGGCTGTTGCGGCGGGGCGAGGCCGATCTCGTGGTCGCCGCCTTCGCGGATCGCCTCCGGCTGCCGGTCCGTCGCATCGAGGCCGCCACGCGCTTTGTCGGGGCGCTCGCCGGGGTCACCGACCCGGAGGAGAAACGCCGGATCATCGGCCGCGTCTTCATCGAGGTGTTCGAAGAGGAGGCGCGCCGCCTGGGACCGGTCGAGTTCCTCGCCCAGGGGACCCTTTATCCCGATCTGATCGAGTCGACCTCCTTCAAGGGGCCGTCGGCGACGATCAAGACGCATCACAACGTGGGCGGGCTGCCGGAGGCGATGCGGCTGCGACTGGTCGAGCCGCTGCGGGAGCTGTTCAAGGACGAGGTGCGGCGGCTGGGGCGGGAGCTGGGGCTGGACGACGCCCTGGTCATGCGCCACCCGTTCCCGGGTCCCGGTCTGGCGGTGCGGATCCTGGGCGAGGTGACACCGGAACGGCTCGACCTGCTGCGGGCGGTGGACGATATCTTCCTGACCGAGCTCCGGGAGGCGGGTCTGTACGCCGCGACCTCCCAAGCGTTTGCCGTGCTGCTGCCGGTGAAGACGGTCGGCGTCATGGGGGATTACCGCACCTACGAGCACGTCGCCGCCCTCCGGGCGGTGACCACCGACGACTTCATGACCGCCGACTGGACGCGTCTGCCGCCGGAGTTCCTGGCGAAGGTCAGCACCCGCATCGTCAACGAGGTCCGCGGCATCAACCGGGTCGTCTACGACCTCACGAGCAAGCCGCCCGCCACCATCGAGTGGGAGTGAGCGTGGGGAAGAAGAGCTTCGTCCACCTTCACAACCACAGCCAGTACTCGCTTCTCGACGGCGCCTCCCGTCTGGAAGAGCTGGTCGATCAGGCGGCGCGCTACGACATGCCCGCCGTGGCGATCACCGACCACGGGAACCTGTTCGGCGCCATCCCGTTCTTCAAGGCGGCGGAGAAGCGGGGGATCAAGCCGATCCTGGGATGCGAAAGCTACATCGCCCCCGGGGCGCGCGCCGATCGCACCCCGCCCGGCGCCGGCCGGAAACCGTACTACCACCTCCTCCTGCTGGCGCGCGACGGGGAGGGGTACCGCAATCTCATGCGGCTGTCGACCGCCGGCTTCCTGGAGGGGTACTACTACCGGCCGCGCATCGACAAGGAGCTTCTGGGACTTCACGCCGCCGGTCTGATCGCGACCTCGACCTGCCTGGGAGGGGAGATCCCGCAGCTGATCCTGGGGAACCGGATCGACGAGGCGGAGCGGGCGGCGGCCGCCTATCGCGAGCTGTTCGGCGCCGACAACTACTTCTTCGAGCTCCAGGACCAGGGGATCCCGGAGGAGAAAGCCCTCAACGAAGTGCTGGTGCCGATGGCGCGCCGGCTCCGGATCCCGCTCCTGGCGACCAACGACTGCCATTTCCTGAACCGGGACGACCATTTCGCGCACGACACCCTGATCTGCATCCAGACCGGCAGGACCGTCAAGGACGCCGACCGGATGCGGTTCTCGGCCGAGCACTACTTCAAGCCCCCCGCGGAGATGTGGGCCCTGTTCCAGGAGCTCCCGGAGGCGGTGGAGAACACCCTCCTTGTGGCGGAGCGCTGCAACCTGTCGATCGAGCGGGGGAGGAACCTCCTGCCGCACTTCCAGGTGCCCGGTGGCAAGACGACCGAGGAGTACTTCCGGGAGGTGGCCCGCGCCGGGTTCGAAGCGCGCGCCGGCTCCCTCGGCGGGTCGGAACGCGGGGGAAGGCCGCCCGCCGCCCCGATCGAGGAGTACCGCCGCCGCCTGGAGAGCGAGATCGAGATGATCGGCCGCATGGGGTTCGCGGGATATTTCCTGATCGTCTGGGATTTCATCAAATACGCCCGCGATCACGGGATCCCGGTCGGGCCGGGGCGCGGTTCGGCGGCGGGTTCGCTGGTGGCCTACGCGCTCCGGATCACCGACGTCGATCCGCTCCGGTACGGGCTGCTGTTCGAGCGCTTCCTCAATCCGGAGCGGGTCACGCTTCCCGACATCGACATCGACTTCTGCATCCGCGGCCGCAGCCAGGTGATCGATTACGTGCGCGACAAGTACGGCCGGGAGAACGTCGCCCAGATCATCACCTTCGCCACCATGGGGGCCAAGGCGGTGGTGCGCGACGCCGGTCGCGGGCTCGACATCCCCTACGGGGACTGCGACCGGATCGCCAAGATGATCCCCGCCGAGCCCGACATGACCGTCGGCAAGGCCGTCGACACCGTGCCGGCCCTGAAGCAGCTCTACGACGGCGACGAGAGCATCCGCCGCCTGCTCGACGTGTCGCGCCGGCTGGAGGGGCTCACCCGGCACGCCTCGGTGCACGCCGCGGGGGTGGTGATCTCGCCCCGGCCGATCGTCGAGTTCGCGCCCTTGGGACGCACCCGGGACAACGAGATCGTCACCCAGTACGCCATGGACGAGATCGGCGCCATCGGCCTCCTGAAGATGGACTTCCTCGGGCTGAAGACCCTGACCCTGATCCACGACTGCGTGGTCCGGATCCGGGAGGCCGCCGGGACGGCGCCCGACATCGAGGCGCTGCCGCTCGACGACGGGCCGACCTACGCGCTGTTCGCCGCGGCCCAGACCGCCGGGGTGTTCCAGTTCGAGTCGTCGGGGATGCAGGACATCCTGCGCCGCCTGAAACCGGACCGCTTCGAGGACCTCGTCGCCCTCAACGCCCTGTTCCGGCCCGGACCGATCGGGTCGGGGATGATCGACGACTTCATCGAGCGGCGGCACGGGCGCCAGCCGATCGAGTACCCGGTCCCGCGGCTCGAGGAGATCCTCGGGGTGACCTACGGCGTCATCGTGTACCAGGAGCAGGTCATGCAGATCGCCTCGCGTCTGGCGGGCTTCACCCTCGGAGAGGCCGACATCCTGCGGCGCGCCATGGGCAAGAAGAAAAAGGACGTCATGGCGGCGCAGCGCGAGACGTTCGTCAGGGGCTGCCGCGAGCGCGGGCTGACGGACAAGGACGCCGGGCGGATCTTCGATCTGATGGAATATTTCGCCGGGTATGGCTTCAACAAGGCCCACTCGACCGCCTACGCCCTGGTCGCCTATCGCACCGCCTGGCTCAAGGCGCACCATCCGCGGGAGTTCATGGCGTCGCTGCTCACCTCGGAGAAGGAGAACACCGACAACATCGTCAAGTACATCAACGAGTGCCGCCAGATGCGCCTGCCGATCCTGCCGCCGGACCTGAACCGGTCGGGATTCGACTTCACGGTCGAGCCGGAGGGGATCCGCTTCGGGCTCGCGGCGGTGAAGAACGTCGGCGAGGCGGCGGTGCAGCGGATCCTGGAGGCGCGCGGGCGGCTGGGGGGGAGGTTCACCTCCCTGGTGGAGGTGGCGCGGGAGGTCGACCCCCGGCTGGTCAACAAGCGGGTCCTCGAGTCGCTGGTCAAGGCCGGGGCCTGCGACGCGTTCGGCGCCAACCGGGCGACCCTGTGCGCCGCGGTCGACGGGGCGCTGGAGGCGGCCCAGAAGGCGATCCGCGACCGGGAGAGCGGCCAGGCGGGGTTGTTCGGGGGCGGTGGGGCGGGGGAGAGCCCGGTCCCCGGGCCGATCGCGACGCGCGACGAGTGGCCCGAGCGCGAGCTCCTGGCCCACGAGAAGGAGACCCTGGGGTTCTATCTCAAGGGACACCCCCTGCGCGATCACGCCGCACGCCTCGGATCCCTGGTCACCCACACGACCGCCACCCTGAGGAGCCTGAGGCAGCCGCGCAAGGTCACCCTGGCCGGCATGGTCACGGCGCTCAAGAAGCGGCGCACCCGGAAGGGAGACCCGATGGCGGTGTTCCACCTGGAGGACCTGGAGGGGACCGTCGAGGTGGTGGTCTTCCCGGAGACCTACGCGCAGCACCGCAGCCTCCTCGAGGAAGACGCGGCGCTCCTGGTCGGCGGCACCGCGGAGATCGCCGAGGAGCAGCGGCGGATCCTCGCCGAGAGCCTGCTGCCCCTCGACCAGGCGGAGGAGAAACGGGCGCGCGCCCTAGTGATCGCCCTGCCGGCGGGGGTGGTGGAGCCCGAGCGGCTGGTCCGCGTCCGCGATCTCCTGAAGGAGCGGCCCGGTCCCTGCGACGTGTTCCTCGAGGTGACCCGGCCCGCCTCGTTCCGGGCCACCCTGCGGGCCGGCGGGGCGCTGCGGGTCTCCCCCAGCCACGAGCTGACCCTGGCGCTCGAAGGGATCCTGGGGAAGGGGAGCATCCGCTTCCGCTAGGAGCCGGTCCGGGGATCCCCCAAGGTATCCGTTGACATCGGGCCGCGGCTCCTTTATTCTCGCCGCTTCCCCGGCCTTTGAACGAACGCCATCGAAAGCGCGGCGGGAGACGAGCCGTCATGACCAGGCGCAAGGTGCTGTTCACCTCGGAATCGGTGACCGAGGGCCATCCGGACAAGATCGCCGATCAGGTGTCGGATGCCGTCCTCGACGCCGTCCTGGCGCAGGATTCCGGGGCGCGCGTCGCCATCGAGACCCTGGTGACGACCGGCGTGGTGTTCCTTGCCGGGGAGATGACCACCCGCGCCATCGTCGACCTGCCGCGCGTCGTGCGGGACACCATCCGCGACATCGGCTACACGCGCGCCAAGTTCGGGTTCGACGCCGACACCTGCTCGGTGGTCACCGCCATCGACAAGCAGTCCCCCGACATCGCCATGGGGGTCGACACCGGGGGCGCCGGCGACCAGGGGATGATGTTCGGCTTCGCCTGCCGCGAGACCCCCGAGCTGATGCCGCTGCCCATCGTCCTGGCGCACCGTCTGGTGCGGCGTCTTTCGGAAGCGCGCCGGCAGGGGGTGCTGCCGTACCTCCGGCCCGACGGCAAATCGCAAGTGACGGTGGAGTACCGCGACGGACGGCCGGTGCGCGTCGACGCCGTGGTGGTCTCGACGCAGCACGCGGCCGAGGTCACGACGGAGCAGCTGCGGCGCGACGTCGAGGAGCGGATCCTCGGCGTGGTGATCCCGGCGGAGCTCCGCGACGCCGCCACGCGCGTCCACATCAACCCCACCGGCCGGTTCGTCGTCGGCGGGCCGCAGGGGGACACCGGTCTGACCGGGCGGAAAATCATCGTCGACACCTACGGCGGCTATGCCCATCACGGCGGCGGGGCCTTCTCCGGGAAGGACCCGACCAAGGTCGACCGTTCGGCCGCCTACATGGCCCGCTACATCGCCAAGAACCTGGTGGCCGCCGGCATCGCCGACCGGGTCGAGCTCCAGGTGGCCTACGCCATCGGCGTGGCGCAGCCCGTTTCCATCATGGTCGACACCGCCGACACCGGCCGGGTCGACGACGATCGGATCGTCGAGCTCGTCCGCGAGCATTTCGATCTCACCCCGGCGGGGATCATCCAGGGTCTCGACCTGCGGCGCCCGATCTACCGGCTCACCGCCGCCTTCGGGCACTTCGGCCGCAGCGAGCCGGAATGCACCTGGGAGCGCACCGACAAGGCCGCGGCGCTCCGCCAGGCGGCGCGACTGACGGCCACCGTCTGAGGAGCCCCGTGCCGACCGCAGCCCACGACGTCAAGGACATCGCCCTCGCCCGCGCCGGGCGCACCCGCATCATCTGGGCCGACGACCAGATGCCGGTGGTGCGTCGCATCCGCGAGCGCTTCGCCAGGGAGAAACCGCTCAAAGGGCTGCGGCTCGCCGCCTGCCTGCACGTCACCTCCGAGACCGCGAATCTGGCGCGCACCCTCAAGGAGGGCGGGGCCGAGGTCCGGTTGTGCGCCAGCAATCCGCTGTCGACCCAGGACGACGTCGCCGCCTCGCTGGCCGCCGATTTCGGCATCCCGGTGTTCGCCATCAAGGGGGAGGACAACGACACCTACTATCGCCACATCCTCCAGTGCCTGGAAGGAGGCCCGCACCTGACCATGGACGACGGGGCGGACCTGGTGTCGGTCCTCCACTCGAAGAAGCGCGAGCTCCTGCCGGGGATCATCGGCGGGACGGAGGAGACCACCACCGGCGTCATCCGGCTCACCAGCATGGCGAACGACGGCGTCCTGTCCTACCCGATCGTCGCGGTCAACGACGCCATGACCAAGCACTTCTTCGACAACCGCTACGGGACCGGTCAGAGCACCCTCGACGGCATCCTCCGGGCGACCAACTTCCTGATCGCCGGCCTCAAGGTGGTGGTCGCGGGATACGGCTGGTGCGGCCGGGGGGTGGCGCAGCGGGCGCGCGGGCTCGGCGCCCAGGTGATCGTCACCGAGATCGAGCCGGTCAAGGCGCTCGAAGCGGTCATGGACGGGCATCAGGTCATCACCATGCCGGAGGCCGCCCGGGTCGGCGACATCTTCGTGACCCTGACCGGCAACAAGCACGTGCTCCGCCGGGAGCACTTCGAGGCGATGAAGGACGGCGCGGTGGTCGCCAACGCCGGTCACTTCAACGTCGAAATCGACATCCCGGCGCTCGAGACGCTGTCGGGGGGCCGGCGGGAGCGGTTGCGCGATTACGTCGATCAGTACACCCTGAAGGACGGCCGGAAAATCAATCTGTTGGCTGAGGGGCGTCTGATCAACCTGGCCGCGGCGGAGGGGCACCCCGCCTCGGTGATGGACATGTCGTTCGCCAATCAGGCGCTCGCCAGCGAGTACCTGGCGCGCGAGGGCCGGGGGCTGCCGCGCCGCGTGCACCCGGTTCCCCCCGCCATCGACCGCGCCATCGCCGCCCTCAAGCTCGAGACGATGGGGGTCCGCATCGACGCCCTGACGGCGGAGCAGCAGGCGTACCTCACCAGCTGGAGCGAGGGGACCTGAGCCCGGCGACGCGTCGCGTCACGGACGTCGACGCTCTCCTGAAGCGCCGGGTGCCGATCGGCATCGCGCTCCTCCTCTTTGCCGTCTGGCTCCTGACCGGGTTGCGGCACCTGGCGCCCGGCGGCGAGCTGGCCGTTCTCGATTCCCCCCTCCGGATCCTCGCGCCCCGGGCCGTCGCCCCCGGCTGGCACCTGGTGCCGCCCGGGCTGCTGCGGCTGTCGCTCTATCCCGCGGCCCCGGCCGCCTTTCCGTTCGAGGTGGGCGCCGGCGACGGGAGCCGCTTGGTCTCGCGCGAGGGGATCGAGGTCGTCGCCCGCGGAACGCTCCTGTGGCGCGTCGATCCGGACCGCCTCCTGGAGGTGCACGGAGGTCCCGGCCCGGGTCTGGAGCGCGATCTGCTGCCCCGCTGGGTCGGCGACGAGTTGCGCGCCACCCTCGCGCAAGCCTCCTACAGCGAGGTGTCGGGGGCGCGCATCGAGGAGCTGCGGCAGACCCTCGGGGGGCGGCTCACCGAGCGGTTCCGGGGAGCGGGACTCGTGCTGCTGTCGTGCGACGTCAGCGCGGTCAACATCCGTTCGACCCCCGGATCGGGAGCGCCCGCCGCGGCGCGGACCCCGGGGACCCGCGTCCTGGTCCTCGGTCTGGACGGCGCCGACTGGAACCTCCTCGATCCCCTGATCGCCGCGGGGAAGCTGCCGCACATCGGCCGTCTGGCGCGGGAGGGGGTCCGCGGCCGGCTGCGCAGCATCACGCCGATGCTGTCCCCGGTCATCTGGACCAGCATCGCCACCGGGGTCCTGCCGGGGCGCCACGGGATCATCGATTTCCTGGCGACCGCCGGTCCGCAGGGGGACCGGGTGCCCGTGACCTCGACCCTGCGCAAGACCCCCGCGATCTGGAACATCCTCAGCGACCGGGGCGTTTCGGTCGGCGTCGTCGGATGGTGGGCCACCTATCCGGCGGAGCGGGTGGACGGCTTCATCGTCTCCGATCGGGTCGCCTATCAGCTGTTCGGCGCCCACCCGGCGCGCGACCAGGTGCGGGATGGCAAGGTCCATCCTCCTGACCTCGACCCGCTGGTGCAGTCCCTCACGATCGCCCCCGAGACCGTCGGCATCAAGGACGTGTCACGCTACGTCCGGCTGCCGGCGGATCCGGCGTCCCTGCCGGCCGAGGAGAGCAAGCTGATCGACGATCTGAAGACGGCGGTCGCGGCGGGGGACACCTACGTCCGGATCGCCCTGGCGCTCGAGGAGCGCCACCGGCCCGATTTCATGGCGGTCTACGTGGAGAGCACCGACACGGTGGCCCACCTGTTCATGCGTTACGCTCCGCCGCCGCTCCCGGGCGTGGAGCGCGAGCAGATTCAGCGGTTCGGCCGCGCGGTGGACGAGTACTACCGGCACGCCGACGAGCTCGTGGGGCGCCTGCTCGAGCAGGCCGGAGAGGGGACCGCGGTCATCCTCTGCTCGGATCACGGCTTCAGGACCGGCGAGAACCGGCCGCTGACCGATCCGCGCATCGGCTACGGTCAGGCGGCCGACTGGCACCGCAAGTACGGCGTGGTCGTGTTCCACGGCCCCCCCTTCCGCCGGGGCCACGAGCTGGCGGAGGCCTCGGTCCTGGACATCACGCCGACCATCCTGGCCCTGTTCGGACTTCCGGTCGGAGAGGACATGGACGGCCGCCCGGTGGTCGAGGCGTTCACCCCCGCGTTCCTGGCGCGCCACCCGATCACCTACGTTCCGAGCCATGCCATCCCGCCGGTGATCGCGGAGCCGCCGGGCGCATCGCCCCGCGACGAGGCGGGGGAGCGCGAGCTCAAGGAGAAGCTCGCCTCCCTCGGCTACCTGAAGCAGGACACGCCGAATTCACACAACAACCGGGGGCTCGCGCTTCTGGCGGAGGAGAAGTACGACGAGGCGATCGCCGAGTTCGAGGAGGCCATCCGGGCCTCGGAGGACCTGGGGATCGCCCGACTCAACATCGCCCGGGCCCGCTTCAAGAGGAAGGAATACGACGAGGCGGCCGCGATGGTCGAGGCCTACCTGAGCCGCGAGCCGCGCTCCAAGGACGCCGAGAACCTCCTCGGCAACATCGCCATGGAGCAGGGGAGGATGCGGGAGGCCGAGGAGCACTTCACGCGGGCGCTCGGATACGAGCCCGCCTTCACCGACGCGCGCAACAGTCTCGGCATTCTGTACGACCGGCTCAACCGGACCGAGGAGGCGCTCCGGGAGTTCCGCAGGGTCCTCGAAGTGGATCCCGACTACGCCGAAGCGCTCAACAACATCGGTCTCATCTTCAAGAAGCAGGGGCGGCTGCGGGAGGCGGCCGTCACCTTCGAGGACGCCATCCGGCGCGACCCCGAGTTCTCCGGCTCCTACAGCAATCTCGCGCTGGTCTACGAGCAGACGGGGGACGCGGCCGCCGCCGAGGAGCAGTACCGCAAGGCGCTGGAGCGGGACCCGCGCAATGTCACGGTCCGAACCAACTACGGCGGTCTCCTGTACGCCGCCGGGCGCCTGGAGGAAGCGCGTCGCGAGCTGGAGCGGGCGGTGGCCATCGACCCGTCGCACGCCCCCGCGCACAACAATCTCGGCGCGGTGCACGGCCGTCTCGGCCGGCATCAGGACGAGGTGGCCGCCTATCGAACCGCGGTCACCATCGACCCGCAGTACACCGACGCCCGGCACAACCTCGGCCTCGCCCTGATCCGGCAGGGCTCCTGGTCGCCGGGGGAGGCGGAGCTGCGGCGGGTCATCGAGATCGATCGTCGTTACGGACCGGCCTATGCCACCCTCGCCCGATCCCTGCTGCAGCGGGGCCGGGGTCAGGAGGCCGTCGAGCTTCTCGGAGCCGCGACCGGAGAGGTGCCCCGTGATCCCGACCTGCACGCCCTCCTGGCCGAAGCCTGGTTGCGGGTCGGCCGCAAAGATCAGGCGATCGCGGCGTTCGAACGCTCGCTCAACCTCAAGCCCGACCAGCCGGAGGTCCGCTCCCGGCTCGAGTCGATCCACCGCGGGCCGTGATCCTCGGAGCGGGGCGGGCCGTGGGCGTCGCGCTCCTCCTGGC
>JBOGOE010000372.1:0-8289 GCA_050747445.1 Candidatus Polarisedimenticolia bacterium | reverse complement strand
GGGCACGGCTGGAACGGGCCGGGGCCGCCGTGGTGGAGGTGAAGGGGGGACGCGACGGACGCGTGTCGCTGCGCGCCGCCCTCAGGGAGCTGGCGCGACGCGGGGTGCGGAGCGTCCTGGTCGAGGGCGGGTCCGAGGTTCTGGGAGCGGCGCTCGACGGCCGGATCGGGGACGCGGTGACCCTGTTCGTGGCGCCGCGGCTTTTGGGTGGACGCGGCGCCCTTCCGGCCTTCGGCGGCGAGGGGTCGGCGGCTCCCGGGGGGGCGGCTCGTCTCGCCGGGATGGAGATCGCCCCGCTGGGACGGGATCTGGTGGTGCACGGACGATTGATCTACCCGCGGCGACGCGCCTAGACGCCGGGAGGACGGATGTTCACCGGTCTGGTGGAGGGGATGGGGACGATCGCGGTGATCGGGCGGCGCGAGGGGGAGGCGCGTCTGCGCGTCCGGATCCCCTTCCGGGAGAGACCCGCGCGCGGCGACAGCCTGGGGGTGGACGGGGTCTGCCTGACCGTCACCGCTTCGGGGCCCGGCTGGATCGAGGCGCTGGCGTCGCCCGAGACCATGGGTCGCACCACGCTGGGGCTCCGGCGGCGCGGGGATCGGGTCAATCTGGAGAGGCCGCTGCGCGCCGGCGCGCGGCTGGGCGGCCACCTGGTGCAGGGGCATGTGGACGACGTCGGGGTGGTGGAGGAAGTCGTGGCGGAAGGAAGCGGCACGCGGGCCCGGATCGCCTTCCCGCCCCCCCTGTCGCCCTGCATCGTCCCCAAGGGTTCGATCGCCGTGGACGGCGTGAGCCTCACGGTGGCGGCGCGCGATGGGCGCGTCTTCGAGGTCGCGCTGATCCCGGCGACCCTCGAGGCGACGACGCTGGGGGCTGCCGCGCCCGGGACGCCGGTCAATCTCGAGGTGGATCTTCTGGGTCGGTACGTGGTGGAGTTCCTGAAGGAGGCGCGGTGGCGGGACGCCGCGCCGCCCGTGACCCTGGCCGATCTGGTCCGGCACGGTTTCGTCGCTTCGACGCGCGAGGTCGGTTCATGAGCAGGGAGAAGGTCGCCAGGGAGGGGTCGCCGTTCGCCAGCATCGAGGAGGCGATCCGGGACGTGCGGGAGGGGCGGTTCGTCATCGTGGTGGACGACGAGGACCGCGAGAACGAGGGGGATCTGACCATCGCCGCCGCGAAGGTGACGCCCCAGGCCATCAATTTCATGGCGCGCCACGGTCGCGGGCTGATCTGCATGCCGCTGACCGAGGAGCGCCTCAGGGAGCTCCACATCCCGCTCATGGTGCAGGACAACACCTCTCCCTTCAACACGGCGTTCTGCGTGTCGATCGAGGCGCGCACCAACGTGTCGACCGGGATCTCGGCGGCCGATCGGGCCCGTACGGTGAGGGTGGCGATCGATCCCGCGACGCGGCCCCAGGATCTGACCCGCCCCGGGCACATGTTTCCGCTGCGCGCGGTGCGTGGCGGCGTGCTGAAGCGCGCCGGCCAGACCGAGGCGGCGGTGGATCTCGCCCGGCTGGCCGGTCTGTACCCGGCGGGGGTGATCTGCGAGATCATGAACGAGGACGGCACCATGGCGCGACTCCCGGATCTCATGGAATTCTCCCGCCGGCACGGCATCCGGATGATCACGGTCGCCGACCTGATTTCCTACAGGATGCGGACCGAGAGGCTGGTGACCCGGGTCGCGGCCCCGTGGCTGCCGACCACCCAGGGGGATTTCCGCCTGGTGGCCTACCGCACCTCGGTGGATCGCAAGACCCACCTGGCGCTGGCGCTGGGCACCATCCGCCCGGAGGACGAGGTGCTGGTGCGTGTCCACTCGGAGTGCATCACCGGCGACGTGTTCGGTTCGCTGCGCTGCGACTGCGGCGCGCAGCTGCACGCGGCGATGGAGAGCATCGCCCGGGCCGGCCAGGGGGTCGTCGTCTACCTGCGCCAGGAGGGGCGCGGCATCGGTCTGATCAACAAGCTGCGGGCGTACGAGCTGCAGGAACAGGGGAAGGACACGGTGGAGGCGAACCACAAGCTTGGGTTCAAGGCCGACCACCGCGACTACGGGATCGGCGCCCAGATCCTCCGCGACCTCGGCTGCCAGAAGATCCGGATCCTGACCAACAACCCGGGGAAGTTCAAGGCGCTCAAGGGGTACGGTCTGACGATCGTGGACCGGGTGCCGATCGAGGTGGCCCCGACCGAGAGCTCGCGGCGCTACCTCAAGACCAAAAAGGAGAAGATGGGCCACCTGCTGTCGCTCGTCTGAGCGGCGGCGCCCGCGTCCGCGGGCGCCTGGCCCGGTGACCGGCATGTTCGAGGCTCTGGGAGAACGGCTGCAGAAGGTGTTCCGGACCCTGCGGGGTCACGGCCACCTCACGGAGACCGAGGTCCGCGAGGGGATCCGGGAGATCCGCCTGGCGCTCCTGGAGGCCGACGTCCACGTGGACGTGGTGCGCGAGTTCACCGAGGCGGTGCGCTCCCGCGCCTCCTCCGAGGAGATTCTGCGCAGCCTGACTCCCGGACAGCAGGTCGTGAAGGTGGTGCGCGACGAGATGGTGGCGATGCTGTCGCAGGGGGAGGGGACGGGGCTGCAGCGCGCCGCGCGGCCGCCGTCGGTCTACCTGATGGTCGGTCTCCAGGGCTCCGGGAAGACCACCAGCAGCGCCAAGCTGGCCCGCTGGCTGAAGACGCAGGGACGATCGCCGCTGCTGGTGGCCGCCGACGTGCGACGCCCGGCCGCCGTGGATCAGATCCGGATCCTCGGCGGGCAGGCCGGGGTCGCGGTGCAGGCGGGCGCTGCCGGCGCGAGCGCCGCCGCGGTGTGCGCGTCGGCGCTGCAGGAGGCGCGGCAGACCGGTCGTGATCCGGTGATCGTCGATTCCGCCGGCAGGCTCCACGTGGATGACGCGCTCATGGACGAGATCGAAGCGCTCCGGCGGGATCTCCAGCCGGTGGAGGTCCTGTACGTCGCGGATGCCATGACCGGGCAGGACGCGGTGCGTTCGGCTTCGGCGTTCCACGCCCGCCTCGGGCTGACCGGGATCATCCTGTCGAAGGCGGACGGCGATGCGCGCGGCGGCGCGGCCCTGTCGGTGCGCCGCGTCACCGGCGTGCCGATCAAGTTCGTGGGGACCGGAGAGCGCCTCGAGGATCTGGAGCCGTTCCAGCCGGAACGGATGGCCTCCCGGATCCTGGGCATGGGCGACGTCCTCACGCTGATCGAGAAGGCCGAGGCGGTGGCGTCGCGCGAGGACGCCGAGACCCTGGCCCGGAAGGTCCGCCGCAGCGAATTCACGCTGGGGGATCTGGGGGAGCAGCTCGAGCGGGTCGGGCGGATGGGGTCGGTGCGGCAGATCCTCGATCTCCTCCCCGGGGGGGCGGCGCTGCGCGATCTGCCGATCGACGAGAAGGGCATCAAGCGGACGCAGGCGATCCTGCGATCGATGACCCCCTTGGAGCGCCGGCGCCCGGAGGTGATCGACGGCGGCCGCCGGCTGCGGATCGCCCGCGGATCCGGGACCACGGTGGCGGACGTCAACGCATTGCTCCGGCAGTACCGGCAGATGAAGAAGATGATGAAAACCATGGCGCGCGGCGGTCCGGCGGCCCGAGTGGCGGGCATGCTCGGCGGCGCGCGCCCTTTCCGTCGATGAAGGCGGCCCGTTCGACCGGGTCGGGGAGGTCGTGCCAGTGCTCGTGATTCGTCTCAGCAGAGCCGGAACCAAGAACAAGCCCTTCTACCACGTCGTCGTGTCGGAATCGACGCGGGCGACCCGCTCCCGGTTCACCGATCAGATCGGCACCTTCGATCCGAAGCGGCGGCCGGAGGTCATCCGGATCGACCTCGCCCGGGCCGACGCCTGGGTGAAGAAAGGGGCCCACCCGTCCGCCACGGTCCGGCGTCTCATCGAGCGGGCCCGCGCGGCGCAGGTCTGAGCCCGGTCATGGCCGGCGGCCCCGACCTGCGCTCCTGGATCCTGGGTGTGGCCCGGGACCTCGTCGACCACGCCGACGCCGTGTCGGTCCAACAGTTCGAGGAGGACGGGATTCTGGTGTTCGAGCTGACCGTGGACCCGGACGAGCTGGGCCGGGTGATCGGCCGGCAGGGGAGGACCGTGCAGGCAATGCGGTCGCTTCTGACCGCCGCCGGGGAACGCCACGGCCGGGATTACGAACTTGAAATCGTCGAGTGAATCGGAGCCGGCGGCGGAACGGCCGGTGCTCGTCGCCACCGGGCTGCGGATGCGGGGCGGTTCGGGTCGCCTGACCGCGCGGCTGGTGCCGCACGGCGTCGATCAGCTCGAGGGACGTCCCTGGGTGCTGGTCGGGAGGTCCGGCGGACCCCTGGGGCGGCTGGAGGTCGAGGCACATGAGGTATACGGGGAGCGGCTCGTCGTGAAGTTCCGGGGCCACGACGCTGCCGCGGCGCAGGATCTCGTGGGGCAGGATATCTTCCTGCCCTGCAAGGGGTTGGTTGATCTGCCCGAGGGTAGCTACTATATTTTCGAACTGGTCGGCCTGAGGGTCGCGACGCGTGCCGGCCGCGTGATCGGAACGGTGCGGAGCGTCGTTCATACCGGGGGCACCCCTCTGCTGGCGGTGCAGCCGGCTCCGGAGCTGCCGCACCCCGAGGAGGAGATCCTGCTGCCCGCCGCCCGATCGATTTGCACGGCGATCGACCGGCGCGCGGGTTTGATCGTCATCGAGCCGCCCGAAGGTCTGCTGGAGCTTTATGGAATTTGATGTCGTCACCGCCTTTCCCGGGATGTTCGCCGGGCCGCTCGATCACAGCATCGTGCGCCGGGCGCGCGACGCCGGTCTGATCAGGGTCCGGGTCCACGATCTCCGCGATCACGCGGTCGATCGCCACCGGCGCGTCGACGACCAGCCCTACGGCGGCGGCGGGGGGATGGTCCTCCTGCCCGAGCCGCTGTTCGCGGCGGTCGAGGCGATCCGGCAGGCGCATCCCGCGGTCCCTTCCCGGACCGTGCTGCTGTGTCCGCAGGGGACGCCCTACACGCAGGAGGAGGCACGCCGGCTGTCCGTCTACCGGAGGTTGATCCTGATCTGCGGGCACTACGAAGGGGTGGACGAGCGGGTGCGGGAGCACCTCGCGGACGAGTCGATCTCGATCGGGGATTACGTGCTGACGGGCGGGGAGATCCCCGCGATGGCCCTGGTCGACTCGCTGACCCGGCTGCTGCCCGGCGCCCTCGGGGACGCCGACGCGGCCCGCCATGACTCGTTCTGGAACGGGGGATTCGACTTCCCGCATTACACCCGGCCGGCGGAGTTCCGGGGACACCGCGTCCCGGAGGTGCTGCTGTCCGGCCATCACGCCGCCATCGAGGCCTGGCGGCGCTCGCGCGCCGAGGAAGCGACCTCGAAACGACGGCCCGACCTGTTGCAGCGTTCGCGCGACCGCGCCGGGGCGGCGCCGCGCAAGGATCACTGAACCCGGTGAGGATCGAGGGGACCATGGACTTCGTGAAGCTGATCGAGCAGAGGGAAATCAAAACCACGCCCCCGGAGTTCCGCGTCGGCGACTCCGTGAAGGTGCACGTCAAGGTGACCGAGGGTGAGAAGGACCGCATCCAGATCTTCCAGGGGATGGTCATCGCGATGAAGGGCGGCGGCGTCTCCGGCACCTTCACCGTCCGCAAGATCTCGGACGGGATCGGGGTGGAGCGGATCTTCCCTCTCCACTCCCCGATCCTGGGCAAGATCGAGGTGGTGCGCCGGGGGCGCGTGCGCCGCGCCAAGCTCTACTACCTCCGGGAACGCAGGGGCAAGGCCGCACGGATCGAGGAGAAGACCCAGGCATAGGGGACGCATGCGGCGCCGCGAGGCCGGCTGGTCTCACGAAAAGCGCCTCCGGACCCGGGGCTACCGGGCGGTGGCGGGGGTCGATGAAGTGGGGCGCGGGTGTCTGGCGGGCCCCGTCGTCGCCGGGGCGGTGATCCTCGCCTCGCGCCGCTTCGGCGGGCTCGCCGATTCGAAGACGCTGCCACCCGCGCGACGCGAGCTGGCGGCGCGGCGGATCGTGCGGCGCGCCCGCGACTTTGCGTTCGGGGTCGTCGGACCCGAGGAGATCGACCGGACCGACATCCTGCGCGCGACCCTGCTGGCGATGCGGCGGGCGATCGAAGGGCTGCGCGAGCCGCCCGATTACGTCCTGGTGGACGCGCTGACCATCCCGGGGATCGAGGCGCCGCAGGAAGGGATCGTGGGGGGGGACGGCTCGATCGCGTCGATCGCGGCCGCGTCGATCCTCGCGAAGGTGTTCCGGGACGCCATGATGCGGGCCTATCACGTCCTCCATCCCGTGTATGGATTCGATCGTCACGCCGGATACGGCACCCGGCGCCACCTCGAGGCGCTGCGCCGCTTCGGTCCGAATCACCTGCACCGCCTGACGTTCCGCGGCGTCCTCCCGCCGGACGTCGCGCCGGCGGCGGCCTCTTCCGGGAGCCATTGAGCGATGGGACTCGACCGGACGAAGGTGGCCCTGAACGCCGAGAAGCACCTCAGGGCCGGCAAGCTGCCCGAGGCGATCGCCGAGTTCAGGAAGCTCGCCGACGACAACCCGCGCGACATGAATATCGTCAACAAGCTCGGCGACCTGTGCGTCCGCGCCGGGAAGAACCAGGACGCCATGCGCTACTTCCTGCGGATCGCCGAGTTCTACGCCGCCGACGGGTTCTACCTCAAGGCGATCGCGATGTACAAGAAGGTCACCAAGCTCGACCCGGCGAACATGGACTGCCTCCAGAAGCTCGCGAGCCTGTACCAGCAGCAGGGACTGACGATCGAGGCGCGGGCGCAGTACCAGGCGGTGGCGGAGCAGTTCGTGAAGACCTCGCAGTTCAAGAAGGCCGCCGAGGCGTATTCGAAAATCCTGGAGAGCGAACCGGACAACATCAAGGTCCTGGTCACCGTCGCCGACCTGCACGTGCGCGCCGGTTCGCCCGCGGACGCGGTGCGCGAGTACCGCCTGGTGGCGCAGGAGCTGGCGCGCAAGGGGATGTTCGACGAAGCCCTCAAGGTGGTGCAGAAGGGGATCAGGTCGATCCCCAACAACCCCGACCTCATGAGCCTGATGCTCTCGCTCAGCAAGGAGGCGGAAAAGAGCCCGGGCGATCTGCTGGCGACCGTGGAGCAGATGGCGAAATCCACGGGGGACAACCCGAGATCGCTGGCGCTTCTGGGAGAGGCGTACCTGGCGGCGGGGAAGTCCGCCGACGCGGACAAGGTGTTCAAGCGGCTCACCGCGATGGCCGATGGAGCGCCGACCGAGGTGGCGGCCGCCGTCGGACGGTACCACGTGGCGCGCAACCAGCGGGACCGCGCGTTCGAGTGGCTGGCGCGGGCGGCCGAGGAGTTCGCCGCGAACGGGCGGCACGCCGACGCGCTGCATCTCCTGGCCGAGCTCCTGCGGGCGTTCCCCGACAGCGCCCCGGCGCTCCGCAAGCAGGCGGAGATCGCCGAGCAGGCGGGGGACCGGAAGATCCGAATCGAGGCGCTGGAGGCGCTGGCCGGCCTCCTGACCGAGGCGGGGGAGAGCGAGGAAGCCGTCGAGGTCGCCACGCTGCTGCAATCCATCGATCCCGAGAATCCCCGGCACGCAAAACGACTCGCCGGGCTGCAGGCGGGCGGCGCTTCGGCCCCGCGGCCGGGCGCTCCGGCCGCACCCGCCGCCCGCCCCGCGCCGCCTCCCGTGCCGGCAGCCGTTCCGGACATCCAGGACGGAGCGCTCGATCTCGAAGGGTCCCCGGGGATCGAGCTTGGCGTGGACGACGTCGAGGCGGAGAGCGGGGACGCCGGGACCGGGGAGGACGAGGAGACCTACGGCACCGACAGCCGGATCCAGGACCTGTCGGATACCGACGACAGCGGCGAGCCGGAGGACGAGGACTTCGTCAACGAGCACTTCACCGAGGCGGAGGTCTTCGTCAAATACGGTCTCCTCGACAAGGCGAAAGAGCAGCTGCAGAAGATCCTGGCGCGCTACCCGCGGCACGTCCCATCGCACGCCAAGTTGAAGGAGATCTACTACGAGGAGGGGGACAAGGAGAAGGCGGTGGCCGCCGGTCTGGCGCTGGCGGAGATCCTGAAGGGCAAGGGTCGCCGTGAGGAATCCCAGGACATGATCAACGAGGCGATCCGCATCGACCCGAACAATCCGAGGATCAAGGCGTTGTCCGGGGCGGCCGCGGAGCCGCCGCCGGCCGGCGCGAAATCGCCCGCCCGGGCGCCGGCGCCGCCTCCACCGGGGCCCCCCAAGGC
>JBOGOE010000371.1:0-7911 GCA_050747445.1 Candidatus Polarisedimenticolia bacterium | reverse complement strand
TGCTC
Source organism: Candidatus Polarisedimenticolia bacterium (assembly GCA_050747445.1). Taxonomy (GTDB): domain Bacteria; phylum Acidobacteriota; class Polarisedimenticolia; order Gp22-AA2; family Gp22-AA2; genus JBOGOE01. Next base: position 7,906 of record JBOGOE010000371.1, on the reverse strand, counting down.
ACCTATGCCGATCTCGTCGAGACGGGGGAGATTCTCGGGCCCCGGATCTTCCACACCGGGCCGGGCGTCTTCTGGGCGGAGAACTTCCAGAGCCTCGACGAGGCCCGCAGCGCGCTGAAGCGCTACAGCGAGTTCTACGCCATCAACACGATCAAGATGTACATGACCGGGAACCGGAAGCAGCGGCAGTGGGTGATCATGGCCGCGAAAGAGCTCGGCCTGATGCCCACGATCGAGGGCGGGCTCGACTTCAAGATGAACCTCACCGCGGTCGTCGACGGCTACCCGGGGCACGAGCACAGCTACCCGATCATGCCGCTCTACAAGGATGCCGTGCAGCTCATCGCGCAATCGGGGATCACGTACACACCGACGCTGCTGGTCGCGTACGGCGGGCCCTGGACCGAGAACTACTTCTACGAGCGCTACGACATCCACGAGAATCCGAAGGTGCGGCGCTTCGTGCCGCACGAGGAGATCGACCAGCGCGCCGAGCGGCGGCCCTGGTTCCGGGAGAACCAGTACGTGTTTCCGCGCATCGCCGGGGCGGCGAACGCGATTCTCCAGGCCGGTGGGCGCGTGGGCCTCGGCGGCCACGGCCAGATGGACGGCTTGGGGGACCACTGGGAGCTGTGGGCGATGGCCGCCGGGGGCATGAAGCCCCACGACGTGCTGCGCGTCGCGACGATCCATGGCGCCAACGCCATCGGCATGGAACAGGACCTGGGCTCGCTCGAGCCCGGCAAGCTCGCCGACCTGATCGTCCTCGACCGCAACCTGTTCACCCTCGACCCGGGCGGGATCTCGGAGACCAGGGTCCTCCATCCGTGATCGGTTAAGCGATCTGTTTTCAACGAGATAGCTTGATGGACGCGGGGTTGCGGCGATCACCAGGTGGCTCCATTCTCGACGCGCGCGAGGAGCAAGTGTTGCGACCGGTTGGGGTCGACGGCCTCGTGGAGCAGCATCGCTTCGGTCCAGCGAGCGAGGTCGCGGGCGACACGCGCCGGGGCCAGCACCAAGTCAAGGATCGCCGACGACACCGCCGCGAAGATTGCCGCCCAGCGCCCTTCCGGCACCGCATGCGGTCGTCCGCGCAGCGCCTGCCGTACCGCCTGCAGCAGCCGGCGGCTCACCACCAGAGTCACCAGGGTCGCATACAGCAGCGCCTCGACGATGTGCGGCCTCCGGCTGGGGATGTCCTCGAGTCGGTAGTAGGACTTCATCTCCTTGAACAGCAGCTCGATCTGCCAGCGACCGGTGGAGACCCGCGCCACCTGCTCCGCGGTGAGCCTCTCGGGCGGGAGGTTGGTCACATAGAGATGGTAGCGTCCGGCCGCAGGGAACGGCGGGCTCCCGACCGACGCCCCCCATATGCCCGGCGGCGGAAGGCGACCTCCACCTCGACGTCCAGGGTCTCGCGTTGCAGGCGCTCGATGACGTCCCGCAGTCGCTCACCCACCAGGCCCACGCTGCGGCCCCGCCACTGTCTCAGGGTGGCGGTGATCTCCGGGTTGGGGTTCTCCTTCAGCCGCGAAATGAAGTAGCCGCCGTTGCGATCGATGCAGTCGAACAACTGATACCGGAAGTGCCCCAGGTCGAACATCAGCAGCCGGTCGCGCACCCAGCGCCCCACCCGGAACACCGGAGAGTCGTGCTGCCGGCCCGAGCTCAGCTTGACCGACGCCTTGGTGTGGTTCGTCCGGCAGGCCGGGAAGCGTTTCTCCAGCAGGTCGTGCAGCTTCACCAGGGTCGAGTCGGTCACCACGACATCCCGGAACGACCGCAGCAGCCCACCAAATCTCGCCTCGGTCTCCTGGAGCTTGTCCAACAAGGTCTCCACCACCTGACGCATGAACCCCGCCAGGGACGTAGTGAACCGGTCGTAGAAGGCCGACGGGACCAGCGTCGCGCCCGTGCTCTTCTAGTATGCCCGCCGCATCCCGGCCAGCGCCCGCACACGGCCAGCGCCGAACCCCAGGACCACGGTCCAGAACATCTCCATCGGATCGAGCTTACGGCGTCGCCGGACCAGGCCGCTCTGGCGCGCCAAGACGTTCAACTGCCGCCTCGGGATCAGGCTGGTCAACTCCCGGCGGATTCCGATACACCGTCGTCGGGCCACGGTGTCTCCTCCTTCTCAAAGAGTCCTGACAACCCAATGAGAACAGAGGACGTGGCCCTTTTGCTACCCCCCTCCTTACCAATCAGATCCACGGCCTTAACCGAACACCGATGTAGTCAAGTAAGGAGAACAGCCGATGCGGCTTCGATTTCGCGGACCAGCTCGTCCACCGGCTCCAGGTCGCGCGCCACGGCGCTGGCGTGGCGGGTGGCGGGGGAGCGGCAGGGGGGGGCAGGTGCCGGCGCTGGTACTCGCGGCGCACGAACGAGCGCCGACACTCCCGAGACGCGATCTACTCCTGGCGGAGCCACAGGATGGGGTCGACGCGCGTGGCGCGACGCGCGGGGATCACGCAGGCGAGCATGGCGACGGCGGTCAACAGGACGATGGCGGTCGCGAACGTCGCCGGGTCGGTTGGCTCCACCTCAAACAGCATATTCTCGAGAACGCGAGTCAGGGCGAAGGCGCCGGCGACTCCCGGCAGGAGGCCGGCCGCGGCCAGCCTGACCCCGTGGCGGATCACGAGCCCGAACACCTCCACGGGCCGGGCGCCGAGCGCGACGCGGATCGCCAGCTCCTTGAGCCGGCTGGCGACCTCGAGCGAGAGGACGCCGTAGATCCCGGTGGCCGCGAGGAGAAGCGAGAGGACCGCGAACAGCCCGAGCAGGGCGTTCGTGAACTTCTGCTGGAAGAGACTCTCGCCCACGGTCGCGTCCATCGTCCGCACGTCGAAGGCGGGTATGGACGGATCGACGGCGCGGAGCGCCGCGCGCACGGAGCCGACGGCGGCATCCGGATCCCCTTCCGTGCGCACGACCAGGTTCAGGCGGCGCATCCGCTCCTGCGTGATCGGGTAGTACACGTGGGCCTGCCTGTCTTCCGCCAGCGCCGCATCGCGGATGCCGGAGACCACGCCGACGATCGTCCTCCAGGGGTTGTCCGACGTGTCCCAGGAGTATCGAACCCGCCGTCCGACGGCGTCTGCGTCGGGCCAGTAGCGGCGGGCCAGGACCTCGTCCACGATCGCGACCGGCATGGAGTCCGGTCCGTCGCCGTCGGCGAAGTCCCTGCCGCGCGGCAGCGGGATCTGCATGGCGCGGAAATAACCGGGACCGGCTCGCGCGATCCGGATCACCGGGATCTCCGCGCCATCCTGCGGCTCGTGCCCTTCGAGGATCGTGCCGTCGGCGTCGATCTCGCCGGTGAGCGGCAGGCTCGAGATGAAGCCGGCCGCGCGCACGCCCGGCAGGGCGCGCACCCTCTCCGCCAGGTTCGTGAAGAAGCGGGCGGACGCCTCCCCCTCGTCGCCGCTCGCGGGCGCGAACGGATTCGCGTAGTCGGCCTCCTTCCGTGGCGGGTAATAGAGGCTCAGGGTGAGCACCTTCGAGGCGTCGAAACCAGGATCGACCGCCAGCACGCGCTGAAAGGACTTCAGCAGCAGGCCGGTGCCGACCAGCAGGACGACCGACAGGGCGAACTGGAGCGCCACCAGCGCTCCGTTCGTCCGGCGGCTGACCGGCGCGGCGGTGCTGCGGGCGCCGGCGTGCAGCCCGTTCCGCGCGCCCAGGCGGTTCATGCGCAGGACGGGCAGCAGGCCGAACAGCCGGGTGCTCGCGAGCCCCGCGGCCACCGTGAAGATCAGCACCGGGACGTTCAGGTCCGCCTCGTCGATGCGCCAGATGCCGGCGAGCGGCAGGCCGGTCACCAGTCGCAGGCCGGACGCGGCCAGGACGAGACCGGCCGCGCCGCCGAGCGCGCCGATCAGCAGGCATTCGGTCATGAGCTGACGCACGACGCGTGCGGCCGTGGCGCCGAGCGCGAAGCGCACCGCGATCTCGCGGGAGCGCGTCGTGGCACGGGCGAGCAGGAGGTTGGCGACGTTCGCGCAGGTCATCAGCAGCACCAGGCCCGATGACCCGAGGAGAAGCAGAAGCGCGGTCCGCGAGCGATGGCTCATCGCCTCCTGGAGGGGAAGCACCACCGCATGCATGTCCGCGTCGGGACCCGCCACGGCGACGCGCCCGATGAAAGCGGCGTCGACGGAGCCCCTCGACCTCAGGACGTGCGTCGCCTCCGCCTGCGTCTCGGCGGGCCGGACCCCCGGCTTGAGCCGGGCGAGCCCCAGGAGGTTGAAGGGGGACGGACGCTCGGGGCTGAGATCGAGCGTGACCCACATCTCCACGGTCGGGTCGATGAAACGGAAGCCTCGCGGCATGACGCCGATGATCCCGGTCGGCACGTTGTCGAGCGCGATCGATTCCCCCACCACGCCCGGGTCGCCTCCGAAGCGGCGCTGCCAGAGCCCGTAGCCGAGGACGCAGGGCTGGCGGCGTCCCGCGGCGTCTTCGCCGGGGAGGAAGGTGCGTCCGGCGAGGGGCGGGATCCCGAGCACGTCGAAGAATTCCGCGCTGACGTTCGCCGCCTGGACCCTGGTGCTCTCGCCGCCCCGGCGCATGTTGTAGCCGGTCCAGGTGAAGGCGGCCAGCATCTCGAAGCCGTGAACCTGTTCGCCGTAGGCGGCGAAGTTCGCCTGCGACAGGCGCCAGTAGTCCAGGCCGCGTTGCGGATGCGCCTGGCGCAGCGTCACCAGGCGATCCGGCCGGGGATACGGGAGCGGGTGCAGGAGCACCGCGTGGACGATGCTGAAGACCGCGGTGTTGGCCCCGATCCCCAGGGCGAGGGTGAGGACGGCGAGGAGGGCGAAGCCCCGGTTCCTGATGAGCATGCGCAGCCCGAAGCGCAGATCCTGGCCGAGCTGCTCCACGAGCACGCCGGCCCGTATGGCGCGCACCTCCTCCTTGATCTGCTCCGCGCCACCCAGCTCGATCCGTGCCGCCCGCCGCGCCTCGTCCGGCGTCATGCCCGCCTCGACCTTCTCGCGGGTCAGAGCCTCGAGATAGGCTTCGATCTCCGCGTCCAGGTCGCGCTCGACGCGGTCTCTGTGGAACAGGTTGCGCATCAGACTCGAGGTGCGCTTCACCAGCGACACGGGTCCCCCGCTCGCGGCTCTACCGCGCCGCATCCAGGGCGGCGGTGATCGCCAGCGCGATGCGCCCCCACCGCGTCGACTCCGCGCGCAGCTGGCGCCTGCCCGACGCCGTCAATCGGTAAAATTTCGCCCGTCGATTGGTCTCCGATTCGCCCCACGTGGCCTCGAGCCGGCCCCGTTCCTCGAGACGGTGGAGCGCGGGGAAGAGCGAGCCCGGCTTGACCTGAAAGATTCGCCCCGTGAGTTGCTCCACGCGGCGGGCGATGCCCAGCCCGTGGTTGGGGCCGAGCGACAGGGCCTTCAGGATGAGAACGTCGAGCGTTCCCTGCAGCAGGTCGGTCCTGGGAGCCACCGGACTCTCCTATAGACAATCTATAGGAGGATAGCCGGCGACCGATGGGATGTCAATAGGAAGGAGCCTTCGGATCGGAGTCGCCCCGGGCGGCCCGGTCACGAGCCCAGCCGCAGGAACCGGGCGTCGAGCACGCGCACTGCCCCGACGCGCTCGACGTTCAGCGGGTCGAAACCTTGCGGCCGGAGCAACTCGCCCCCGGCGACCTCGACGATCACGCGCCACCCGGGCCTGCCGTCGAATGCCGCGAGCCGCCGTTCCCGTCCAACCGCGAGCCTGGTCGAGGGCGTGCGCCGGGCCGACGCCGAGGCTGGCGGCGTGGGTCCCGTCGCCGCCGATGCGCACCCGGACGGTCGCTTCGGGGGGGGGCGGGCGACGAGCCGCAACGCGCCCGGCAGCCGGCAGGTCCGTCTCAGGACGGCCGGCAGAAGTGCGGTCAGTCCGACACAGCCTCGGGTAGAATAGCCCATACAATCACCACACTCACAGGAGGACACCGATGTCTCGTCCGACTTCGCCCCGTTCGTTTCCTGTCTTGTCCGCGTCGGCACTCGCGCTGCTGACGAGCTTTTCCTTGGTCACCTCCATCTCAGCCCAGCCTCCGGCGCCCAGCGTCTGCGACCAGCAAGACAGCGGCGAGCGCATCGGGTGCAGGTTCGGCAACATCATCTCCCAGCAGAGAGCCTCGGCCGAGATGATCGCCTTCATGCCCTCCGTCCCCGAAAAGCAGAAGCAGGCGCTCATGAAGCAGGTGGAGCGCAATGACCGCGCCCGGGGCCGGACGTCGGCGGAGGAGTTTAAGCAGCTCACGAAGAAATCGAAGACCGCCTGCCAGGTCCTGGAGATCGCCGGCGACAACATGGGCGATGACGACGGCGTGTGCACCGGGAACGAGGACTGCGTCGAGGTCATGGGGGATCAGATCGGCAACGACGACGGGATCTGCCGGCCCCGCAACGGCCGGAATCGCGAGGCCTGCGTCGAGATCTGCGACGAGGAGGCGATCAACTCGGATCCCGGAAACTTCGACGACGATCCCACGCAGCCCAGCCTGGGCAAGGACGTCGAGGAGCAGCTCGACGACATCACGGACCAGTACGTCGAGCTGAATCAGATGCTGGAGCAGGAGGCACAGGTCCGGAGCGCGGCCGGCATCCTCGCCGGCAGCGGTGACTCCTGCGCCACGGTGATCGCGGCCCGCGCGAACGTCAACACGTTCGCGTTCCTCGTGGGGCTGGCGGGCGGCCTGCGGATGGGGGCCGACATCGCCGAGCGCTTCTGCGACCAGACCGCGTTCGGGGTCAACACCGCCGCGGTCTGCTCGGTGATCGAGGGCATCGCCGGCGCGGGCCAGATCACGGCGACGATATTCCAGTTCGGGGACTCGTCGGTCGACTCGGATACCGCGGACGCCAGCTTTGCCTGCCTGAAGAGCCTGAGCGGCGACCTGGGCACCCTGAGCGGCGACCTGGGCACACTGAGCAGCGACGTGCGGGGCATCGGCTCGGCGGTCGGCGACGGCAACGCCGCCCTGGCGGCGATCCAGACGCGGATCGACGACCTGCAGCTGCAGCTCAACGGCCTCCGGCAGATGGTGGACGGCGTCCGGGGCCAGGTGGCGGAGGTCAGGCAGCTGTTGAGCACGCCTCAGGGCCAGCGGGAGGGCTTCCCGGACGGCTCCACCGAGCCGCTCCCGTAAGAGGAATCGTACGCGCATCGCGCCGTAGCGACGCTCGAAGGGCCGCTCTACGTCCGCCGCCACCACGGCGTTGAGCCGCCCGGGGTGGCGACGCCGGAAGGATTGCAGCCCGCCGGGCTCGAAGGACCCGGCGGACCACTTGCACTCCACGGCGATCGTCCGTCCCGGGGAATCGAGCACGAAGTCGACCTTGGAGCCTGCCTTGGACCTCCAGTAGTGGACGGACCTGCGCGCGCCGAGCAACGCCTGGAGCTCGTTCAGGACGAGGTGCTCGAAAAGTCCCCGCATGTCCTCGCGTCGAAGGTCGCGCCAACCCCGATGCTGACAGACGAACCCGACATGCGGGAAATGGTCCGCGGCAATCTTCAGGATCCCCGCGGGATCCTGAAGCCGGTGCGCTTCATCCAGTACGACCGCCGCCCTTCGACCGAGGCTTCCGAGGAAACCCTCAGGGTCGTCCAGCAGGCGGCGGACGCGAGGCAACTCGCAGTCCGAGTACTCGAACCCCGGGAGCGAGCGGGCGAGGACAGTCTTGCCGACACGGCGAACCCCCATCAGCCATACGACGGAGCGCCGGCGGAACGCCGAGCGGAGCCTCTGCTCCCAGAACGGTCGCTTACTAATAGGTTCATAAGTTAGTTGACACATGGTGAACCTCGTCGTACATTCCCAGCATGAAAACGGACGGGCGTTCCCTCAACCACGAAGCGTTGGAACACATTCGCAAGGTGGCCGTCTCCC
>JBOGOE010000370.1:0-7971 GCA_050747445.1 Candidatus Polarisedimenticolia bacterium | reverse complement strand
CACCCTGCACCGGCTCGAGGATCACGGCGGCGGTCGCGGCGCCGACCGCGCCGCGCAGCGCCGCGACGTCGTCCGGCGGGACGAAGAGGACGTCGTCGACGAGCGGCCCGAACGGCGCCCGGTACTTCGGCTGCCCGGTGGCCGACAGGGCGAAGGCGGTGCGGCCGTGAAACGACCCCTCGAGCGCCACGACGCCGGTGACGTGCGGGCCGCGGGCGCGCCGCGCGCGCGCCCGCGCCAGCTTGAGCGCCGCCTCCACCGCCTCCGAGCCACTGTTGCAGAAGAACACCCGCTCCAGACCGAGGCGATCCGCGAGCCGGGCCGCGAGCGGCTCCTGCCACGGATGGTGGAACAGGTTCGAGCAGTGCAGCAGCAGGCCGTCCTCGGCCGCCGCGTCGCGCAGCGTCTTCACGATGCGCGGATGGGCGTGACCGAGGGCGTTGACCGCGATGCCTCCCAGCATGTCGAGATAATCCCGGCCGGTGTCGTCCGTCAGGTAACACCCCGACCCCGCCACGAAACGGACCGGCGTCCGCGCGTAGGTAGGGAACAGGTGAGGCGCGCCGTCCGCGCCGCGATCGGTCATCCGATCGTTCCCTCCCGCAGCACCCGCGTGCCGGTGCCGTCCGGCCCCAGGATCCGCACCTCCGGAACGCGTCCCCGCAACGCCGCCCTGCAGGCCAGGAGCTTCGGCACCATGCCGTCGGTCGCCTCCCCGGCGGCGATCAGGCGGTCGATGTCGCCGTCGTGAAGGGCGGCGAGGGGCGCTCCATGCGGTGTCAGGACACCCGGGGTTTCGGTCATCAGCCACAGCCGCCGCGCCCGAAGCCCCGCCGCCAGCGCGGCCGCCATCAGGTCGGCGTTGACGTTCAGCCAGCCGTGCTCCGGACTCCAGGCGAGCGAGGCGACCACCGGCAGCCGCCGCGAGCCGATGAGGTCGGCGTAGAACGGGGCGTTCACCGAGGCGACCGTGCCGACCGCCCCGAGACCGCCGCCGTCGGCCGGCACGCCCACGGTTCCCGCCCCGTCGGCGCCGGTGACTCCGACCGCCGGGCAGCCGCGGCGCAGCAGCGCCTCGACCAGGCGGCGGTTGATCAGCCCCCCGAGCACCATCAGCGCGATCGGGAGCATCTCCGGCGTGGTCACCCGCTGTCCCGACGAAAATCGGCTGGCGATCCCCAGCCGCTCCAGCCAGCGGCTCAGCTCGGCCCCGCCGCCGTGCACCAGAAGCAGCGCCTCGCCCGCGCTCCAGGAGGCCGCCACCCGGTCAAGGACCGCCTCGCCGGCGTCGCCCCGCTCCAGGACGCTGCCGCCGACCTTGAACACCGTCAGGGTCCTGGTCACCGGGGCAGCCCCTCGCTCTCCGACCGGCCGGCCATCAGATTGAGGTTCTGCACCGCCTGGCCGGCGGCTCCCTTCACCAGGTTGTCGATGGCCGCGAACACCGTCGCGTGACGCGCGCCGGGCTCGCGCGACCAGCCGATGGCGCAGGCGTTGGTGCCGCGCACGTCGGCGGTGGCCGGGAGCGCCCCTTCCCCGAGCAGCCGCACGAAGGGGGCCCCGTCGTACGCCCGCGCGAAGGCGGCCGCCAGCGCGTCGCGTCCGGCTTCCGGCCGGAGCCGCAGGGTGACCGAGCAGAGGATGCCGCGGTCGATCGGCGCCAGGTGGGGCACGAACAGCACCTCGTCGCCGGGCCGCAGACCCGCGCCCGCGGCGATCTCCGCCAGGTGGCGGTGGCGCGGCATGCCGTACGGCCGGATGGAGCCCGCCACCTCGCAGAACAGCAGGTCCTCGCGCAGCCGCCGTCCGGCGCCGGAGGCGCCCGACACGGCGTTGACCACGACCGGCGCCGACGGCTCCACGAGATCGGCCCGCCGCAGCGGCAGGAGCGCCAGCAGGGCCGCCGACGGATAGCAGCCGGGATTGGCGACCAGGGCCGCCGGTCCGATCTGCGCGCGGGTCCATTCGGTGAGACCGTAGGCGGCGCGCTCCAGGAGCGCGGGGCTCTCGTGCTCGAACCCGTACCAGTCGGGGTAGGCGGCGGCCTGCCGGAGCCGGAAGGCGCCGCTCAGATCGACGACCCGGAGCCCCGCGTCCAGGAGCGCGGGGGCGAGACGCATGGAGACCGCCTCCGGGGTGGCCAGGAGCGCGAACCGGATGCCCCGTCCGGCGAGATCCTCCGCGGTCCCACGCGGCTCTCCGCGGTCGTCGAACCCCTCGCACGGCAGGTCGGCCAGACCGCGGAGCGCGGGGTGCAGGTCCGACAGCGGCGCGCCGTGCCGATCCGGGCCTCCGAAGGCGGCGCGCAGCCGGAAGTGGGGGTGCGCGGCGAGCAGCCGGGCGGCTTCGCGGCCGGAGTATCCGGTCGCCCCGAAGAGCGCCACGCCCGTGGCATCGCCGTCGTGCGGCACGCGCTGCCTCCAAAAAAAATCGGCCGGCCCGACGGGGGGGCCGGCCGCTGTGCGAAAAAGGTCCGCGTCGCTACCGGCGCCCGATCAGCCCGCGGAGCCTGCGCTCCACGGCCCGGGCGCGGGACGGGTGCGGGGTGGCGGCGAACAGCGTATCGTCGCCGGCGATCGTGCCGACGACGTCCTCGACGTCGGCGCGGTCGATCGCCACACCCAGCGCGTGGGCCAGACCGGGGGTGGTCTTGAGGACCACCAGATTGCCGGCCGTCGCCACGTCCGTCAGGTACGCGCGCATCATCCGTTCCATCTGCCGCCGCCGCGCCTCCGACGCCGTTTCGATCCCCGCCGCCTCGCGGTAGCCGGAGGCGCTCTTGACCAGCCCGAGGGCCCGCAGGTCGCGCGACAGGGTCGACTGGGTCACCCGCACTCCGGCGGATTGCAGGCGCCGGATCATCTCGGCCTGGTTGCGCGGGGGGGCGCGGCGCACCGACGATCGGATTACCCCGAGCCGGTGGGCGCGGCTGATCGGGGGGTCGTCGGTGGCTGCATGTTTATGCATGGCGGTGCAAAAACTACCAGCAGCCACCGCCCCCGTCAACCGGAATCGTGCGGGTTCCGCGTCCGGGTTCACAAAATGAAACCCGGCGCCCGGCCGCGGGGCCGGGGGCGGTTCAGCGGAGGAGCGCCCCGAGGTAGAGCGCCGCGAGGAGGGTGTAGGCGGCCGCCGACAGCACCAGCAGGCCGCGGGCGGGGGAGCGCCGGGGGCAGAGTTCGGGGGCGACGCGCGGCAGGTGGGTGTAGTTCAGGACCACCAAGGCCCAGGTGTAGACGACGGTCCCGGAGAAGCCGATCACCGAGGTCACCAGGATCAGCGTCCCCGGCTCGGCGAGGGGAAGGGTGACGGCGGTCAGCCCCGACCCGATCGCCAGGAACAGGTAATACAGGCGCCGCGCCGGCACGGCGCGCAGACGGGCCGACAGCGCGCGACCCATGTCGGCGTGCACGCGCGCCACCGTGTCCATGGTGCCGATCCAGGTGTCGCACAGGAAGGCCGCCGCAACCACCAGGAACAGGAGCCGCCCGGCGCCGCCGAAGCTGGCCGCGAAGAACTCGCTCTGGACCACGGCCAGGCGGTACCCCTGCGGATAGATCCCCCTCGGGTACAGGAGCGCGTAGGCGAGCAGGCAGGTGAGCAGCGTGGTCGCCAGGTTGCCCAGGACGCCGGCGCCGGAGTCGGCGATCAGGAACCTCTTCCAGCGCGGCAGATCGGCGGTGGCGCGCTCCGGGAGGAACGGCTCCTCCTGCGTCTCCGACCCGGGGAGATCGGCGGCGGGCGCCGCGGCGTCGAAGCGTCCCGCCATTCCGGCCCCCTTGGCGCGCAGCCAGTACGAGTAGAACAGGGTCCAGAAGCCGCCGAGCCCGGCGAAGGTCAGGGCGGTCAGGAGACGGGTGGCGTCGTCCGGGTCCCAGGGCCGCGGCGGCGGCAGCGTGGGGCGGAACAGTCCCGCGGCGAAGGACGGCAGCGCCCGCAGCACCGCCGGGTGGAGGCAGGCCGCGAGCAGCCCCAGGAGCGTGACGATGGAGGCGACCCACATGAACCACTCTATGAACCGGTAGAAGCGCCGGCTCAGGAGGAACGCCCCAAGGAGCCCGCCCATCGACGCGAGGGTCCAGAGCAGGGTCCTGGCCCGCTCGCTCCAGTCCGCCGGCCAGCCGATGAGGGCGGCCAGGGCGGTGCCGCCGGCCCCGGCGAACGCCCCCACCCAGACGAACGACAGCGCCAGCAGGATCCAGAGCAGGAGACCGAGCGGCCGCCCGAGACGCAGGAACCCCCGCATGACGCTCTCGCCGGTCAGCAGGGTGTAACGGCCGATGGCGTAGTTGACCGGCCACTGGATGAGGCACGCGGGGATCAGCAGGAACAGGAACGCCAGGCCGTAGCGCGCCACCACGTACGGCCACCAGATCAGCTCGCCGGTCCCCTGGGCGAGAGCCAGCCAGACGATCCCGGGTCCGATCGCCTTGAGGTAACCGGGAAACGGGGGGAGGGGCGCGCGGCGGTAGGGGCGCGGGCCGCTCAAGCGACCCGTTCCTCCGTCTCCCCCGCGGCCGCCACCCGCGCCGCCCGCCGCTCGCGCCGGGCGGAAGGAAGGAGCGTCTTGACCGCGGCCAGGGCGTAGAACAGGACCGTCATGTAGATCAGCACCGGCAGGGCGAGGATGCCCAGCGCGAAGAAGTAGAGCAGCCCGAGGGGGGCCTTGAACGCGCGTTGCGCGAAGGTGAGCGGCCGGGTCACGGGCGGGATTCTAACTTGACTCACGCCGGGGGCGGTGTGTTACGCTCCCGCCCCTTTCCCGAACCTCGAGAACGGAGGCGACACGTGGCCACCGCCGGCCAGTTGAAACCGAAGATCGACCTGCTCCGAAAGAAGCTCGCCGACACGGGGGCCGCTCTCGCCATGGACCGCAAGCGCCCCCTGGTGAAGCGGCTCAAGCGGATGCAGCGCCGCCGCCGCGTCCTGCTGCGCGCCGAAGCCAAGGTCAAGGAGGCCGGGAAGGGCGAAGGGAAGGCGGCCGCGAAGCCGGCCGAGGCGGGGGGCGAGGCCGCCGGCTAGCCGGCCGTCAGCGCCCGCCGTCCCATCATCCGGAAGAAGGAGACAACGATGAAGCCAGCGCGCAGGACCTGCCTGGCGGTCGCCGCCGCGACACTCGCGGTCGCGCTGACCGGCTGCGGCCAGGACATCGAAGAGATGATCATGAACCCCACGACCAAGGACCAGCTGGTCGAGCGCCTGCTCGAGGACGACGTCGCCAAGCAGGACATCATGACCCGGCTCACGACCGACAGCGACGCCAAGAAGCAGCTCGCCGAGACCCTCCTCGGCGACACCTCCATCAAGACCCTGGCGATCGAAAGGCTGGCCGCCGACAAGACCCAGACCATCGCCCTCGCCCAGAAGGTGGCGGGGGATCCCGCGGTCCGTCTCGAGGTGATCAACTCCCTGATGGCGGACGAGGCGTTCCGCAAGGAAGTCCAGGACGCCCTCAAAAAGCCGGCCCCGAAACCCGCCGCGCCGGCGCAGTAGCCGGCAGAGCCCCGCGCCCGGTCAGAACGCGTTCACCTGCACGGCGTTCGACAGGATCCGCTTGCCCGCGGCATCGACCATGCTCAGGCGCACCTGGAAGGTTCCGGGCTGCGTGAAGCGCATGTCGTACGCGTAGTCGTAGCCCCCGGGCGTGCGCTGCAACCGGCCGGTGCCGCAGGCGGGGCCCTCGGCGGACCGCGCCCGATCGCCCTGCGTCGGTCCGGAGGGGGCGCCCCCCGACGGGTTTGCGGCGGAGGTTTCCGTCAGCCAGGCCACCTCCGACCGGCACAGCTCCATCGTCCCGGGCTCCGTCCCGACCACCTTGCCGTAAAGGAGGACGGTGAACGGGACGAAGCCGACGATCCGATCCGCCACGATCCACAGCATCGGCCCCTGCCCTTTGGGCCCCTTGGCCTGGACTTCCGCGCCGCCACCGGCCGACAGCAACAGCAACGCCGCGATCAGTCCCGCCGGCCAGACGCGACTCCTCTCCCGTCGACGCATGATGCCCCCCACCGCACGACGCGCCGTGCGCGGTAATCGTGAAAGTTCGTATATGTAATACTAATTGTCTACATATGTTTCAGCCGTGAATCTTATCAAACAGCATCGCTACGTCAATGCTAATTTTCGTAACCTTGACTGTGTATTTCTCCATATCTATATTCTTGACTCCGTGGGGCTTTTGCATCGAAGGCCGGCATTTCTCGGGGCGGGGGCTTTGCCGAATATCGAGGCTGGCGAACGGACGTCCGGTGAGCAGGCCCTGCAGACGGCCTATCGTCAGGCCGCGGCCTACAGCCGGATCTCCAGCCGCATCGTGCTGGAGGACGACCTTCAATCCGCCTGCCGCCTGTTCCTCGACGCGGTGCGGGAGCACTCCGGTTACGGGCGCGCCGTCCTGACCCTGTTCGACGAGCAGGGGCGGGACAGCCAGTGGTTTTTCACCGGCCTCGGCGATCCCGAGATCGACCACTTCCATGGCCACAGGATGACTCCGGCGCAGCGGGCCGAGGTCCTGCAGGAGAAGCGCCGCGTGGGCGGCTCGTATTTCGTCCCCGCCACCCCGGCGATCCAGCACGGCGGCCTGCGCCCCGGGGCGGGCGGGGGCAAGGATCTCCTGTTCATCCCGCTCCACGGGGTCCGCGGGACGCTCACCGGGATCCTGATGCTGGAGCAGCCCCGCGACCTCGCGGCCCCCACCCCCGACGCCCTCTCGCCGCTCGAGATGTTCGCCAGCCAGATGGCCCACGCCATCGAGAAGAAGCGCTCCGACCTCGAGGTCAGGCGGATGCAGATCCGCCTGCGCGCCGCCCACGAGCAGCTGATGCAGGCGGAGAAGATGTCGGCGATCGGCCAGCTGGTGTCGGGGGTGGCGCACGAGCTCAACAATCCGCTGGCGGGCATCATGGGGTTCGCGCAGCTCCTGCTCGGAGGGGAGCTCAACGCCAAGAACCGGAAGAGTCTCGAGCGGATCCACAGCGAGGCGGTCCGCTGCCAGAAGATCGTGCAGAACCTCCTGTCCTTCGCGCGGCGCCACAAGCCGGAGAAGAGCTGGCGCAGCCTGCACGACGCCATCGACAACGTCCTGGAGCTGCGCGCCTACCAGCTTCAGGTCGACAACGTCGAGGTGGTGCGCCGCTACCAGCCGGATCTGCCGCGCACCATGTTCGACTTCCATCAGCTCCAGCAGGTCCTTCTCAACGTCGTCAACAACGCCCACCAGTCGATGATGGAAGCGACGGACCGCCCCCGCCGGCTGACCATCACCACCCAACGGAGCGGCGATCGCCTCCGGGCGTCGTTCACCGACACCGGGGCCGGCATCGCCCGCGATCGGATGGAGCGCATTTTCGAGCCCTTCTACACCACCAAGACGGAAGGGCGGGGGACCGGTCTCGGTCTCAGTGTGTCGCGCGCCATCCTCAAGGAGCATCAGGGGACGCTGCTCGCCGAGAGCGTGCTGGGGCAGGGAAGCACCTTCAATCTCGACCTGCCGATCCTGGCGGAGCAGCATGCCGTGGCCGAGCGGCCCGGCGCGGAGGCGCCGGCGCGGCAGGCGCAACCGCTCCGGCTCCTGGTGGTGGACGACGAGGCGATCCTGGTCGAGCTCCTGGTCGAGTTCCTGAGAAGCGCCGGTCACCAGGTCGAAAGCGCCGGCGACGGGCGCCGCGCGCTCGAGCTCGCCACCCGGTCCGAGTTCGACGTCATCGTCAGCGATCTCAAGATGCCCGGGCTCGACGGGCAGGGGTTCTACGAGCGGCTGGTCAAGGCCAAGCCGCGGATGGCCCGCCGTTTCATATTTTCCACCGGCGATCTCGCCAATCCGAAGGTCCAGACGTTCTTCCAGGCCGCCGGCTGCCCCTATCTGAGCAAGCCCTTCAAGCTCGAGGCGGTCCTCAAGCTCCTCGACCAGGTCGCCCGCGACGCCCGAGCCGCCTGAGCGCGACGCGAGGCGCCGGCCCCGCCCCCGCCGGG
>JBOGOE010000369.1:0-1609 GCA_050747445.1 Candidatus Polarisedimenticolia bacterium | reverse complement strand
GCGGTATGGATTCAGGAGGGGGCGGGGGGATTCAGGAGAACGGCGACCGGGCAGGGAAGGGCGTCAGGCGTCGAGAAGCGCCGGCACGGAGATTCCGAGTGCGCGGGCATACTTCTCGATCGTGTCGAGGCGCGGATGATGCGTGCCGCGTTCCATGTCCGAGATCATCTCCTGGGTGAGTCCGGATCGGGAGGCCAGCCGCTCCTGCGTGAGACCCCGGTCCTCCCGGCTCCGGCGCAGCCGGTCGCCAAGCGCCTGGAGGTCGACTCCGAGACGGCGTATTGCTGCTCGGCCATGCGGCGATCGACCAACGCCCGAACGGCGGCGGTGTCGACGTCGAAGACCCGGCCCTTCGCATCGAGCACTTCCATCGTCTCCGGACTGCGGGAGAGACGGACGGTGTCCGGACGAAGCGCGGGCCGGACGTCATCCAGGCCGAGGGCGGCCCAGGCGAGCGTCGCCCTGAGCCCGTCGCCGGACTTCCGGTATGCCTCGATGAGGCGCGACAGATCCGCTGGGCGCAAAGCCCTGGGCTCAGAGGTCGAACAACCGCGGGCCGCCGAGGGAGCGGCCGAGCGACAGGTAGACGACGTCGTGACCGCCGTCGGAGCGGCCATAGGCGAAGTAGAGCGGGCCGAAGAAGGTGTCGACGCCGAGGGCGGCGGTGCCGGTGTAGTGAAGCGTGTCGCCGCCGATCGCGTCGCGCGTCTGCCAGGCGTTGCCCGCCTCGAGCCAGGCGCCGACGTAGATGCCGCGACCGAAGATACCCGACAGCTTTCCGGACCGCCGGTACCAGCCGAAGCGGGTGACGCCGAACATCTGGCCCCGGATCTGCCCCTCGCGGAAGCCGGAGAGGTTGAACAGACCGCCCATCCGGTACTCGTCGAAGAAGGGGATGGTGGAGCCAAGATTCGTGCCGGCGCTCAACGACACGAAGGCGTGGTGCCGGCCGCGGCTCCAGACCTGGACGACCCCGCCGCTCAGCTTGTCGTAATCGAGCTCCGAACCCAGACCGCGCCGCGCCAGGAACGCCTCCAGCAGGATCAGCCGGCCGCCGTGCGGGAAGTTGCTGTCGTCGAGCCGGTCGAACACCACCCGGCCGGTCCAGCCGGCGAGGTCGCCGTCGAACTCGGGCAGGGTGCCGGGGCCGATCCGCTCGCGGGCGTCGACCCGGCCGCGCGCCGCCCCCAGACGCACCTCGCCATAGCGGCCGATCTGCGCTCCGAGCGACAGCCACCCGGCGAGATGGCGCGTCCGGTAGGTGGCCAGGTTGCGGTCGCCGTCGAACACGTCGGTGTTGAAGAACGAGTAGCTGAAACGCGGCACCACGAAGAAGGTCCCGGTGAAGTCGAGCGGCTGGTAGAACTCGGTGGACAGCCGCCGCGTCTCGCCGAACTGGCCGTCGGTGCGCCACTCGGCCCCCAGCGCGTTGATCCGGGTGCGCGTCAGCCGTCCGAGGACGCTGAAGTCGGTGTCTCCCTGGAAATCGTTCAGGAAGTTGACGCCGAAGCGGAGATAGTTCGGTCCCCACGGCTTGTCGGTCGGGCGGAACACGAGCGTGGTGCGCGCCGCGGATGGCGCGGCGGCGGCGCCGGGCGTCGCGGTGACA
>JBOGOE010000368.1:0-7342 GCA_050747445.1 Candidatus Polarisedimenticolia bacterium | reverse complement strand
CGGCTCAACGCCGGCGGCGGGACCTTCACCGCCCCGCTCGAGGTCCGGCTCGACCCGCGGGTGACCACGACGAAGGCCGATCTCGATCTGCAGTTCGAGTGGATGATGCGCATCCGCGATCTCCTCGGCGACGTCCATCGCACGGTGCTGGAGATCCGGTCGGCGCGCGGCCAGATCGCCGATCTCGCGAAGCGGCTGCCGGCGGGCGGGGAGGCGGAGACCCTGGCCGCCCTCGGCCGGGGGATCGATCAGAAGATGGGGGTCATCGAGGAAGAGTTGATTGAGGTCCGGGCGAAGTCCTCTCAGGACATGTGCAACTACCCGACCCGTCTCAGCAGCAAGGTCGCCTGGCTTTCCAGGGTGGTCGACAGCGCCGACGCCGCCCCGACGCAGCAGGCCCGCGAGCTCTATCAGCAGTTCCGCGGCCGGGCGGACGCCGGGATCGCGGCATGGCGCGCCCTCGTGGCGGGCGACATCGCCGATCTCAACGGACGGGCGAAGAGCGCCGGGGTCCCCGCGGTCGCCTTGCCGGCCACACCGTCCGGGACGCGCTGAAAGGAGCGTCCGCGATGCGCGGCGCCGGCCCCGGCCCCGCGCTCGGCTGGCCGCGCCGATCGAGCGTCCCGATCGCCGGGTCGGAATCCGGTAGCCCGCGCTGCTTCGACGTTTTCGCCAACCTTCCGTTGACGGGCGGCCGGGAGCGCCGTATCGTTCGCGGCAGCGCTTCCCGGGAAGAACCTCAACGCGTCATTGGCTGCCCCGGAGGGGGCAGAGGAACTGTCGTGGCCACCAGAGCCGGAAGGTCGTGGCGTCTGTGCAGAGTGCCGGTGCTGCTGATCGCCGGGTTGTTCACTGCAGATCCGGTGTTCGCCGATGAGCCGATTCTCGTCGAGGCCACGACGCTCGATGGCCAGGGAGAGAACACCCCGCTCGGGTACACCGTCGGCCAGGCCGGAGATGTGAACCGGGACGGTTACGGCGACGTCCTGGTCGGCCTCCCCAACTACAGCGGCGAATTCGGCCAGGAGGGGCGCGTTCTGCTGTTCCTGGGGGGGCCCGGAGGGATTTCGTCGACACCCGCCTGGACCCGCGATGGGGGGGCCCAGACCGCCCATTTCGGGAACGCCGTCGCCGGCGCGGGGGACGTCAATGGCGACGGGTTCGACGACGTCATCATCGGGGCGCCCGACTACCCCAACGACACCGATCCGTGGAACGACGACGGGCGCGCGTACGTCTTCCTCGGGACGGAGGGAGGGCTCCAGGGATCCCCCGTCTGGTCCGCGGACTCCGGCGATTTCCGCACCGACTTCGGCTTCTCGGTCGCTTCGGCCGGGGACGTCAACGGCGACGGCTTCGACGACATCATCGTCGGGGACTACCTCTGCTGCTTCGAGGCGGGGCGGCGGGGCCGGGCCTACGTCTTCCACGGATCCAACGGCGGACCGAGGCCGACCGCCAACTGGTCGGTGGAAGGAGACACGGACTTTCTTTTCTACGGCTACGGCGTGGCGCCCGCCGGCGACGTGAATCGCGACGGGATCGATGACGTCTTCGTGTCGGGGTACGGCACGACCGGCGCCGGTAATTCCTACAACGGACGGGTGTCGCTCTATCTCGGGTCGCCGGCTGGCCTCGGTTCGGCCGTCTGGACCGTTGCCGGCACCCAGGCCGGTGAGCAGCTGGGACGGGCGATCGCCGGGGCCGGTGATGTTTACGGCGACGGCTACCCGGACCTCGTGGTGTCTTCGGCGAACGGCTTCCACGGGGTTGTCTCGATTTACAACGGAACCGCACAGGGCCTGGCGCAGACCCCATCGTGGTCCGTCACGGGACCCGACCTCCAGGGGGACTATGGCGTCCTGGTCGCCGGACCCGGCGACGTCAGCGGCGACGGATACGAGGACATCATCTTCGCGCGCCAGTACTCGGACCAGGTGTTCCTGTTCACCGGTTCCCCGTCGGGCCCGCTCCTGGGTCCGGCGCAGACGCTCACGGGCCCGGCCGGCTCCCGGTTCGGCGCGGCCCTGTCGGGCGCGGGGGACGCCGATGGTAACGGGGGGCTCGACGTCCTCGTCGGGGCCCCGAACTACTTCGCGAGCGGGGCAACCACCGGCCGGATCGTCCTGTTCCGCGGGCGGCCTCCCACGGTGCAGTTCATCGACCCGGCCTGCAAGACGGAAACCGAATGCGACGGGGACTACCTCAAGGAGTTGGACGGACAGTTCGTCCTCGACGCCGATCCGCAGAACTTCAGCCGGCTCCTCGAAGCGCCCGTCCGCCGCCGCGGGACGACGACGGACGGCGTCAGCCGGCTACTCCTGCGCATGCCGTCCAACGAGCCGGTCACATTCTCCCTGAAGCTCCTCGACGGGTCCCCCGCGGGGCCGGAATGGGGTCTGCTCATGAAGCGCGATGGTTCGGAGCCGGGCGCCGAAGTCACCGTCCCCGACGAGGCTCGGGAGGGGGGGGCCCGGGGGCACGTGTTCGCGATCTACCAGCCGCCGATCGATTTCCCCGGGACCGCCGAGGAAGTCGGGGCCGAGCTGGAGCTGATCGTCGAGACGACCACTTCCGCCGGGACCAGCGAGCAGCCCCTGAAGCTCGTGGCGGTTCCCGTCGTCCTGGTGCACGGCGTCTGGAGCGACAGCGACGTCTGGAGGAAGCCGGGCGGGGGATTCCTGAAATATCTCCTCGATCGGGGTTTCAACGTCTGTGACGGATGCCTGGTGGATTACCGCGACGAGCCGGCCGTCTCCTTCGACCCGGATCCCAAGAAACCGCAGGACCTGATCGGCTATGGGCGGCTGCGCACGGCGACCAACCGTGCCCGGAAGGGTGTCCGCGCCCGCGGCCTGGCAATCGCGCAGGTGGACGTCGTCGGTCACAGCGAGGGAGGGCTCATCGCCCGCGCCCGGGTGGCCACCCAGGCCTTCGCCTACCGCTGGAAGGGGAACTATGGCGCCGGCGACTTCCACAAGCTGATCACCATCGGCTCGCCCCACCGCGGGACGCCGTTCGCCGACTTCTTCCTTCTCAACAAGTGCCGGAAGACCTGGATCGGCCGACTGACAGAGCAAAGCCTGGAGGCACCGACCCTGGAGCAGTTCATGACCAGGAGGGGCATGCCCATCGGTGATGCCATCTTCGGGTTCCAGACCGAGAGCCCGATGCTGGAACGTCTCGGGTCAACCATGGTTCCGTCCCATCCGATCATCGGCCTCGAACCGCTGGCCGAGCCGGCCCTCCACACCGAGTGGATCCTGGACCTGCTGATTTCCTCGATCCGGGACACCCGGACGGTGGACACCATCCTCGACCCCGGCGGTATGGACGGCATCCACGACACGATCGTTCCGGCGGAGAGCCAGCGGGGCGGTTCCGTCGTGAACACGGTGCCGATCGACGGCGTGGTGCATGCCGGGCTCAGGGATTCCGACGAATCCGAGGCAGGCTCGGCGCGTGTCTGGGAGAGCGTTTCCAGGCTCCTGCTGCGACCGGTCGATCAGATCGTGCCGGAGTTCGCCCCGCTCCCGGCCTTCGTCCGATCGGGCGTCACGCTGCCGATCACGGAGGAGGAGGCGGCCTGTCCGGCCGGGTCCGCGTCAGCGGGCCCCGGGACCGATACCGCCGTGGTGACGCTGACGCCGGCGCCAGGGACGGTGGTGCGTCCCGGGGATCCCGTGACCGTCGGCTTCACGATCGTCGACGGCGACACCGTGCATGGGGCGCTGATCCACGCCGGCGGCGAACTCCACCCGCTCCCGGGCCCGGGTCCCTTCGAGGTCACCTTCACCGCTCCCGCCGATCGGGCGGGGCGGATCGACATTCTCGCCGACACCTACGGCCCCGATCACCTGAACTATTCGGCCGACACCTACGTGCTGGTCGAGCCGGCCACGGCTCCCGAGGCGCTCGAGGTGCAACCGGGTTCGATGGAGTTCAGCCTCATCGGGGAGACCGACCGGCTCCGGGTGGTGGGCCGGCAGGTCGAGGGCGCGTTCCTCGACCTGTCGGGTTCGTCGGCGGGCACGGTCTACGCCCTTGAGAGCGGCGTCGCGGGGGTGGTGTCCGTGAGCGGGGAAGGGATCGTCACGGCCCTTGCTCCGGGTCAGGACGCCATCGTGGTCACCCATGGCGCCCTCGCGGCCCGGGTTCCGGTGACCGTCCGGATCTCCAATCGCGCGCCGGTCCTGACCGCTCCTTCCGGCGTGAGCCTCGATGCCGGTTCGATGCTGCAGATCCCGATCGCGGCCACCGACCCGGACGGCCACCCCCTGGTGCTGGAGGCGTCGGGTCTGCCGGCATTCGCGTCATTCATCGATGCGGGTGACGGCACGGGGACAATCGGACTTGCCCCGGGCCTGGCCGATGCCGGCACCTTCCATCTGTACGTCACGGCCGCCGATGCCGGGACACCGCCCCTCGGCGCCGGCGCGCCGATCCAGGTCACCGTCCTGCCCTGCACCGGCGCCGTGCCCGAGAGGACCCCGGACCTCAGCCTGGCGGGGAACGACCTTCTCTGGACGCCGGTCGAGGGGGCCCGTGCCTATGACGTCGTCGCGGGTCTGATGTCGACGCTCCAAAGCAGCGGCGGGGACTTCAGCCAGTCGGTCGCAATCTGCCTGTCGAACGATCGACCCGACACCACGCTCACCTTCCTGGGACGGCCGCTTTCGGGCGAGGCCGCCTGGTTCCTGGTGCGTGACGTCCACTGCGCCGGGAACGGCACCTACGATTCGTTCGGTCCCGGTCAGGTGGCGCCGCGCGACGCCTCGATCGCCGCCTCCGGCAGGGCCTGCCCCTAGAAATTCCCTGCGTCAGGGCGCCGCGCCCGGAGCCGGCTTCCGGCGGCCCCAGCGGTTGAAGGTGCGCAGGAAGACGATCCGCACGTCGCCCCCTCCCCCTGGATCGGCGATGGTCGAATCGATCCCGAAGCTGGTCCGCACGACCACCAGAGTGCTCCAGGGGCCCGAGAACTGCACGCCGGCGCCGCCGCCGAGAACCCGCTGCGTCTCCGGGCCGAAGTCCTCCTCGCCGCGCAGCCACCCGTGCTCGAGCGCCAGATCGAGACGCAGCGCGGTCCCCAGCGAGAAGGAGTATTCGGCCCGCGCCACTACGCCGCGGTCGAAGTGGATTCCCGAACCGTTGAAGCCGCGGACCCGGGCCGACCGGAAATCTCCCAGCTGGAAGCGGGAGAAGCGATCGAGGCTGCGGCCGTCGAATCCGGAAACGCCGACGCCGATCTTGTGGAACGGGCCGGGGTGGAAGGTCTTTCGCAACTCCGCGCCGCGGCGGGTGAAGTCCCGGTCGTCCCGATCGAAGGGAGCGCCCGGCAGCCCCCAGGGGGCCCAGCGGCCCCGGCGCGCCGACTCGGCCCAGGCGCCGGCAAGCCACCCCTTGCGGGCCCACTCCAGACGCAGGAGACCGGCGCGTTCCAGGGTCGAGGGAGGGAGGACGAACGCCGGGTCGGTGGCCTCATGGTCGCCGAAATTGAACCAGGTGGCGCGCGCCTCGATCGACGCCCGCAGATGGTGCCCGATCGGCACGGCGAGCTCGGCGCGCACCGTCTCGCCGAGCACCTCCACGTACTCTTCGCGCGGCGTCTCGAGGAGGCGCGCGTTCTTGTCCCGCTCGGGGAGGGCGTTGAACGTCCCCCGCAGCGTGAGCGCCAGGGGGCGGCGCCCTGCGCGGGGGCGGGCGAACTCCGGATCGGTCCAGGAGACGTCGGCGAACGGACCGGCCAGGGCGAGGTTGAACTGGGTGCCGCTCCCCCGGAAGTCGAAGTCGAAGAAATTGACCCCCGCGAACGGGAACGAGGGGTCCCCCTCCGACCCGATGCTGATCCCCGCCAGGAGGAAGGCGTTCCGCAGGGTGCTGGCGCTGGCGAGGTTCTCGACGCCTCCGGTCGGATCGAGCCGGAAGTAGCCGCCGTCGGTCTCGCGGAACAACGCCCGTCCGGAGGCGTGCGCCGCCCGGAGCGACGCCTCGAAATCCTCCGGGTTGACCGCGAACTCGTAGAACCGGACCCGCCGCTCGACCACCAGGTTGAAGCCAATCACCTCGAAGGTCATCTGCCCCAGAACCTCGACGGGGAGCCGGTACGGCCCGTCGGGGCCTGCCACCTCCCCGAAGCGGTAATCGACCTGGTTCGATCGGAGCGGCTCCTTGACCCCTTCCTGCACGGCGTCCATCCGCAGCCGCTCGAAGGTGGCGGCATCGATCCAGACGCGGCCGCGGTACAGGCTCCGCCCCTCCTCGACCGGTGCGACCTCGAGGACGTAACAGTCGCGTCCCTCGAAGCGATCGCGCCCCGCCAGCGCGTAGCGGTATCCCTCGTCCAGGGCGATGTCGAGCGGCACCTCGCTCACCTTGTCGGGCTGGATGAACGGCAGGTAGGGGGGGGTCCTGCCGCGCCAGCGGGCGCCGTCCAGGTAGAGCTCCAGCTGCTCGTAGTCCTGCCCGCCGTCGTGGACGTATATCCGGTTCTCCGTGGTCACGTCTACCGACTGCGCCAGGCTGGCGATCCGGTAGTGCAGCGTCACCGTGGCCCGCGCGCGGTAGTTCCGGAGACGCCTTCGCTGCGCCGCCGCGACGGTGCGCTCGCGCGCGATGATCTCCGCGGCGCTCAGCTCGGCGGCGGCGCCGACCCGCTCGCTCTCCTGCAGCGGCACGGCCGCCGCGGCGATGCGGAAGCGCAGCATCAGGTGGCGCCCGCGGAGGGCCACGGCCGCGACCGCGCCGGGCGCGATCGGTTCTCCGAGCCGTCGCCGGGCGAAGGTCACGGGATCGATGAGGTCGAGCCAATCGAGCGGAGTCCGGACGACGCAGCGGATTGTTCCCTGCGGGTCCGGGCCGGCGGCGGGGCCGGAGTCCGGGCGGGCATCCGGAGGCGCCGCCTCCCCCGCCGCCCGGTAGGCGAGGAGTCCCTCACGCTCGACCGGATCGAAGAAGAAGATCGAAGCGGGCGGGGCGGCGCCGGGCGGGGGCATGAACGCGATCGGCGCGGCGGTCATCGCGGTCGGCGCGGCGCCCGGCGGCAGGAGGGCGCGCCACCACGCCAGGGAGGCGCCCATCCCGGAGCTGCCGTCCTGCCCGTCGTCCAGGATGACGGCCTCCGCGCCGGCGGCGACCGATTCGATCCAGATCCGGATCGCGGCCGCCGGCGGCGCCTCCCCGCCGACCCGCCCGCCGGTCACCCAGGCGGCGGCTCCGGGATGGGCGGCGTCGCGCAGGTCGAGGAGCGCCGGCAGGGCGTCGGCGCCTGCCGCCGCCAGGACGTCGAGATAGGGGGCGGCGTCGGCGGCGAGCACCGCGCGCAGCCATGCGGCCCCGTCCGGAC
>JBOGOE010000367.1:0-7082 GCA_050747445.1 Candidatus Polarisedimenticolia bacterium | reverse complement strand
ATAGGCGGCGCGCACCCGGCCCGCCGCCTCCGCCGCGACGGCACCGGCGGATTCCGGCACGCCGCCGATCCTCCCGAGGTAGCGTCCGCCGCGCAGGAGATGCAGCGTGCAGGCGGCCGGTTCGTCGCCGGCCGCGGCCCGCTCCGGCAGGACGACGACCAGATTGAGACGCGGACCGTAAGGGGCCGGGCGCTCGTGGACGTCGAACTGGCGGTTGAGTGGCGGCCGATGCTCCAGGATCAGGGCGGCTTCCAGAAGGATTGCCTCGAGCTCGGTGGCGACGGTGTCGACGGCGAAGGTGCGGACCTGATCGAGGATGGCGCGCCCGCGGGGTGTCTGGCCCGACGAGGGCGTGAAGTAGGAGGCCACCCGCACCCTGAGATTCTTCGAGCGGCCGATGTACAGGATGCGGCCGGCGCCATCGAGGAAGCGATACACCCCAGGCGCCGCCGGCAGGGCACGCAGGTCATCCTCGGTGAAGCCGTAGCGTGACAGGTCGAGGGGGGCCGCCGGCATGTTCTGGAACTCCAGGAGCGCCTCAACCGAATCGATGGCCCGCGTGTCGAGAAGCGGGAGCAGGCCGAGGTACGCGGCCGCCACCGTCCGGATCCGGCCGCGGCAGTCCTCCGGCCCGCGGGTCGTCAGACGGACCGCCGCCCCGAGATCCTCGAGCGAGTGGTTCGCCTTGAGCCCCAGGAGCAGGTGACCCAGCTTGGCCGCCGAGATCACCGGCGCCTGGAACGGCAGGCCGGCGGCCGCGCAGGCCCGCCGCAGCGGGTCGAGCTCCCGGCCGACGCGGTGACAGACGACCGGGAGGTCGCCGATGGTCTCCAGGATGCCGTGCAGGTCGTCCTCCGAGAGCCTGGCCCGCACCGTGACGCCCTCCTCCTCCCCGGTCCCGCTCGACTCCGGGAAGTGCTCTTCCTGGCACTCCTCGCCGGCCAGGACCGGCAGCAGGCTGAGCGCGCGGAGCCCGCCGCTGCCTCCCGGTCCGCCCCCTTCCGAGGCCAGGGCCACGAAATCACGCAGGCTCGATGCGGCGGCATCCCTCCGATCGACCGGCTCCGGCGGGTCATCCGGGAGCGGAGCTTCGGGCGGCGCAGCGGACGCCGGGCTCCCGGAGGAGGCGCGGGGGAGGCGCGCCAGCGACCATCCTTCCCCTTCGCGGTGAACCACTCCGGGGACGCTCAAGAGGAAGGGGGAGAGGAGCTTCCGGCAGGTCGCCTCGTCGCCGTGCTCGATCCGGAGGAAGAGTGCCGCCAGGGCGCGGCTGGTGGCGGGACGCCCGGCGGCCTTGAGATGCGCCACGATGGCGGTCTGGAGCGCCAGGTTCCTCGGGATCGGACCGCTCACGCGGCCTCCTCTCCCACCAGGACGAGAACACCGGTATAGGTGAACAGCCGGTTGCGGCCGGAGAGCGGGGCGATCTCGGCGTTGCCGAAGAACCCGGCGATCGGGACGCCGTCGAGAGCCCCGGTGATGTAGGCGGTGTCAATCCCCGGGACCCCGTAGAGCGGCGTGCCGCGCCCGGCGCAGTTGAAGTAGAGACCGAAACGGTAATCGATACCGGTCTCCTCCGGACGCAGTCGCTGCAGCATGGTCTTGAGATCGTCGCGGGCCGCCTGCGCCTCCCGCAGCACCAGAAGGAGGGGCTGGCCCCGCCGGACCGGGGCCCCTGCCAGGAGCGCGCCGCGCTGCGGGTCGGCCCCCACCAGGGTGCGGACCAGATACTGTCCGGGGAGGATCGTTTCCTGCGCGGGGTCGGGCGGGTAGCCGAGAAACAGGTGCCCCCCCAGCCGTTCGAGGGAATCGCGCAGCGCGGGCGGAAGGCGGGCACGCAGCACCTCGAGCGCCGGCCGGCCGTCGAGCTCCAGGATGACGTTTCCCTCGCCGGCGGTCACCCGGCTGGGCTCGCCGAGCGGCTGGCACCCCTGGGTGACGCCGATGGCCCGGCGCAGCCCGCCGTGGAGATGCAGTCCGGAAACCGCCCGGGTGGCCACGTTGCGCCCGCAGAACTGGAAGGTTCCCTGCGAGGAGGGGTCCCCCGAGCAGGCGCCCCCGACCACCTCCAGACCGGGCGCCAGGCGATCGATCGCCAGCAGCAGCTCGTCGGGACGCAGGACGAACGGGTCGGGGAGGAGGACCGTGAGCCCGGGCCCGGTGGCGGCGGTCCGCCGGCGGATCTCCGCGGCCGCGCTCATCGGCCGCTCCGGGTCGATGGGCGCGAACAGGGTCAGGGCGCCGATCCGGTCGGACCGGATCGCCAGCACCGCGACCGCCGGACGCCCCTCGACCTCCTCCGCCCCGGCGATCACCCCCCAGGCGCCGCACCCGGCCACCCGCTCCGTGCCCAGCGTCCTCTGCGCCTCCTGGACCAGGTCGCCGAAATGCGGCCGGTGCGGCGCGGTCGCGAACAGCAGGGCGAAATCGGCGCTCCCTGCGCCCGCCCCCTCGAGCGCCTGTCGCGCGGCGGCGCGGGCCGCCTCCACCGCCTCCGGGAGGGTCGACAGACCCGCCCCCGCACATGTCGTCACGCCGGTCACGATACCACGCCGGCCGGCGGGCTCCGGAACGGCGGTGATTGACCGGCGCGGCGCGCGCGCGTAGCATGGTGCCGCCGCGGCCGCACCGCGGTTTCAGCAGGCGGCACCAGGGAACCATGACCACGGAACGCACCGAGCCGGGAACGGGGAACCGGCCCGATTTTGTGGCGCTCGCGCGCCGGCGCGTCGTCCTGTACGACGGCGGCATGGGGACCATGCTGTTCGCCAAGGGGCTGGTCGACGGCGAGTCGCCCGAAGTCTGGAACTGGGAGCGGCCACGGGACGTGGAAGAGGTCTATCGCGCCTACTACGAGGCCGGCTCCGACGTGGTGCAGACCAACACCTTCGGCGGCACGCCGATCAAGCTGTCAGAGCGCGACCTGCAGGATCGCACCCACGAAGCGAACGTCCTGGCGGCGCGCAGCCTGAGAGCGGTTTGTCCGCGGGGCCGGTTCGCCGCCGGCGACGTGGGGCCGATCGGCAAGTTCATGCAGCCGATGGGGGAATTCACGCGCGAGGAGTTCGAGGCCTCCTTCGAGGCCCAGATCCGGGGGTTGGTCGACGGCGGGGTCGACCTGATCTCGATCGAAACGATGTACTCGCTGCAGGAGGCGATCTGCGCCCTGCGGGCGGCGAAGAAGGTGTCGTCGCTTCCGGTGGTGGTCTGCATGACCTTCGATCGGAACCCGCGCGGTTTCTACACCCTGATGGGGGAGACGGTGACGACCTGCATGAAGGCGCTCCGGGACGAGGGGGCCGACATCGTCGGCAGCAACTGCTCGCACGGCAGCCCGGTGTTTCTGGAGCTGGCGC
The DNA here is from genome assembly GCA_050747445.1 of Candidatus Polarisedimenticolia bacterium. Classification (GTDB taxonomy): domain Bacteria; phylum Acidobacteriota; class Polarisedimenticolia; order Gp22-AA2; family Gp22-AA2; genus JBOGOE01. The sequence continues at coordinate 3,726 of JBOGOE010000367.1, read as the reverse complement.
GCATCCTCCGCGAGGCCACCGACCTTCCGGTGATCCTGCAGCCCAACCGCGGCAAGCCGGTCCTGGAGCGCGAGGCCATGGCCTACAAACAGACCGCGGAGGAGTTCGTCGCCGACATGGAGGCCATCGCCGCGCTCGGCATCAATGTGCTCGGGGGGTGCTGCGGCACCACCCCGGAGTTCATCGCCCGGCTGCACCAGGCGCTCGCGCCGGGGCAGGGTGTCGCCGCCCGGGAAGCAACCCGAACGTGAGCCTGCTCCCGCCGTTCCGTCCGCGCGTCCAGATGATCTCGGAGGCCATGATCGACCGGATCATCGACGAGGCGTTCGAAGTCCTCGAGAAAATCGGTCTGCAGTTCGAGCACCCGAAGGCGCTGGCCCTCCTGGGAGAGCACGGACAGCGGATCGAGCCGAAGTCGGAACGGGCCTGGCTGTCGCGCGGCTTCATCGAAAAGGCGATGGGCACGGCGCCCCGCTCCTTCAAGCTCTGGAACGTGACCGGCGACGCCTTTCTCGAGATCGGCGGGGACGAGGTGATCTACGACCCCGGCTCGGCGGCGATCAAGGTCCTGGAGACCGACGGCCGGGTGCGGGCCTCGACCTGCGCCGACGCCATCAACATCGCGCGTCTGGTGCAGCAGCTGCCGCACATCAAGGCCCAGTCGACCTCGCTCGTCCCCTCCGAGGTCCCCAACGAGATCTCCGACTTCCTGCGTCTCTATCTGGCGGTGCAGCACTGCAACAAACCGATCGTCACCGGACTGTTCCGCGAGGATTCGTTCCGGGCGACCCTGGAGATCATGACGATCGTGCGGGGCTCGGAGAAAGAGGCCTGCGAGAAGCCGATGGCGATCTTCGACGCCTGCCCCTCGTCGCCGCTCAGGTGGAGCGTCCTGACCTCCGAGAGCATCCTGCAATGCGCGCAGTACGGGCTGCCGTCGGAGATCATCAGCGTGCCGCTGACCGGGGCGACCGGGCCGGTGACCTTCTCGGGGACGCTGGTCGTCCACACCGCCGAGAACCTCGCGGGGATCGCGCTGGCGCAGGCGGTGCGGCCCGGGGCGCCCGTGGTGTACGGCGGCGCCCCCTGCCTCATGGACATGCGCGCCGGCCAGACTCCGTTCGGATCGCTCGAGACCTACATGATCGACTGCGCCTACGCCCAGATCGGCAAGCGTCTCGGCTTCCCGATCCACTCCTACATGGGGCTGTCGGACAGCAAGCGGGTGGACGCGCAGGCCGGCTCGGAGACCGGCATGGGGGTGATCCTCGCCGCCCTGGCGGGAGTCAACGTGGTGTCGGGGGTGGGGATCCTCGACTTCATCACCTGCCAGAGTCTCGAGAAGCTGGTGATCGACAACGAGCTGTGCGGCATGGCCTACCGGCTGATGCGCGGCATCGATCAGAAGCACGAGAAGATGGCGCTCGATCTTCTCCCCGAGGCGGTGGAGAAGGGGCACTTCCTGGGCCATCCCACGACTCTCCGGTTGTTCAAGGAGGAGTGCTACATGCCGGGAAAGGTGGTCGATCGGGCTTCGGCGAAGCCCGGCGGCGGGGGACCGACCGACTACGAGCGGGCCCAGCCGATCGTCAAGGAGCTGCTCGCGAAGGAGCCGTTCCGTCTCGCCGCGGACAAGGTGCAGGCCCTCGACGATCTGGTCCTGCGCGAAGCCCGCGAGTTCGGGATGGAAGCCCTCCCCGCGTCCCCCCGCTGAGGGGCGCGCCAGGCGATCCGCGTGAGCGACCGGGCCCCCGTTGCCGAGATCCTCGAACCCCTTCCCATCGAGGTCGCGCGTCCCCTGGTGCTGCTGCGTCTGGGGTACCGGCGCCCCTCGCAGGTTCCCGAAAAGACCGGCCGCCTCCTGGACGAGATCCTGGACCGCGGCCGGACCCTGCTCGAACCGCGCGCCGTGCTGGGGGAGTTCGGAGTCGAAGCGGCCCCTCCCGACCGTGTCGTCCTTGCCGGCACGCTGTCCACACGCAGCCGGTCCCTGTGCGAGCGGCTCGCCGGCTGCCCGACCGCGGTGCTGTTCGCCGCGACCATCGGGCCGGCGCTCGAGGACTGGGGCCGCACCCTCCTCGCCGAGGGGTCGATGACCCGGAGCCTGCTGGTCGACGCCTACGCCAGCGCCGCCGCCATCGCGCTTGGCATGACGGTCGAGGGACTGGCGGCGCGGCGCTTCGGGGAGCGTGGGCTCGCCGCCGGCAAACGCTACGCCCCGGGCTACGGCGACTGGGACCTCGCCGATCAGACGCCCCTGTGCGCGCTGCTCGGCATCGGGCGGATCGGGGTGGAGGTGACCGAAGACCATCTGATGATCCCGGCCAAGTCGATCTCCGGAATCATCGGGGGGCGGGTGGCGGGCTGAGGTCGGGGGCGCTCCCCGGAGCGTGCAGGGCGCCGCCATGCTCCTCGATGAACGCCCGCGCCTGCGTTCCGGCGGCGAAGGCGATCAGGCTCGGCATGCACCGGTCGTAGCAGACCTGCATCGGCACCCGCCTCTCGTCCACCACCGGATGGTGCTCGAGACAAGGGGTCAGGTCGCTCCCCTCCACCAGGAAAGCGGCCCCGAGCGGCAGCCTGCCGCCACCCCCGTGGTCGGTGACCTCGATGTCGCGCAGCGCCTCGCCCCGTTCGTGCCGGTAATGCAGAGCGCAGCGCGGGCAGCAGGCGGGCACCTTGCGACCGTTCGCCAGGACCAGGGTGGCGCGCACCTCGTCGTGCACCTCGCGCTCGCACACCCAGCAGCGATCGGCGTGCGCGACGCAGGCGGCCAGCAGGGGGAGCAAGAGGGCCGGCAGGAGCCGGCAGCGCGGGAACCGGGACATGACGCGATGATTATAGGACCGCCACGGCCGGGGTGCAGCGGCGCGTGGCGTGACGGGGGATCGGCTCTCAGAACCCGATGGAGATCCCGGCGGCCAGGACGAGCGACGAGCGGTCGGCCGGTCCCCTGAACTCGCCGCCGAGACCCGCATCGAGTGCGGCTCTCGCGGTGAGCTGACGGCGGACCCCGTCCGCGCCCAGGACGCGGCGCTCTCCTCGTCTGGCGGCCTGTTCGACAAAGAGATCCCCCACGAGCAGGGTCCTCGTGTGACGCGGGGCGTCAACGGGATAGCCGACAGCCCCGGGCAGGCGGTGGCGGCCCTCGCGCTCGCCGCGCGCGACGCCGTTCAGTGCGGAGGCAGGGGAGCCACGCGCATCATGACGACCGTGACGACCCCGGAGCCGTCCAGGAACAGGCCGATGCCTCCGGGGCCGCTCCTGCCGCGGTGGCCGTGCGCGACGACCGCGCCGACCGCCATCCCCTTGAAGTGCGACCCCGCGGCCGAGACGGCGAGACGAAGCGCTCGCGGCGGGGTCGGCACCCTTCCCCGATCCAGGACCTCCTCGGCGCCGCGCGTGATCTGAGCCAGCACGGCCTCCCCGCCCGTGTCGACCCGGAAGATCCCGGCCCTCTCCGTGCCGGCGACGTGATGCACGAGACCCGCGCGGCCGCGAAAGCCCGATACGTCGAGTTCCGCCTCCACCTGGACGTCGTCGAACGACCCCGGCAGGAGCAGGATGACGCGACCCGACACCTCGAGGGCGAGCCCCTTCTGCCCGGAGACCGGCCGGACCGGGACCACCGTGCCCGGTCCCGCGACGGGGCTCAGGACGGTCCCGAGCGGGTCGCCATCACCGGGCAGCGGGGTCCACAGCAGGCCTGCGTCCTCGGTCCGGACG
>JBOGOE010000366.1:0-8828 GCA_050747445.1 Candidatus Polarisedimenticolia bacterium | reverse complement strand
GCGGCGCGCCGCGCCAGGTCCTCCCGGTCGGGTTCTAGGTCCCCGGTTCGATGGTCAGATCGCCGCTGCCGGTGTCGACGGCGATGCGGATCCGGCCGTCGCCGCGCCGGTAGCCGACCAGCTCCTTGTGCTGCAGGATCGGCCGGGCGTCCTCGTACCTCATGATGATGTCGCCGCTCCCCTGGTCGGCGTAGGCCTCGAACGACGGATTGGCGCCAAGTTTCAGGTGCACGTTGCCGCTGCCGGTGTCGGCGCTGACGCGCGACAGCCGCGCGCCGCGCGCATCGAGGTATACGTCGCCGGAGCCGGTGTCGGCCTGGAAGTCCTCCACGTCCGCTTCCACCAGGTTGACGTCGCCCGAACCGGTGTCCACCATGACCCGGCGCGCCGCCAGCCGCTTGAGGGTCACGTCGCCCGAACCGACGTCGCAGTGGATGGTTTCCCCCTTGAAACCGGTGAGCCGGCAGTCGCCGCTGCCGGTGTCGCAGGTGAACGAGCCCTCGAGGTCCTCGGCTTCCACGGTGCCCGACCCGGTGTCTCCGGTGATGCTGCCCCCAACCCCCTCCAGGCGGATGTCGCCGCTGCCGGTGTCGAAGCGCAGGTCGCCCCGCACCCCCCGCCCCCGGAGCGTGCCGACGTGGTTCTTGAACACCGCCTGGATGGCCGGGTCGGCCGGCAGCTGTACCTCGACGTCGGCGTAGAGCAGAACGCCACCGGTGCCGCCGACGCGCACCCGCTCGCCGTCGTACTCGGTCCGCGAGCCGCCCACGAACCCGAACATCTTGACCAGCCACCCTTCCTCTTCGTCGTTCCCCGGGTAGCGGATGGCGCCGTGCGCGTCGAGCGGGTAGCGGACCCGCAGCGTCGGCAGGCCGCTCTTCGTGTCGGTGACCCGCTCGAAGCGCACGGCGTCCGCCAGCTCGCGGCTCTCCGCGTGGATGGTGGCGATCGCCACCACCTCCTTGCCGGTGCCGGGGACCACCTTCATGGTCCCGGCGAGGTTCTCGACCTGGAACCGCCCTTCGCCGGGGGAAATCGTCAGCCTGAGGGTCTTCGTGGCCTCCTCGGCCACGGCCGGCACGGCCGCGGCGAGCAGGACGGAGACGGCGGCGACCGCCGCGAACGGGTGAAGCCGACCGGATCGAATGAATCTCATGAGTCCTCCTGTGCGTGGGCGGGGGGCACCTGGCCGCTCCAACATCTGGTGACTACGCCCGCATCGCGGGCCGGGTTCCCATTCCGGTTGGAGTCACGCCCGGGCGGACAGGTTCCCGGGCGACGGTCAAAGCGGCAGCCGGAGCCGCGCCCGGCAGCCGGGGTGACCGGAGCGGTTCTCCAGGGTCAGGGTGCCGCCGTGGGCCTCGGCGATCTGGCGGCTCAGGACCAGGCCGATGCCGGTGCCCTCCTCCTTTGTGGTGAAGAACGGCACGAACAGGTTGGCGCTGTTGGAGACGCCGGGGCCGTCGTCCTCGACCCAGACTTCCAGCAGTCCGGGGGCGTCGGCGACCCGCTCCCAGCCGACGCGGACCCGACCGCCGGCCGGCAGGGCGGCGTCCACGGCGTTGCGCACCAGGTTGATCAGGAGCTGTTCGATCTGATCCCCGTCGGCGCGCATCGCGAGGGCGGGGCCGGGGTGGACCTCGATCGGCAGGCGGGTGTCGAGACCGGCGACCCGGCGGACCAGTGTCCCGACCTCCAGACGGGCGAACCGGGGTCGGGGGAGGCGCGCCAGGCGGGCGTAGGCCTCCATGAAGCGCGACAGGGAGTCGGCGCGCGAGGCGATCACCGCCAGCCCGCGGCGCACGTCCTCCTCCCAGTCGGCGGCGCGCTGCGGCCGCGCCAGCAGGTCCCGCACGCTGCCGGCGATCGATTTGATCGGGGCGAGGGAGTTGTTCAGCTCGTGACCGATGACCCGGATCAGACGCTGCCAGGCCTGCCGTTCCTCGGCGCGCAGCGCCCGGCTGACGTCGGACAGGACCAGCAGGCGATGCGGCATCCCCCCCTGGCGGAACGCGGCGCGCCGGATCTCCCAGCGACCGGAGCCTCCGGGAAACGACAGGTCGAGAGCCGGCGGCGCCGCGTCGTCCAGACAGGCGACGAGCCCCAGCTCGCCGGCGGCGCGGGCCAGGAGCTGCTCGGAGGGACGGCCCAGCAGGCGCTCGCCCGCCCGGTTCACCAGACGCAGCCGGCGGTCGCCGTCGAAGGCGAACACCGCCACGTCGATCTCCTCCATCACCTTGCGCAGGAGCGACGTGGCCTCGAGGGCGCCCAGACGCTGCTCGCGCAGCGTGGCCGACAGGGCGTTGACCTCCGCGACCGCCTGCCCGAGCGGATCGTCCGGATGGGCGCCGCGCGCCCGGATGGAGAAGTCCCCTTCGCGCAGGGCCGCCAGCAGGTTCGAAATCGTCTGCAGCGGGCGCACCACCCGGTCGCGGAGCGCCAGGGCGGTGCCGCCCCAGACACAGAGGATCAGGGTCGCGAGGGTCCAGAGGACCTTGGCCGAGTAGCCGCCGGTCCAGAGCAGGACGAGGGCGAGGGCGATCCCCGGCAGGCCGCCCAGAAGCGCGAGGAGCAGCACGCGCCGGTCGTGACGCGGTGGCCCCGGCGGCCGCACGGCGCGGGCCGGCCGGCTGGCGGGGGGGAGCGGCCCGCTCACAGCCCGAGACGCTGCAGGCGGCGGTAAAGGGCGCTGCGCGACAGCCCCAGCGCCTTCGCCGCCTGGCTGACGTTGCCGCCGTGACGCTGCAGGGTCCTCCGTATCAGATGCGCCTCGACCTCCTCCAGGCTCATCTCCTCCAGTCGCGGCGCGCCGTCGGTCCCGGAGCGCAGGCCGAGATCGACGGCCCTGATGCGCGCCCCGTCGGTCATCAGCACGGCCCGCTCCACGGCGTGATCAAGCTCCCGGACGTTGCCCGGCCAGCCGTGCGACAGGAGCGCCCGCATCGCCCCTTCGTCGAATCCCTGCACCGGCTTGCGATAGCGCCGGGCATGCTGCTCCAGGAAGTGGGCGGCGAGGAGCGGCACGTCGTCGCGTCGATCGCGCAGCGCCGGGATCTGGATCTCGATGGTGTTGAGGCGGAACAGCAGATCCTGCCGGAAGCGGCCGGCCGACACTTCCTGGCGGAGGTCGGAGTTGGTGGCCGAGATCACCCGCACGTTGACACGCGAGGTGCGCGACGAACCGACCCGCTCGAACTCGCCGGTTTCCAGGACCCGCAGCAGCTTGGCCTGGAGGCCGGGCGGGATGTTGGCGATCTCGTCGAGGAACAGGGTGCCGCCGTCGGCGACCTCGAAACGGCCGGCCCGGTCGGCGCGCGCGTCGGTGAAGGCGCCGCGCACGTGGCCGAACAGCTCGCTCTCGAACACCCCCTCCGAGAGTCCGCCGGCGTTGACCGCCACGAGCGGCTTGGCAGCCCTCGGCGAGATCGCGTGCAGCGCCTGCGCCACCACCCCCTTGCCGGTGCCGTTCTCCCCGGTAATCAGGATGTTGGCATCGGAGGGGCCGACCCGCTGGATCATCTGCACCACCGGCTGCATGGCGGGCGAGCGGGCGATCAGGGCCGGGCCGCCGTCCCCCCGGAGGAGCGTGTTCTCGGCCTCCAGCCGCTGGCCGCGCCGGAGCGCCCGCGCCAGCTCGACCTGGGTCCGCAGCGTCGCCAGGAGACGCGCGTTGTCCCACGGCTTCTGGACGAAATCGCGCGCCCCCCGCCGCATCGCCTCGACCGCCAGTTCGACGCTGCTCCAGGCGGTCATCACCACGACCGGCAGGCTCGGGTCGAGCGCCTGCAGCCGCGCCAGCAGATCGAGCCCCTCCTGTCCGGAGGTGGTGTCCCGCGTGTAGTTGAGGTCGATCAGGAGGGCGTCGAACTCGCGCTCCCTGACCGCCTGCAGGACGGCGGCGGGGGAGCGCGCCGCCTCCAGGGCGAACCCCTCCCCCTTGAGCAGCAGGCGCAACGCCTCCAGGACGTCGGGCTGGTCGTCGGCGACCAGGACGCGCGGGGACGGGGATGCCGGGGGCATGACGGGGAGAGTGTAAAGCAAGGGGGCGGCCCGCTGCCGCGGCGGGTCCCGGAGTGCGGTCGATCCCGTAGGGAAAGTCCTGTGGAGCATAGGGCTTGTCCGGCGCGCAGATTGCGGCATTCGCCCACTGTCGCGGAATCGCGGAACAAGGCATCTTCCCGCGCGACCAGGAGGAGCCATGAGAAAAAACACAAAAACGCATCGGGGCCAATTGCACGGAACCCGCGCGGCGCTGCTCCTGGCCGCGCTTGCCGCGTGGTCGATATCGCCGCACCAGGCCTCGGCCCAGATCCTGCCGCCGCTGCCGGGCCAGCTGATCGTGACCATCACCTCCCCGGGCTCCGGTTCCACCGTCTCGGGCACGACCGCGGTCAACGCGAGCGTTACCATCGTCGGCGGCCTCCTGGTGGCCGGGGTGCAGTTCGAGCTGGATGGCGCCAACCTGGGGGCTCAGGACACCTCGGCCCCGTATTCCGTCTCCTGGAACACGACCGGAACGAGCAACGGCTCGCACACCCTCACGGCCGTAGCACGGGACGTCCTCGGCGTCCAGTGGGCCTCCAGTGCCGTGACGGTGACGGTATCGAACGGGCCGCCGCCGGACACGACGGCGCCGACGGTGAGCATCACGTCGCCCGGGAGCGGGGCGACGGTGTCGGGGACGGTGACGATCGGCGCGACGGCGTCGGACAACGTGGGTGTGGCGGGGGTGCAGTTCTTCGTGGACGGGTCGCCGCGGGGGTCGGAGGACACCACCGCGCCTTATTCGGTGACGTGGGACACGACCGCGGTGTCGAACGGGTCGCACACGCTGACGGCGCGGGCGCGCGACGCGGCGGGCAACACGGGGACCTCGGGAGCGGTGACGGTGACCGTGTCGAACGGGCCGCCGCCGGACGTGACGCGCTCCGAGGAGACCGCCGCCAGCCTGGCTCCGGCAGGTGCCTGGACCGAGCTGACGGATGGCGGCGCCGGAGCGTCCCTGAGCGGTGGCCGGGCCGTATTCACATCGACAGCCGGCGCGACGGCGACCTTCGCCTTCAGCGGAACCGGGGTGAGCTGGATCGGCCTGCCGTGCGAGATCTGCGGCATCGCCGAGGTGTTCCTCGACGGCACCCTGGCCGCCAGGGTGGATACCTTCGTGCCGACCCGACCCGCGGCGTCCCGCGCGGTGTTCACCAGGACCGGACTGGCCGCGGGAAGCCACACCCTCACCATCGAGGTGACGGGGAGCCAGAACCCCTCCTCGGACGGCGGTCACGTCGTCGTGGACGCACTGGACGTCGAGGGGGGGAGCGCCGGCGGCGGGGGGGAGTCGCAGCGCATCGAGGAGGACGATCCGGCCATCGTCTACACGGGAAACTGGGTCTCCCAGCCGCACCCCGACGTCAGCGGCGGCAGGGGGATCGAGTCCAACGTAGCGGGCGACACCGCCTCGCTCTCCTTCAGCGGCACCGGAGTGTCGTGGATCGGCTTCCGGGCCCCCTGGGCCGGCATCGCGGAGGTGTTCCTGGACGGGACCCTCGGGGCGACCGTCGACGGGTATTCGCCCGCGTCGGAGCCGCAGGCCGTGATGTACAGCGCCACCGGTCTGCCGGACGGCACCCACACCCTGGTGATCCGGGTCACCGGCACCTGGAATCCGGCGGGGGAAAGCGCCTGGGTGGTGGTGGACGCCTTCGACATCGACGGCAGCGTGGGCGGCGGGCCACCGCCGCCTCCGGCCAGCCGCTCCGAGGAGAGCGCGGCGGCGTTCGCGCCGGCCGCGGCCTGGTTCGGGGTCGACAGCGCGGGGGCGGGCGTGACCCTGAGCGGCAACCTCGCGGTTGTCGCATCCGAAGCCGGGGCCACGGCCAGCTTCAGCTTCACCGGGACGGAGGTGTCGTGGATCGGTTTCAAGTGTGAGCAGTGCGGGGTGGCGACCGTCCGGCTGGGCGGCGCGGTCGTCGCCACGGTGGACACCTACGCGCCCAGCCGGCCGGCCGCGTCCGGGGTCATGTTCGCCAGCGGCACGCTCCCGGCGGGCGGCCACACCCTGATCATCGAAGTGACCGGTACCGGGAATCCGTCCTCGGCGGGCACGTTCGTCGCCGTGGACGCGTTCGACGTCAGGTAGGACGGCAGAGCGGGTCAAGCGGCAGGACAGTTTTCGGCAGGGATGCCGGCGCGACCGGCGGCGCCGTTCTTGACGCCGGAAGGAGGATCGCGACCATGAGGAAGCGGAAGGCACTCTGGTTGGTTTTGCCCCCGGCGCTGATTCTGGCGCTGGGTGTGATGGTTCGGACGGTGGGGGCCCCCCCGGACAGCGTCGATGGATCGGCGTCGGGCGCCACCATCCAATCCGGGAGGACGCGCGTGGGACCCGTGTCGCAGGTCACATTGCCGCATCACGGCGGGGCGGTGTCCACGGAGGAGCCGAGGCTCGAGGTGCCCGGCGTGATCGTGACCGGCCCGCTGACCGCCGCCAGCGGCGGCGCCACCGGGTTGAGCGACACCAGCGCGCAGAGCGTGGCCACCGTCGAGAACGTCACCCTTCTCGGCGGCCGGGTCCGCGCCGATCTGGTCGTCGCCATCGCCAGCAGCGCGGGGGACGGCGCGGCGGCCGCGAGCAACGCGGCGGGCACCGAGGTCGTCAATCTCGTGGTGGACGGCGTGTCCAAGGGCAACGTGAGCGGCGCAAACGTCGGGATCCCGATCGCCGGCGGCACGGTCATCGTGAACGAACAGATCGCGGGAGGCGACGGCGTCGAGACCACGAAGATGTCGGTCAACGCCCTGCGGGTCATCGTGCGGGATCCGATGACCTGGGCCATCACCGACGACATCAAGGTGGGGTCGGCGATGAGCGGCGTCACGGCCACGCCCTTCGTGCCGGCGCACCCCCTGCCCGAGGAGTGCGTCTTCTACACCGGGGGCGGCCGGATCGATCGGATCCCGCATCAGAGCAACCAGGATTTCGCGACCTTCGGGTTCAACGCCACCATGAGGAACACCGCGGACTGCAAGGGGCCCGCCGGGCAGCTCCAGTACGTCGACCATTTCCGGCGCTTCAAGTTCCACGGCACCTCCGCCGACATCGTCGGGGAATCCGACGATGGCGAGTTCGGCGGGAAGTGCGCGGAGATCGCCGGAGAGGGGCGCTTCAGCCTGGACAACGGACCCTGGACGGACGCCACCTACCGGGCCATCGCCTGCGACAACGGCGAACCCGGCGTCGGGCGGGACAAGTTCATGATCGAGGTTTCCGCGGGCTACAACTCCCTGGTCGAGGGGAAGGGTCCCATCCTCAAGGGTGGCAACATCCAGCGCCACGGGTAACCCCGAGGCGTCTTCCGGATGAGCCCTCTGTTCCCCTCGAGGGGGAGTTTGCTGTGCTCCGCGGCCGCCGCGGTCGGGCTGGCTGCCTGCGCCCTCGGGCAGGGCAGGGCGGCCCCCGACCCGGCCGCGGAGATGGCGCGCATGACGGACCACCTGGCGGACCTCGTCGAGCGTCTCGCGCCCTCCGTGGTGCTGATCCGGCCGCCGGCGGACCCCTTCCGCGGGGAGCCGCCGGCGGCCGGCTTCATCGTCGATCCGGGCGGCATCGTCCTCACGGCGTCGCACGTCCTGCCGGCCGGCGACCGGGTGGACGTGGAGCTCTCGGACGGCCGTCGCCTCGGCGGACGGATCCTCGGCCGGGACGAGGGCGCCGATCTCGCGGCGCTGAAGATCGATTCTCCCGGGCCCCTGCCGGCGCTCCGTCTCGGTGACTCCGAGCGGGTGCGCATCGGCGAGCTGGTCCTGGCGATAGGCCACCCCTTCGGCTTCCAGCAGGCCGTGTCGCTCGGCATCGTCAGCTGGAAGGGACCCCCGCCGGGAGAGGGACCGCGGGACTTCGATTTCATCCACACCGACGCGGCCATCGGTCCCGGCCACTCCGGCGGCCCGCTGGTCAACGTCGCGGGGGAGGTGATCGGCGTCCACAGCCGTGCCGCGCGCGGCGGCGCCATGGGGATCGCGGTTCCCTCCGCCCTCGTGAAGCGCCTCCTTCCGCGGCTGGTCGCGGGCGCCGGCGCCGGTCGGGAGGGGCCGGGGGCGGACGGGTGCCCGGGGGCTTGACAGGACGACTAACGGTAACTAGTATTACTACCGTTATGGCCTCCAACAGCCGTTTCCCGGTGGCCGTCCACGTCCTGACCGCGCTCGCGTATCACGACGGGGACTGGCTCAGCTCGCCCATGCTGGCGGAGAGCGTGCGGACGAACCCGGTGGTCATCCGGCGTCTGCTGGCGCGGCTGGGAAAGGCCGGACTCGTCCGGACGCAGACCGGCAAGTCCGGCGGCGTGCGGCTGGCGCGGCGGGCGGCGTCGATCACCCTCCTCGACGTGTTCCGCGCGGTCGAAGGTGGAAGCCCCTTCGTCATCCCCGACAAACCGGAGAACAAGGCCTGTGCGGTCAGCTGCGCCATGAAGCGGCTGCTCTCCTCGGTCCTGGCGGAGACGGACCGGGCGATGTCGCGCAGTCTGGAGAAGGTCAGGCTCTCCGACCTGGTCAAGGAGGTTGCGGTGGAGATGAAGGGGACGGGCTGAGCCCCTTTTTTTGCAGTTAACAGTATCAGTATTGATTACCGTTTGGAGGATACCATGAACGGACGTTTCCAGAACAAGGTGGCGGTAGCGTCTACTCCGCGTCCAAGGCCGGCGTCGTCAACCTGGCGAGGACCCTGTCCGCCGAGCTCCTGCCGCGCGGCGTGCGGGTGAACGTGGTCAGTCCCGGCCCCATCGAGACCCCCATCATCGACCGCATGGGGATGCCCGAGGAGCAGGTCC
>JBOGOE010000365.1:0-4453 GCA_050747445.1 Candidatus Polarisedimenticolia bacterium | reverse complement strand
GGCGGCCCTCGACGCGCTGGCCGGCGCGCCGGGGGCGCCGCCGATCGTGGCGCTCACACCGTCCACCCCGGAGGAGGTCGCGGCGTTCGCCTGGTCCGCGGCCCCCGGGTTCGAAGTCAGGAGCATCGACCGGGGCGCCCTCAAGCCGCTGTACCGGCGCCTCCCCCGCTTCTTCCTGCTGCAGGACGGCAGGGTCGTCTGGGTCCGCGATAACGCTCCCCCGGACGCCGCGGACCTGCTATCATCGGAGGCCTCATGACCCGGACGCTCGAATCCCCGACCCGCATCCTGGCGCGCGCCGCGTTCATCGCGGCCCTCGCCGCCCTGCCCGCGCCGGCCGCCGCGGCCCCCCGGCCGTCGGACGCCGTCACGGCCTCGGCCGTCTCGCTGGTGTGCCGCCCCAACTTCGATTACTCGATCGAGGTGGAGGGCTCTTACCCGAAGGACGCGGTGTTCTATCAGGGGGACCAGCGCGGCCAGTACCTGATCGACGTCCCCGCCTGCAAGGAGGGGCTGCTGCTGGACGTGCCGAACCGCCGGATCGTCTCCCTGCCGCGGACGCTCCTCGCCCGGGCGGACGGCAATCTGACGATCAAGGAAGTCCCGGCGTCGGCCAGGACCATCGCCTTCTCCGCCGACGGACCGATCATCGAGTTCCGGGCGGAGGGCAAGAAGGTGCGCGTCCTGCCGGTGCTGATGCGGCCGCCGATCACCGGGCCGGTGACCCTCGAAAGGCTGGTCGAGGACCGGGCCGAGTACCGGGCCGGGATGAAAGCCTACACCCCCGACGCGGTCTCGATCGCGTCGATCCGCAAGTACGGCAAGAAGGTCGAGCTGGAGGCGTTCTTCGCCACCTGGTGCAGCCACTGCAAGGATTACATGCCGAAGCTGCTCCGCGCCGTGACCGAGATCAGGAACCCCAACCTCAAGGTCAACCTGATCGGGGTCCCGAAGGGATTCGGCAAGGAGAACGGACCCTGGCAGGGACGGGGCATCCAGGTGATTCCGACCATCATCGTGAAGGTCGAGGGGAAGGAGATCACCCGACTGGGAACGGCGCCGGGGGCCGCCCCCGAGGTCGAGCTGGCGGGAATCCTGGGCGCGGTGCGGTAGCCCTCAGCCCGCCGCCCGCCGCGAAGCGGCGAGCGTGTTCTTCCGGACCAACCCGCCGGTCATCACGAACCCCACCTGCTTCATGACGGCGATGTCCCGCAGGGGATCCCCCGGCACCGCCACCAGGTCGGCGCGGAACCCCGGGGCCACCCGGCCGATCTCCTTCTCCAGTCCGAGAAGCCCCGCGGCAACCGAGGTGGCGGCGCGCAGCGCCTGCGCGGGGGGCATCCCCAGCCGGACCATCCAGACGAATTCCTCGCCCTGCGGCTCGCTCCAGGGGAACCCCCCGGCGTCGGTCCCGAAGGCGATGGTCACGCCCGCCGCCAGGGCGGCCGCGAAGGCCTTGGCGTGGAAGCCGGGGATCCGCCCCCACACCGCGCTCCCCTCCGCGGCGCGCGCCGGGGCGACCTGCTGCGCCACCGTGAGGGTGGGACACCAGGTCACCCCCCTGCTCTTCATCCGGGCGGCGGTCGGCGGATCGATCCCGACCCCGTGCTCGATGCTGTCGACACCGGCGTCGAGGGCGCGAATGATGCCGCGCGGCGCCATGGCGTGGGCCGCCACCTTCTTCCCCTGGCGGTGCGCCTCGTCGACGATGGCGGCGAGCTCTTCCGGCTCGAAGGTCGGGATGCTGTCGAGCCTCCCCGAGGCGTCCACGAAATAACCGCGATCGCAATAGACCTTGATCCAGTCGGCGCCGTGCTTGACCTGCGCGCGCACCGCGGCGCGCCCGGCCCAGGGGCCGTCGGCCGCCTGCACCCCGCCGGGGACCGGGGACTCGGGCGCGAAACCGACGGGCGGGTAGGCGCCGGTGATGCCGATGGCCAGGGTCGCCACGAGCAGCCGCGGGCCGGGGACATGTCCTTCGGCGATGCCGTCGCGGATCGCCACGTCGGCGTACCCCGCCCCTTCCGTCCCCAGATCCCTCAAGGTCGTGAAGCCGTTCATCAGGGCGGTGCGCGCGGCGGCGACGGCGCGCACCGTCCGGTGCGGAAGCGACTCCGTCAGGATCTGCGCGTCGTAGGAACGGGCGGTCGGATCCCCCTGCAGCAGGATGTGGGTGTGGACGTCGATCAGCCCGGGAAGCAGGGTGGCGTCCCCGAGATCGATGACCTCGGCGGCGTCGATCCCGGGATGGCCCGCGGCCGGGGCGACCGACCGGATCACCCCTCCCTCCACGACCACGACCGGGTTCGGCACCATTCCGGGACCCCGGCCGTCGAACAATCGTGCCGCCTGGATGACGATCACCCGGCCGGCGGGGGCGGTCTCCCCGGCGACGCCGGGCTCCCCGGCGGACGCGACCCGCCGGCCGCCGGCGGCCAGCAGGACCGCGGCAAGGAACCAGACGCCGGCCTTCGCTCCGCCGCCCTCCCTCCCGGACCGTGCCTTGGCGATCTCGCGGTCGCGCTTCTCCTCCATGGAGCGCCGCTCGCGGGCGTAGTTCTCCTCCAGCTCCTTCAGCTTCTCCTCCGCCTCCGGATGACCCGCCAGCTTCTGCCGCTCGGCGCGCGCCAGGATCTCCCGCTCCGCCATGCGGGCTTCGTAGAGCCTGCGGATTTCCGCGATCCGCTTCTTCTGAGCGGCCGTCAGGGCGGCGGGCCCCGCTTCGCCCCGCTCCCGGTCCTGCCGGCGGAGCTTCTCCATGGCGATCTCCAGGGCGCTCTTTGGTGCGTCGCTCATCGAAACCCCGCAGCGTCCCACGCCGCCCGGGGTATCCACCGGGCGCCGCGCGGCGCTAGAATGGACCGCGCTGAGGTCCTCATGCCGAAAAGCCTGAAAATCGCCTGCCCCTGCTGCGCCACGCTCCTGACAATCGACGCCGCGACCGGCACCGTGCTCCTGGAGGAGCGCCCCCGGCACCGGGAGCACCGCTCCCTCGACGAGGCGATCCACCAGGTCAAGACGCAGAAGAAGGAGGCCGAGGCCAAGCTCGCCCGCGCCATGGAGGAGAATCGCCGCCGGAGCGAAATCCTCGAAAAGAAGTTCGAAGAGGCCCGCCGCAAGGCCGAATCTTCGGACGACCCGCCGCCACGCCCCTTCGACAACGACTGAGCCGGGACCCGGGCCGGCGGCGGCCGGATCAGCTCGGACCGCCTCCCGCCGGAGCCGGCGTCCCGGGCGTCACGTTCCGCCGGCGCCGTTTCCAGGCGGCCCGGAACAGCAGGAACACGCCCCCCGCCATCAGAAGCGCCAGGAGCCCGATGACCCACACGTGCATCAGCGCGGCGGCGACGAGCTTCTTGGCCTCCACGTATCGGCCCAGCCGCAGCGTCTCGATCGGGTGCTTCGGGTTGGCCCGATCCTTCACCTGAGCCAGGGCATAGAGCTGCGCGCTCTCCGCCGGGGCGCGGAACAGGAGCAGGTCGCCGGCGCGCTCCAGCGCCACGGCGGCGACCGGGGACCCCGGTGCCTGCGACACGTAGGTGCGGTACATCTCGGCCGCCTCGCGGTCCTTGTGCCGCTTCGACAGGACGTCGGCGAGCTCGAAGTGGGCCTCGATCGCCGCCTGGGTCCCGGGGAACCGAGCGATCACGCCCCGGTACAGCGTCGCCGCCTCCTCCCAGCGCTCCAGATCCTGGCTGATGATGGCGCGGGTGTACAGGACGCCGCCGGCCATCGGGTGGTCCGGGAACTCGGTGTCGAAGCTCTGCAGCAGCTCGAGCGCCTCCTGCGGCGCGCCGGTCAACCGCAGCGCCTGTCCCAGCGCCAGCTTCAGGACCGGCAGGACGTCGGCGGGCGGGTTCCGTCCGAGCGCGGCGCGCAACAGGCGGATGGCGCGCTCCGTCTCGCCGCCCCGCTGCGCCGCCTGTCCGGCTCCCATGAGGAGGTCGGCGGCGCGCGGATCGTCGGGGTAACGGGTCGCCGCCTCCTCGAACAGGGCGGCCGCGGGGAGAAGGCGGTTCAACTGGAGGTTCGCCCGCCCTTCCCCCTGGAGCGACTGGACCATCTCCGCCGGCGTGGCGCACAGGGTGCGCGCTTCCTGGAACTGCGCGATCGCCTCGTTCGGCCGGCCCTGCGCCAGGAGCGCGTCCCCCCGCACCAGGATGTCGGCGACCGTGCCGCCGAACCCCTGGGCGCGCAGCGGGGTGGTCGCCCCCAGGAACGCCAGCAGCGCCACCGGCAGCGCGCGCCGCCAGGGACGGATCGTCCTTCCTGCCCGGAACATGGCGGCTATTCTAGGAGCCCGCCCCACTCCTTGCAATGGCCGGTTTTGGACGACAATGCGCGGTCCGATGGGCTCATCCTCCTCCGACCTCCCCGCGCGCCTCGCCGGCGACGCGGACCGTCTCGACGCGGCGCTCGTCCGGCGGGCGCGGGCGCGCTTCGCCCGCGTGGC
>JBOGOE010000364.1:0-2996 GCA_050747445.1 Candidatus Polarisedimenticolia bacterium | reverse complement strand
GCGGAGGGGCGCGCGGCAGAGGAGCGGCGCCCGCGGGAGGCGGCCGCCCCGTTCACGCCGATCCGCCCCCGGGATCCGCGGCGGAGCGCCTGAGCCGCCCGCCGTCCCGGAACCGCGTCGCCACGATGGTCCAGAGAATCCGGCCTCCGGCCCGCACGCTCCCCTCGATCGTACCGCTGATCTTGGATCGACCCACCCGCCGCCGGTAGGAGACCGGCACCTCCGCGACCCGCAATCCCAGGAGCAGCGCCCGCGCCTGCATCTCCACCGTCCAGCCGTATCCCCGATCGCGCATCTGCAGCCGCCGCAGCGCGTCGAAGCGGACCGCCCGGAACGGTCCCAGGTCGGTGAACCGGCCCCCGTACAGCAGGCGCAGGAGAAGGGTCGCCACCCAGTTGCCGGCGCGGGCCTGCGGCAGGAGCGCTCCCGGCTCGCGGCGGCCCAGGACCCGCGAACCGATCACCAGGTCGCAGGCGTCCGCCCGGATCGGTTCCAGAAGCCGCGGCAGCTCCTCCGGATGATCGCTGAAATCGCCGTCGAGGAAGACCACGACGTCGGGGTGCTTGGGGGCCAGATAGTCGAGGGCGCGCAGGCAGGCGGCGCCGTATCCCGGCCGGGGCTCGCGCAGGAGCGTCGCCCCGGCGGCGCGCGCCGCGGCCGCGGTGCCGTCGGTGCTGCCGTTGTCGACCACCACGACCTCGGTCACCAGGTGCCGGGGCAGGGCGTCCAGCACCAGCGCCAGACCCCGTTCCTCGTTGCGGGCGGGAATGACCGCGGCGACGCGCACGCGGCGATTATAGCGGGCGCCCCATGCTAAGATGCGCGCCCTCCGGCGCCGACCGCCGCGGCG
Source organism: Candidatus Polarisedimenticolia bacterium (assembly GCA_050747445.1). Lineage (GTDB taxonomy): Bacteria > Acidobacteriota > Polarisedimenticolia > Gp22-AA2 > Gp22-AA2 > JBOGOE01. Next base: position 2,146 of record JBOGOE010000364.1, on the reverse strand, counting down.
GGCGCCCCTCGACCGGGAGGAACCTCGCGTGGCGAAAGGGTCCGGCAACCCCTGGATGGCACGGCTCGGCGTCCTCGCCTGGATCGTCGTGTCGATGCGCCCGCGCCAGTGGGTCAAGAACCTCGTCGTCTTCGCCGCCCTGATCTTCGCCAAGAAGCTCCTCGACCCGGCCCTGCTGGCGCGCTCGGCCACGGGCTTCCTCCTGTTCTGCGCCACCAGCGGGGCGGTCTACCTGGTCAACGATCTGTTCGACGCCGACCGGGACCGCCGGCATCCCCTGAAGGCGCGGCGCCCGATCGCGGCCCGCCTCCTGGGCACCGTTCCGGCCCTGACCGCGATCATGGTGCTGCTCGCCGGCGCCATGATGGCGGGGTTCGCGATGTCGCCCCCGTTCGGCGCGGTGCTGCTGGTCTACGTCGTCCTCAACGTCGGCTACTCGCTGTGGCTCAAGGATGTCGTCATCCTGGACGTCATGACGATCGCCTCGGGGTTCGTCCTGCGGGCCGTGGGGGGGGCGTTGATCATCGACGTGCCGATCTCCCACTGGCTGATCCTGGTCACCATCCTGCTCTCCCTGTTCCTGGCGTTCTGCAAGAGGCGCCAGGAGCTGGCCGCGCTGCAGAACGCCACCGAGCACCGCGCCATCCTGCGCGAGTACTCGGTCGAGTTCATCGACCAGATGATCAACGTGGTCACCCCGTCGACGCTCCTGGCCTACATCCTGTACGCGGTCTCCCCGGAGGTCGAGATGAAGCTGGGGACCAGGCATCTCTACCTCACCGTGCCGTTCGTGCTGTACGGGATCTTCCGCTACCTCTACCTGGTGCACCAGCGGGGGCAGGGGGGGAGCCCGACGCAGGCGCTCCTGACCGACCGGCCCCTCCTGATCTGCGTGGCGCTCTGGGGGCTGTCGATCATCCTCCTCCTGTACCTCGCGGGCGCCGCGCCCGCCTGAGCCCGGCGTGCCGGCCGCGCCGCGCTGACCTATAATTCCCGCCGCATGAAGCGCCCGCGCATCGCCGTCCTGAAGACCGCTCCCGCGACCGTGCTGGCGGATTACGGGCGGCTGATGCGGCTCGCCGGCTACCGGCAGGTCCTCGACCCGTCGATCCCGACGCTCCTCAAGCTGAACCTGTCGTGGACCAGGTACTTCCCCGCCTGCTCCAGCCAGCCGTGGCAGGTGGAGGGGGTGGTCCGGACGATGCTGGAGGACGGCTACGCCCCGGACCGCCTGCTGCCGGTCGAGAACCGGACCGTGGTCACCGACCCCTGGAAGGGGGCGGCCAACAACCGCTGGCTTCCGGTCCTGGAGCGGGCCGGTCTGCGCTTCCAGCCGCTGACCGAGGTGCCGTGGACGGTGTTCCGCTTCCGCGCCCCGTTGCTCAAGCTCAACGACATCTTTCCGGAGGGGATCGAGATCCCGGCCATCTACCCCGGCAGGAACGTGCTCCACCTGCCGACCGTGAAGACCCATGGCCACGCGACCACCACCGGCTCGATCAAGAACGCCTTCGGGGGGCTGCTCAAGGAAGTCCGGCACTACGCGCACAAGTACATGCACGAAGTGCTGGTCGACCTGATGCTGATGCAGCGCGAGCTCCACCCGGCGGTGTTCACGGTGATGGACGGGACGGTGTGCGGTGACGGGGCCGGCCCGCGGACCATGCACCCGGTGGTCGCCGGGGTCATCCTCGCGGGGGCCGATTCGGTCGCCATCGACGCGGTGGCGGCGCGGCTCATGGGGTTCGACCCGATGTCGATCCCGTACCTCAGGATGTGCCACGACCGGGGGCTGGGGATCGCGGATCCGCGCGGCATCGAGCTCGCCGGCGACGACGTCAGCGGTCTCGATCTGCATTTCAAGGTGAAGCGATCGCTGGTGATCTGGGGCGATCAGGCGCTGCGCCGGGGATTCCTCAGATCGCTGGAGAAGATCGCCCTGCACTCGCCTCTCGTCGTATGGGCACCCTTCGCCTCCAACGTCTATCACGATTTCCTGTGGTACCCGACCATCGGCCGGACCCGGATCGCCCGTTTCCGCACCACCTCGTGGGGCCGCCTGTTCGATGACCGCTACGGCGGGCCGCCGGCGCGCTCCCGTCCCGTCCGGGAGGCGTCCGGCGCCCCGGCGCGGCATGGCTGAGAC
>JBOGOE010000363.1:0-7937 GCA_050747445.1 Candidatus Polarisedimenticolia bacterium | reverse complement strand
GACCAGGGCGGCGAAGTTCGCCAGGATCCTCCGGCCGTCCGCGCCGCTCTTCTCGGGATGGAACTGGACCCCGAGGACGAACCGCCGGCCGGCCCCCCCGCCCGCCACGGCGGAGGTGAACGCCGGCGGGCAGGAGGTCAGCGCTTCCGCGGCGGGGTGGCCGGCTGGCACGGCGTACGAATGGGCGAAGTAGGCGTGGAACGCCGCCGGGAGCCCGCGGAACAGACCGCCCGCCGCCTCCGGGTCCCGCGGCCGGACCACCGCCCAGCCGATGTGCGGCAGCCGGGCGGCCGGCAACCGCCCGACCCGTCCCGGCAGGAGCCCGAGCCCGCCCTCCCCGTCCTCCTCGCTCCCCTCGAACAGCAGCTGCATCCCCAGACAGATCCCGAGCAGCGGCCGGCCCGCCAGCGCCTGCTCCCGGATCGGCGCGGCGAGCCCGGTTTCGGCCAGACGGTTCGCGGCGGCGCCGAACCGGCCCACGCCCGGCAGGATGAGACCCTCGAGACCCGGAAGGTCCTCCGGCCGCGCCACGCTCCTCCAGGGAACCCCCAGCCCGGTCAGCGCCGCCTGCACGTTGCGCAGGTTCCCGGCGCCGTAATCGACGACGCCGATCGTCACTCGAGCATCCCCTTGGTGCTCGGGAGCAGCCCGCGGTACCGCCGGTCGCGGCTGGCCGCGACCTTGAGCGCCTTGCCGACCGCCTTGAACAGCGACTCCACCTTGTGATGGTCGTTCCAGCCGTACGGCAGGACCACGTGCACATCGGCCTGAAGCCCGCGCGTCAGACCGCGCAGGAACTCGGGGATGGTGTCGCATTCCAGGTCGCCCACCCGGAAGCGGCGGAACCGCGCCTTGCAGACGAGCGAGGGGCGCCCGCCGAGATCGATCGCCGCCAGCGCCAGCGCTTCTTCCATGGGAAAGGCGAAGAACCCCGTCCGTTCGATCCCGCGCCGGTCGCCGAGCGCCTCCCGCAGCGCCTGCCCCAGGGCGATGCCGCAATCCTCCACCAGGTGATGCTGGTCGACGTGCAGATCCCCCTCGGCCGCCAGATCCAGGTCGAGCCCGCCGTGCAGCGCCAGCGCGGTGAGCATGTGATCGAAGAAGCCGATGCCGGTCCGGACCCGCACCCGCGCCCGCCCCTCCAGCCGGACCGCGACCCGGATGTCGGTCTCCCTGGTCGAGCGGCGGACGCTTCCCCGCCGCGCCCCGCTCCGCCGCGCCCCGCGACCCGGCGCGCGCTTCATGCCCCCTCCTCCCGCCCCGTTCCGCCCCGCAGATCGCGGAGCGCGCGGAGGAACGCCTCCGCTTCGACCCGCGTGCCGAGGCCGATCCGGAGCGTGCCGTGCAACAGCGGGTGGCCGCTCCGGTCGCGCACCAGGACGCCCCGCCGCTTCAGGGCGTCGCGCAGCGCCCTGGCGTCCTCCCCGAACCGGGCGATCAGGAAGTTTGCGGCGCTCGGCCAGGTCTCGATCCCGACCGCCTGCAGCCCGTCCGTGAGCAGGCGGCGGGCCGCCACGACCTCGTCCACGGTGCGGCGCAGGTACGCGGCGTCCTCCAGGGCGGCCGGCAGGACGGCGAGGGCGACCCCGTTGACCGCGTAGGGAGATCGGATCCGGGCGATCCAGGCGAGGCTCTCACGGCGCCCCAGCAGGACCCCGGCGCGCAGCCCGGCGAGACCGTAGGCCTTGGAAAAGGTGCGGGCGACCAGGAGGTTCGGCAGCCGCCGCGCCCCCTCGAGGCAGGAGTCGCCGCCGAACTCCACGTACGCCTCGTCGGCGAGGATGACGGTCTCCGGGTGGGCGGCCGCCAGTTCCTCCAGGAGTCCCTGCGGCACGGCGGTCCCGGTCGGGTTGTTGGGATTGCCGATCAGCAGCACCCGGCAGCCCTCCGCCAGGGCGCGCCGCAGGGCCGCCTGCGGGAAGAGCAGCCCCGCTTCGAACTCGACCTCCCGGACCTGCGCCCCGGCGAGGGTCGCGTAGAAACGATACATGGCGTATCCCGGTTCCAGGATCGCCACGCGCTCCCCGGGACGGACGTAGCAGTCGCAGACCAGCCGGATCGCCTCGTCGATCCCCGAGGTCAGGACCAGCGCGTCGTCCCCGCCCAGGGCGAAATGCCGCGCCACCGCCTCCCGCGCTTCGGTCTCGTCCGGATAGAGGGAGAGATCCTCGCCGTCGATCGCCCGCAGCCGCTCCAGGACGCGGGGCGAGGGACCCATGAGGTTCTCGTTGAAATCGAGCCGCAGGAGACCGCGCCGCCCGGCGGCGGGAACGGTGTACGGCAGGAGCCGCGTCACCTCGGGCCGCGGTTCGGGGCTCACGGGATCACTTTCTCGAGGGTGTAGGCGATGAGGTCGGTCGCCCCCGCCTGCCGGAGGTTCTGGATGGTGCGCGCCAGCCCCTCCCGCGGGACCGCGGCCTTCACGGCGTAACCGGCCCCGCCGTGCAGCTCCTGCACGGTCGGGGATTTCATGGCGGGGAGCAGACCGACCACCGCCGCCAGCCGCTCGCGCGTCACGTTCATCTCGAGGAGCACGCGGCGGCGCGCCTCCAGGACCGCCCGTGCCAGGGTCCCCAGGGCGTCGATCCGCTCCGCCTTCCACGGGTCGAGGAGGGCGGCGCGCGAGGCGACGAAACGGGTCGAGGAACGGAGCACGTCGTCCACCACCTCCAGGTGATTCTCGCGCAGCGTGGTGCCGGTCTGCACCAGGTCGAGGATCATGTCGGCGTCCTCCGGCGGGAAGACCTCGGTCGCCCCGAAGGTGCGGATGAACAGCCAGGGGCGCCCCTTGCCGTCCATGTAGCGCCGGGTGATCGTCTCGAACTCGGAGGCGACCACGATCGGCCGATCGAGCGCGAACAGCGAGACCGCGGTCCCCTCCGGGGCGGCGGCCACCAGACGCACGGAGTCGAGGCCGGTGTCGAGAAGCTCGACCACGTCGGCGCCGCTCTCGACCACCCAGTCGTGCCCGGTGAAGCCGCAGTCGTGCGCCCCGATCTCCAGCAGGCGCGGGATGTTCTGCGGTTTGAGGAATTTCGCCTCCATCTCCGCTTCGGAGACCTGGGGACGGTAGGAGCGGCCGTCGCTCTTGAGGGTGACCCCGGCGGCGGCCAGGAGTCGCACCACCTCGTCGGTCATCCGGCCTTTGGGAAGCGCGAGTCTCAGCGTCTGCGGCATGCGTCGTCCATTCCGATCGGGCCGTCCCGGGCGTCGCGGCTCCGGGGGCGATGGTACCGCTCTTCGGGTCGGGGTTCCGGAGTGCGTCCGGGCTGGGGGGAGGTTACCGTGAGCGGCGGCCGATCATCCCCCGCGGTGCGCGGACGCACCGGTGGTGGTGATGATGACCGTGACGGGCCGGCTCGCGGTACATGGCCCGGGAATCCTACGGCGGTGGGGGCGGCCTGTCAACATCGAACTGCCGGTCCGAAAGGCGACGGCCGCGCCGGGGAGGGGTCGGCGCGGCCGTCTTTCGGGTCGATTGAGATGAAGCCGTGGTCCCGGGCTCAGCGCCCGTTCTTCTTCCACACCGCTCCCTGGGTCTCGATCGTTCCGCTGGTCGAGTTCAGGAACCCGCCGAACCAGCCGAAGATGCCCCAGATGATCGAGTCGGCGGTGACCTCGGTGTTGTCCACCACGCTCTTGGTCCCCGCGCCCTTGCCGCCCGGTTTGTTCCAGATGAACCCGTCGGCGCCGACCACCGCCTCATCGAGCTCGGTGAGGACGAAGCCGTAGTCCAGCCCCTTGCCGATGCCCCAGATGATCGACAGATCCCAGGAACCGCCCCAGACCAGACCGAGGGTGTTCCAGATCAGGCCCAGGTCCCACGAGCCGCCCCAGACCAGACCGTCGGCGCTGACGATGTAGATCTCGCCGTCCTGTCCGAGCACCGCGGTCGGCGACGGGGCGTAGCCGGTGTAGCCCCCGGCCGACAGGGCGCCCGGGATGTTGAGGTAACCGGCGCCGGTCTCGAAGATCAGCTTCGTGTCCTTGATGGCCGACGCCATCAGCCGGGCCTTGACGGTGTCCGGATTGAGCCCCGGTTCCTTCTGGAACATCAGGGCCGCGGTCCCGGCGACCATCGGGGCGGCCATCGAGGTCCCGGACAGCTCGTAGTAGTAGCCGTCCTGGTTCAACGAGCCGTTCGCCAGCCTGTACTCCGAAAGTTTCAGGGTGAACGCGTGGTAATTGGTGTCCAGGTACGACCCGGTGGCCCGCAGCGACACGATGCGGCTGCCCGGGGCGACCAGGTCCGGCTTCACGACGTGGTCCACGAGGCTCGGCCCCCTGGACGAGTACCAGGCCAGGACGTCGTCCGACCGGTCGGCGGTGTTGCGGTCGTCCATGGCGCCGACGGTGACCGCGGTCGGCTCGTTCCCCGGGCTGGTGATGGTCCCGAAGCCGCTCCCCACCGCCCCGTCGTTGCCGGCCGACACCACGACCAGGATCCCGGCGTCGTGCGCGGCGCGCGCGGCGCGGCAGAGCGGGTCGGTGGCGTACGACTCGTACACCGGGTGGCCGAGCGACATGTTGATCACCCGGATGTTGTACTGGGCACGGTTGGCGATGGCCCAGTCGACGGCCGCCATGATGTCGGAGGTGTAGCCGTTCCCCTCGGCATCGAGGGCGCGGATGGCGACCAGGGTCGCGCCCGGGGCCAGGCCGGCGAAGTTGCGGTACGAGAGCAGATCGCCCGACATGGACCCGCTGCCGCCGATGATCCCGGCGACGTGCGTGCCGTGACCGTACTGGTCGTTCACCGTGTTCGTGCTGCTGGAGACCTCGACCCGCACCAGGCGGCTCGAGGGCGCCTTGAGATCCTCGTGGTTCCAGGAACCGGTGTCGATCACCGCCACGCCGACGCCGCGGCCGTCGAGCGACCCGGCGAGGCTCCCGAACGTCTGCGACAGCAGATTGACGCCGACGGCGCGGGCGGCCACGTCCATGTGGGCTTTCACTTCATTGTCGAGGGACACCCTCAGGACTTCGGGGTCCTCCGCCAGCGCCGCCAGCTGCGACGCCGGCACCCGGCCCGAATAGCCGGGGACGGAGGCGTTGCGGAACTTGACGTAGCCGCCCCGCCCGTGCAGCCGCGTGTAGTGCCCGGTGCTCGGGCCCTCCTTCGTCTGCACGATCACCGGCACCAGATCGTCACCGCCGGCCCTGCCCACCCGCTCGGCCAGCTCGGGAGAAAGCTTGTCCTGGCCGCGGGTCGCCTGGGCGGCCGCCGGGCCCGCCAGGGCGCACATCAAGAAGAACGCGGTCGCGATCCCCGCCCCCTTCTTCAGTGTTTCGAACCACCCGCGCATGCTCATCGAGTTGTCTCCCCTCTGGCCGGGCGTGCAGACCACCCGGCAGCGGGGACTATCGCAAGGCCCCTGCCAACCGGGACGCGCGGGAGAATTGGCTGGAAACCCTTGATGGACGCGAGCTTCTGAGGTCGTTCCGGGGGCGTTACGAAACGGAAAACGGGGCGGGCGTGTCGGGGTTCTCGCCATCGCCGCCGCCGGACGCGGCGACGCCGGGCGCTAAGCCCCGTCCTTCAGGGAGTTGCGGTGGGAGTCCGGAATCCGCACAGAAACGGTCGGAAGCTGGTCACTCCCCTGCCGACCGAGCCGGGGCGGCCAGGCGCTCCAGGAGCGGGTCCATGGCGGCCGGCGCCGGCGCGTTCACGCCGCTTCTCCGGTCTCGTCCAGGAGATCCAGGATGGTGGCGTAGATCCGGTCGATCTCCGCGTCGGTGACGCACAAGGGCGGGACGGCGTACAGGACGTTGCCGAGCGGTCGCAGCAGCACGCCCCGTTCGAGCGCCCGCGCCGCCAGACGCGGTCCCAGCCGCGAGAAATACCCCGGCGGTCCCTCGAGATCGACCGCCCCGATGGTGCCGAGCGAGCGCGCCCGGCGGGCGCGGGGGTGGACGCGCAGCCGCTCCACATGGGAGGCGGTGCGCGCCCCGATCGCCTGGATCCGCGCCCGGCAGTCCGGCTCCTGCAGACGTTCCCACGACGCGAGCGCGGCGGCGCAGCCGAGCGGATTGGCGGTGAACGAATGACCGTGCAGGAAGGCGCGGGTCCGGTCCCCGGACAGGAAGGCCTCGAAGATCGCCGCGGTCGCCAGGGTGACGGCAAGCGGCAGGAAACCCCCGGTCAGCCCCTTGGAGAGGGTCAGCAGATCGGGGCGGACCCCGGCCTGCTCGCTCGCCAGCCAGGTCCCGGTGCGGTGGAAGCCGGTGAACACCTCGTCGCAGATCAGCAGCGTCCCCGTCGCGCGGCACAGCCGCTCCGCTTCCTGCAGGAAGGCCGGCTCGTGAAAGCGCATCCCCCCGGCCCCCTGCACCAGCGGCTCGACGATCAGCGCGGCATGACGCGGCGGCCCCTCGAGAAGGAGACGGGCCAGCGCCGCGGCGTCCCCCGGCGCGACGAAATCGGCCTCCATGAGGAGCGGCCGGAACGGCGCCGCGAACCCTTCCGGGTCCCCGACCGCCATCGCCCCGAGCGTGTCGCCGTGATAGGCGCCGGCGAGCGCCACGAAGCGGCGCCGCTCCCCCGCGCCCGTCTGCCGGTGGTACTGGAACGCCATCTTGAGGGCCACCTCGACGGCGGTCGAGCCGTCGTCCGAGAAGAACACGCGCGCCAGCGGCAGACCGCGCTCCGTCGCCGCCGCCACCAGCGTCTCGGCCAGGCGGACCGCCGGCTCGTGGGTCAATCCCGCGAACATCGCCTGGTCGAGCCGCCCCGCCTGCGCCGCGATCGCCGCGGCGATGCGCGGCTCGGCGTGACCGTGCAGGACGACCCACCAGGAGGAGATTGCATCGAGGATCTCCCGCCCGTCGTGCAGCACCAGATACGCGCCGCGCGCCGCCGCGACCGGCAGCGGCGCGATCCCCAGCCCGTGCTGCGTGTAGGGGTGCCAGACGACCCGCGCGTCGCGCGCCGCGAGATCGGACCCGCGCCCGCCGCCGGGCGTCCCGGCGCCGCCCTCGCGGGTCATGGCGCCGCCGCCTCGGGGCCGAAGATGGTCGCGAAACCGGATGCCGGGAAGGCGGCCGCCGCACCGCGCTCCACCGTCCCGGCGTCGAGCGGCGCGATCGGCGGGACCTCCGCCAGGATCGGCCCGGCGTCGAAGCGCAGGATGGTCTCCCCGAGACCGGCGTCGGCGTCACCGTTGAGCACCACTCCGGCCACCGCCAGACCGGCATGTCGCGCCGCCTCGAGCGTCAGCAGGGTGTGGTTGATGGTGCCGAGCCGCGTCGAGGCGACCAGCAGGATCGGCAGGCCCATCGCCCCGATCAGATCGCGGATGGTCTCGCGCCCGCCGAGCGGCACCAGCAGGCCCCCCGCCCCCTCCACCACCCAGAGACCGGGCGGCAGTCCGTTCCAGCGCGCCGCGATCGTCCCGATCCGGATCGCCGTCCCCTCGGCCGCCGCGGCGCGCGACGGCGCCGCCGGCAACCGGAAGCGATGGACCGGCGCCGCCAGCGCCTCTCCCTCCAGCCCGGCCAGCCGCGCCACGGTGCCGGTATCGTCGTCGGGTCCGGTCTGCACCGGCTTGAAATACCCGGTCGCGCGGCCCGCCTGGCGCAGGGCGGAGCAGAGCAGCGCGGCGATCACCGTCTTGCCGACGCCGGTGTCGGTCCCGGTGACGAACACCCCGCGGCGGGACGCCCCCGGGCTCATGCCGCCAGCGCTCCGCCGAGGGCGGCGGCGAAGCGCCGCAGCGTCACCCGATCGGCGTTCCAGGTGACGGTGACCCGCAACCGCGCGGTCCCTTCGGGCACGGTGGGGGGGCGCACCGCCCGGACGTCGAAGCCGATCTCCTGGAGCCGCGCGGCGGCCCGGAGCGCCGCCTCGTTTACGCCCAGCACGATCGGCAGGATCGGCCCCTCCGGGGCGGCACCGCCGGCCCCGCCCGCGGGGCCGACCGCGGCGGCACGCTCCGCGG
>JBOGOE010000362.1:0-4864 GCA_050747445.1 Candidatus Polarisedimenticolia bacterium | reverse complement strand
CGCGAGGAAAGCGAGGGTCAAGGCGGCGGCGCCGGTCGCCGTCGCACGGCGTGGCATCGGTCGGGGCATGCGGGCCTCCCGTGTCAGGGTTTCAGGGAACTGACAGCAGGGAACTACGGCCCTCGGGACCGGCGCGTCTAGGCCGCCTTAGCGCAGGTCCTTCAGGATCGCCCGGGCGGCATTGGCCCCCGAGATCCCGTTGAGACCGGAGCCGGGATGGGTGCCCGAGCCGCACAGATAGAGGCTGCGGATCGGCGTCTTGTGCCGGGCCCAGCCGAGGAGCGGCCGCATGGTGAAGATCTGATCGAGCGCCAGCTCGCCGTGGAACAGGTGGCCGCCGGTGAGGCCGTAGGTCGTCTCCAGATCGGCCGGCGTCAGCACCTGGCGGCCCACCACCATCCCCGGCAGGTCGGGAGCGTACTCGGCCAATGTCTTGAGGACCGTCTCCCCCAGCGCGTCGCGCCGTCCCGCCCAGTCGGCCCCCTTCAGCCGGTACGGGGCGTACTGCACGTGGATCGACATGACGTGCCGCCCCGCGGGCGCGAGCGACGGATCGAGAAGCGTCGGAATCTGTCCCTCCAGCCAGGGCCGCTCCGCGAAGCCGCCGTATTTCGCGGCATCGAAGGCCCGCTCGAGATCGTCGATCGACGGGCCGATGTGGATCCGCCCCGCGAGGAGGTCCCGCGGATCGGCGCCGGCCGCCCCCTGCAGGGCGCGGAACGACGGCAGCCCGGAGAGGGCCAGGTTGACCTTGGCGAGGACTCCCGGCATCCGGTAGTTCTTCATCTTGAAGGCAAAGTCCGGCTCGAGGTGGGCCGGGTCGAGCAGACCGAGGAGCGTCCGCTTTGGATCGGCGTTGGAGATCACGGCGCGTGCCGGGATTTCCTCGCCCCCCTTGAGGACGACGCCGGCGGCCTGTCCGTCGCGCACCAGGATCCGCTCCACCTCCGCGCCGGTCCGGATTATGGCGCCCGCCGCCTGCGCGGCCTTGGCCATCGCGCCGGTGAGGGCGCCGATGCCGCCGCGCGGGAAGGCGGACGGTCCCGCGGGGTGGGGGTCGGAGGCGGCCCGCAGCAGAAGCGCCGTGCTGGTGCCGGCCGACCAGGGGCCGAGGAAGGACCCGAAGGTGCCGCGGGCGGCGATCACGGCCCGCAGCAGCTCCGTCTCGAAGTGCTCGGCCACGAGATCGGCGACCGCCATCGGCCCCCAGCGGAACAGGGTGAACTGGTCCTTCCGGTTGAGCCCGCGAAGCCCCTTCCCGACCACCAGCAGGTTCCACAGATCGCCGGCGGTCGGCCGGTCGATGTCGGGGGGGAGGATGGTCAGGACCTGCGACAGGAACTCCCCCAGGCGGCCGAGCACCCGGCGGAACTCGGCGTAGCGCTCGGCGTCCCGGGGCGACAGCGCCGCGATGCTGCGCGCCGTCGCCGCCGCGTCGTCGTGCAGGACCAGATGCCGGCCGTCGGGCGCCGGCGCGAACAGGCGGGCCGGCGGGCTGAGGATCTCCAGACCGTGGCCGCGAAGCCCCATGTCCCGAGCGATCGAGGCATGGATGGGGCCGACCGTGTGGAAGACGTTGGACACGCGGAAGCCGGGGTGGAACTCCTCGGTCACCGCCGAGCCGCCCGCCACCGCGCGGCGCTCCAGAAGCAGGGGACGGAGCCCGGCCTTCGCCAGGTAGAACGCGGTGACCAGGCCGTTGTGCCCCGCGCCGATGAGGACGACGTCGCGCTCCGCCATGGCTCAGATCGCCCCCTTCCGGTAATCCTGGAGGATCGCGTCCGCCGCGAGCCGGCCCGGGGCCCCCATGATCCCGCCGCCGGGATGGGTGGCCGAACCGCACATATAAAGGTTGCGGACGGGGGTCCGGTACTTGGCCCAGCCGGGCACCGGTCTCAGGAAGAACAGCTGCTCCAGCGACAGCTCTCCCTGAAAGATGTTCCCCTCGGTCAGCCCGAACTCCCGATCGAGGTCCAGGGGGGTCACCACCTGCCGGCCGAGGATCAGGCTCTTCAGGTTGGGCGCGTACTCGGAGATGGTGTCTACGACGGTGTCGCCGAACGCCTCCCCCTTCTGCACCCAGGCCTCCGGTCCCTCCTTCAGCTTGAAGGGGGCGTATTGCACGAAGCAGGAGAGGATGTGCTTGCCGGGCGGGGCCACCGACGGATCGGTGAGGGACGGGATCACCATGTCGATGTACGGGCGGCGCGAGAAAGTTCCGTACTTGGCGTCGTCGTAGGCCCGCTCCATGTACTCGACGCTCGGGGAGATCGAGATCGCCCCGCGCAGGTGGGCCCCGGGGCCGGGCATGCACTTGAAGTCGGGCAGACCGTCGAGCGCCAGGTTGACCTTCCCCGAGGAGCCGCGGTACTTGTAGCGCCGCACCTCCTCGACGAACTCCCCGGGGAGCTCCTTCGATTCGATGAGCCGCAGGAAGGTCCGGTTGGGGTCGAGGCTCGACGACACGACCTCGGCGTGGAATTCGTCGCCGTTATCCAGCGCCACTCCCTTCGCCCTGCCGTCCTTGATCAGGATGCGGCCGATGGAGGCCTTGGTGCGGATCTCGACGCCCGCCTCGCGGGCGGCGGCGGCGATGGCGTTGGAGATCGCGCCGGTCCCGCCCCGCGCGAAGCCCCACGCGCGGAACGCGCCGTCGATCTCCCCCATGTAGTGGTGCAGGAGGACGTAGGCGGTGCCGGGGGAGCGGACCCCCAGGAAGGTGCCGATGATCCCGGAGGCCGACATGGTCGCCTTGAGGACGTCGGTCTCGAACCACTGGTCGAGGAAATCGACGGCGCTCATGGTCATCAGCTGGACCTGGTTGTACTTGTCCTGGTACGGCAGGTCGCGGAACCGCCGCCCCAGGAACAGGAGCTTCGACAGGTCCTTCAGGTTGAGCGACGTCGGATCCGGTGGCGTCATCGCCAGGATCGGCTTGACGAAGCGGCACATCTGGAGCATCGCCTGGCCGAACTCGTCGTAGGCCTCGGCGTCCATGCGCGAATGCCGCGCAATCTCCCGGTGCGTCCGGCCGTGGTCGTTGACGCGCCACAAGTAGTCGCCGTCCGGCTTCGGCGTGAAGGTGCCGTCGAGCGGCAGGATCTCCAGACCGTGACGCGGCAGGTCGAGGTCGCGGATGATCTCCGGCCGCAGCAGCGACACCACGTACGAGCAGACGGAGAACTTGAAGCCCGGGAAGATCTCCTCGGTGACCGCGGCGCCGCCGAGGACGTGCCGGCGCTCCAGCACCAGGACCTTCTTGCCGGCGCGGGCGAGATAGGCGGCGTTGACCAACCCGTTGTGCCCCCCGCCGATGACGATGACGTCGTACCTGGAGTTCATGGGCTCTCCCGCGTCGTGGCTCTCCCACAACGTGCAACGGTTGCTCATGTTGCGAAATGGGCGCTCATTGTACGGAAGGGCCGTCGGCGCGCGCAAGCGGCGGCGGCAGAAAAGCGGCATTCATTTCACGGGCCGCGACAGCGGCGCCCGGAACGTCCCGTGAAACACCCGTCGCCGCGGCCGGCCCCCTTGCTATAATCCCGCCTCCACGAACACCGCGACGCGTCCGGAGGGGACCGGGGAGGGGCCGTGCCGATCGGAACCGCCGTTCACGAGAGGACCATCAAGCTCTGCGAAAGCCTCAACTACCGGGAATGGTCGGGGTATTACGCGCCGAGCGTCTATGAGATGCACCACGAGCACGAGTACAACGCCATCCGCGAGGCCTGCGCCCTCATCGACATCTCGCCCCTCTACAAGTACGCCGTCGGCGGCCGGGACGCGGCGCGCCTTCTGGACCGCATCGTCACCCGCGATCTCGCAAGGGTCGCGCCAGGGCAGGTGGCCTACGCCGTCTGGTGCGACGAGCGCGGGCACGTCATCGACGACGGCACGGTGCAACGGCTGGGACCGGACGAGTTCCGCCTGACCGCGGCCGATCCGAGCTTCCGTTGGCTGCACCTGAACGCCCCCGGCATGCAGGTCCGCATCGAGGACGTCTCGGAGAAGGTCGCGGCGCTGGCGCTCCAGGGTCCGACCTCGGGGCGCCTCCTGATGAAGGCCGCCCAGGCCGACATCGCCGGTCTGAAGTACTTCCGCATCACCCGCGGGACCATCGCGGGCGTCCCGGTGGAGATCTCGCGCACCGGCTACACGGGAGACCTGGGGTACGAGATCTGGATGCCGTGGAAGGACGCGGTCAAGGTCTGGGACGAGCTCGCCGAGACCGGCCGCCACTTCGACCTGCACGCCGCCGGCATGCTGGCGCTCGACGTGGCGCGCATCGAGGCCGGTCTGATCCTGATCGAGGCGGATTACACCAGCAGCCGCCGGGCCCTGATCGACGCGCAGCGCTACACCCCGTACGAGATCGGCCTCGGCAAGCTCGTCCACCTGGACAAGCCCCACTTCGTCGGGCGCGACGCGCTCGTCGAGGCGAACCGCCGCGGGCCGGGTCGGGTCCTGGCGGGGCTGGCGGTGGACTGGTCCGACGTCGAGACGCTGTTCGAGCGATTCGGGCTGACCCCCTCGGTGCCGGGGACCGCGTCGCGGACCGCGGTTCCGGTCTTCTCGGGGCGCCGCCAGGTGGGACGCGCCACCTCGACGACCTGGTCGCCGACGCTCAAGAGCATGATCGCCCTGGCGAGCGTGCCACCCGGGCACGCCGAGCCGGGCACCCGGCTGCGGATGGAAATGACCGTGGAGGCGACCCGCGGCACCGTCGGTGTGAAGGTCGTGCCGCTGCCCTTCTTCAACCCGCCGCGCAAGACCGCGACCCCGATCGCCTGATCGCCGCGGGCCGCGGGTCGGGCGGCGAAGCGGGTCGCGCCGCGGCCCCGCGGACGCGGCACCGGCGTGTCCC
>JBOGOE010000361.1:0-3061 GCA_050747445.1 Candidatus Polarisedimenticolia bacterium | reverse complement strand
CGGACGCCAGAACTTGTAGTGGTACTTCGACTCCCAGATGGCGATGCCGGCGTCGGCCATCGCCATGTTGGCCAGCGCGAGAAGTCGGGCCGTCCCGGCGACGTCGGTTCCCATCGCCTCGGCAATCTGCATGGCGATCCGGTTGTAGAGCCGCGGCGGGGCGCACAGGCTGGGTGTCCCGTCGTAGGCCCAGTAGAGACCGGCGATCGTCTGGTCCGGCGTCCGTTCCGTCGGCGTGACGATGCCGTCGCCGCCCAGGCGCTTCACCTCGTCGTACGCGGCCGCGTACTCGGGGCTGGAGAGGGCCGGCGGGGGCGGCACCCGGAACTGGTCCGACGACTGCAGGACGAACGGCCGCACCTCGCCCCAGCGCGCCCCCATGGCGGGCGGCAGCAGGCTGATCGGATCCTGCCGCCAGACCCCGGGGTCGGGGCCGGGGAAGTAGTCGACGCCCAGGAGGGGCTCGGGGATCTCCGAGCCGTCGTGCGCCCGCCGGGCCAGGACCGCCGCGGCGACCCGGCGCCCGACCTCGATCCCCTTCGTCCTGGGGGTCCCGTGCATCATCTTCCCGAGATCCGCCGCGAGGTGGGCGTCGCAGGTCCCGGCCTGGGAGGGAAAGACCGCCACCAGCGTGTCATGCGCCGCCTGGGCGATGGCCGCCTCGACGCTCGTATCCCGCGGCGCTCTGGGGATTCCGTGCTCGCTGCGATAGCCGCCGGCGACCGCGTTGACCGCCTCGAACACGGCGACCTGCACGATGGCGATCGCCCGGCTGGCGCGCCCCGGTCCCAACTGCTCCCCGAACACCCGGTCCTCGCCCGGGGCCACGGGGGTGTGGTCGAGACCGCTGGAGTCGATGGCGATCTCGTTCCAGTGACGCAGCATCCCCACGCCGCGCGTCGGGCGATGCTCCGCCGATCGTCCGGGGGCGGACGCCTCGGCGGCCAGCGCCAAGGCGACACCCGATACCACCGGGCCGGCCAGGCAGAGGGCGAGACCGGCGAGCAGCGAAACAGACCTTCTCCTTGATTGCTCAGGCATCATGGCCGACGTCTCCTGACAATAGAGGGGTTTCCGGTGACCACCCGAGCAGCCCACGCGCCGGATGATTGCCGGAATATACGGCGATTGCGGCGGCGGGGCACCACTCTCTTGCGCCGCGGCAGGCCGCCGGCTGCACCCGCCCTCGGGCGAGTGAAACCCGATGGTCGTTTTAAGCGTCCCCCGAAATATCTGGCGAGCTATCAGGCCATTCCTGGTGAAGCCGTCCCTTGGCGGTCAGGTAGCGGGCGGAGCCCACCTGGCGCATCCCGATCGGCTGGAACGGGCCTTCCCCTCCTACGCGCGCGACCGCGAGTGGCCCGGCAGCTTCTGGATGCGGCGCGTCCGCTGAGCGCCGCAGGGCCCCGGGCCTGGCGGCGGGGCCGGGCTCGGGTATGATGGGCGCTCAACGGAAACAGGAAGCCTTCTCAAGGAGCGCCCCGTGGCCATTCCCGAGAACGTGACGCAGCTTGTCGGCAACACGCCGCTGGTGCGGCTCCGCAAGATGATCGGAGACGCCGGGGCGACGGTCGTCGCCAAGCTCGAGTACAACAACCCCGCGAAGAGCGTCAAGGATCGGATCGGTCTGGCGATGATCGAGGCCGCGGAACGGGACGGCCTCATCGGGAAGGACACCATCCTGGTCGAGCCGACCAGCGGCAACACCGGCATCGCCCTGGCGTTCGTCGCCGCGGCGCGCGGTTACAAGCTGACCCTGACGATGCCGGAGACCATGAGCAAGGAGCGGCGGATGCTCCTGCGCGCCTATGGCGCCACGCTGATCCTGACCCCCGGCAGCGAAGGGATGAAGGGGGCCATGGCGCGGGCCGGGGAGATGGCGCAGAAGGATTCCCGCTACCTGATGCTCAACCAGTTCGAGAACCCGGCGAACTCCGAGATCCACCGCCGCACCACGGCGGAGGAGATCTGGGGGGGCACCGACGGCAAGGCCGACATCCTGATCTCCGGGGTCGGCACCGGCGGCACGATCACCGGCGTCGGCGAGGTGATCAAGGCGCGCAAACCGTCCTTCAAGGTGGTCGCGGTCGAGCCCGCCGCCTCGCCGGTCCTGTCGGGCGGCAAGCCGGGCCCGCATCCGATCCAGGGGATCGGCGCCGGCTTCATCCCGAAGATCCTCAACACCCGGATCATCGACGAGATCATCCAGGTCCAGGCCGAGCACGCCATGACCATGGCCCGGCGGGCGGCGGCCGAGGAGGGACTCCTGGTCGGCATCTCGTCGGGCGCCGCGATCTGGGCGGCGGAGCAGGTGGCGCGCCGGCCGGAAAACCGCGGCGCGCTGATCGTCGCGATCATCCCCTCGTTCGGCGAGCGCTATCTGTCGACCGCCCTGTACCAGGACCTCGCGGTCTGAGGGGGGTCCCGGCGGGGACGGGCCGATGTTCACGACGCTCAGACGGGACCTGCGGGCCATCTACGACCGGGATCCGGCGGCCCGGAACGGCTTCGAGATCCTCCTCGCCTATCCCGGTCTGCACGCCATCTGGTGCCATCGCTTCGCCCATCTCCTGTGGCGCGTCCGCCTGCGTTCCCTCGGTCGCCTGGCCTCCCACGCCGGGCGGTTCCTGACCGGCATCGAGATCCACCCGGGGGCGCGGATCGGCCCGGGGTTCTTCATCGACCACGGGATGGGGGTGGTCATCGGGGAGACGGCCGAGATTGGGGAAAACGTGACCCTGTATCACGGCGTCACGCTCGGTGGCACCTCCTGGAACAAGGGGAAGCGCCATCCGACCCTGGAGGACGAGGTCGTCGTGGGGGCGGGCGCGAAGATCCTGGGGCCGATCCGGATCGGTGCGCGCACGCGCGTCGGGGCGAACGCCGTGGTCGTCAAGGATGTCCCGCCCGACTGCGTCGTCGTCGGGGTCCCCGGCCGGGTCACCCATCGCCACGGCCGGCAGGTGGTGATCGACGACGCCGGGCACGCCCACGCCGTCGACCTCGAGCACGGCGCCCTCCCGGACGTGACCGCCCGCGCCCTGCGCGGTCTCGCCGAGCG
>JBOGOE010000360.1:0-5152 GCA_050747445.1 Candidatus Polarisedimenticolia bacterium | reverse complement strand
TGCCGGGGCGGCGCTGGCGGCGGCGTTCCTGTCCCCCCCTCCCGCGCGCGCCGGCGGCAACCTCGAGGAGATCAACGCGGCGAATACCCAGATCCTGGAGATCTGGTGGGACGCGCGGGCCATCCCGATCGTCTGGAAGCTCAACCAGCAGGGGGTCCTCAACAACTGCAACAACGGCAACCCGGCCTGCGTCGGCGGGGTGTCTCCGATCACCCTGCAGCGCGCCATCGACGTGCTGACCTTCGCCTTCGACGCCTGGCAGGAGGTCCCCACCTCGAAGATCGCGTTTACGTACGGCGGGACCACCGCCACGACCCAGGCGCGTCTCGACGCCGAGCACGTCATGACGTGGGCCGAAACCAGCGCCACGTTCTGCCCCACCGGGGTTGTGGCCACGACTCCGAGCACACGGCTCCGGGCGGATCTCACCCTCTCGACCACCAATCGGGATCTCAACAGCGACGGCATCATCGACCTGGACCCGGCGATCTATCCCAACGGGACGGTCCTGCGCGCCGGCACCATGGTGGACGCCGACGTCGCCTGGTGCGCCGCCGGGAACGACTTCGTCGACGTCCCGATGGACGGCGGGTCCGCCACCTTCGACATCGGCGCCGTCGGGGTCCACGAGCTCGGGCATTTCCACGGTCTGTCCCACTCCTCGGTCATCCAGCCAATCGCGACCATGATGCCGTTCGTCGACGTCACCGAGTCGTATGCCCGCGATTTCCGCGTCCTCGCCCAGGATGACATCGCCTCCACCTCCCGTTACTATCCCGAGCCTTCGTTCGCGACCGACTACGGGCGGATCACCGGCCGGCTGTTCCTGCCGGGGTCGACGACCGCCGCCGACGGCGTCAGCGTGACCGCCATCCACCGGCCGACGGGCGAGCAGCGGGTGCAGGTCTTCTCGGTTTCCCGGTTCACGGCGACCGGAAAGCTGCCGGGGTCGTTCGAGATTGACGGCCTGGCGCCGGGCCCCTATATGGTGGCGGTCGAATACTTCGACGGGACGGCGACGGCCGCGTTCGATTCCTGGTGGGACAACAACCGGTTCAATACGACCATCTTCAACAGCAACATCAGCAGCGGGACCCGGCCGCCGTTCACCCCGCGCCCCGAGTTCTTCAGCAGTCCCGAGGACGGGGCGGACGACCTGGCCGAGACGACCATCGTCGACGTCAGCGCCGGCGCGGCGACCAGCGTCGGCTCGATCTTCATCAACACCAACGCGCCGCCGGTGCCGGTCGGAGCGACCGCCCTGCGGATGGCGAACGGCTCGATCGTCCAGACGATCTTCCCCGCCGGTTTCTCGTTTCCCTTCTACGGCCCGTCGTACACCAGCGCCTTCGTCAGCGACAACGGCAACGTCACGTTCGGTTTCGCCCCGAGCACGGGGGCCCACACGGGGAACTTCCTCGGACCGGATCCCGCGACGGGCGATCCGGTCCCGCCGCGCATCGGGCTGCCGATGACCAACATGAATCCCGGGGTGGACAATCAGGGGCCGAACGGCGGGCCCCTCGACGTGTTCACCCGTTTCGTGGCCGACCCCGGGGGGATGCCGGCGAACGACCGGTTCGAGATCATCGTCCAGGGGGTGCCGTCGATCGAGACGCTCAAGTCCAACACCGTCATCCTGCGTCTGTTCCGCAGCGGCAGGGTCGAGATCCAGGCGAGGTTCGTGTCGGCCTGGTGGGGGGTTCTGGGGGTCAGTCCCGGAGGCGACGGATCGGAGCCCGCCGTGGAGATCGACCTGTCACACCAGCTGCCGTTCTCGGGCGGGGCGGGTCAGGCGGTCTACGAGCATTTCGAGTTCGCGCAGGACCCGCTGCTGGGGGGGAACTTCCTGCTGGAGCACGCCAACGACACCAACGGGGCGCTCATGGTCTTCGTCCCCAACGCCGCGGGCGGCTACGACCTCTCGTCACCGGGGTTCGCCGCGGCGCGCCCGGGGGAGGTCACCAACCTCCGCTTCCAGGATGCCGTCACGCTCCTGTGGGACGCGCTGCCGGGAGCTGCGGCCTACAACCTGTACAGGGGGACGCTCGGGGCGTTCAGCGACACCAACGGCGACGGGGTGGCCGAAGCGTACGGCGCCTGTCTGATCGCCGGGCTGCCCTCGGCCACCGCGACCGACGGCGCGGATCCGGGGGCGGGCAGCAGCCATTATTATCTGGCGACCGGCCGCAACCTCTCCGGCGAGGGACCCCTCGGGAACGCCAGCAACGGCCTGCCGCAGCCGAACACCGCCCCCTGTCCGTAACGATCGGCGGGGCGCCGGCGTCCCCCCTCGTCGGCCGTATCAGGCGTAGCGCCGGACCAGCGCCGTCACCACCCCCTGGATCCGGAGGTCGGACGGCCGGACGCGGATCGGCCGGTGCCGCGGATTGGCCGGCCGCAGCATCACCCGTCCCCGTTCGCGCTTCAGGGTCTTGAGCGTCGCCTCCCCTCCCGGCAGGAGGGCGACCACGATTTCCCCGAGGCGTGCCGTGGGGCGCTCCGCGACCACGACGTAGTCGCCGTCCAGGATCCCCTCCCCGACCATCGAGTCCCCCTTCACCCGGAGGACGAAACTCCGCCCGCTCCGAAGGAGGCCCGCCGGGAGCGACACGGGCGAGGGGTCCTCCACCGCGTCGATCGGACGGCCCGCGGCGATGGTGCCGAGGAGCGGCGCCGCAACCGCCGGCCGCGCGGTCGCTTCGGGTTTCAGGAGGATGCGGCGGCGTCCCCGGCGCCGCAGGAGACCGCGCTCCTCCAGGAGCCGGAGATGCTTGTGGACGGTCGCGGGCGAGGCGAGCCCGCAGCGCCGCGCGACCTCCATGAGGGTCGGCGCCCGGCCGTTCTCGTCCACGAGCGCCCGGAAGGCGTCGAGGATCCGCCGCTGGCCGCGGGTGGGGAGCACCGGTGCTGGTTCCTAGGTCAGGTCGTCGCGCAGCGCGCCCGGACCGCGCGCCCCGATGAACCAGTCGTCCTTGTCCTTGAACAGGACGTTGAAGGAGGTCAGCGTCCCGTACACCCGGGTGATGTACTGTTGCAGCTCGACCTTGTCCTCGTCGCTCAGCTTGGGATGGCTGTTGACCTTCTGCTCCAGGACGCGCAGGCGGTCGCGGGCCATGATGATCTTGTGGAAGAAAACGTCGAGCGGGATCGATTTCTCCTGCGCCTCGCTCTTCCCCGGCCGGATGACCAGGGTCCCCCCCTCGAAGCGGGGCGCCATGCGCACGTCGCTCAGGCCGAGGAGCTCGTCGAGGGCCTCCTTGAGGGCCCATTTGACGCTGCCGCGATCAAGCCGTGACTCTTCCGAATCGCCCATCGTGGTTCCTCCTCAGTTGGGTCGCAACCCAGGCAACGGGAGGTGGTCGAGGAGCTCGAGGAGCGACTCCCCCCGGTGCGTCACGGTCGCCGCGCGGGCGGTCCGCTCGGTGGCGGGGTTGAACGCCACCGAAAAGCCGGAATGCTCGAACATGGAAATGTCGCCGTCGCTGTCGCCGACCGTGATGACCTCCCGGTAGTCCGCCCCGAACTGGCCGCAGAACAGATCGACCGCCTCCCCCTTGCGGCCGTGCTCGACGTTGATCTTCACCTGTCCCGTGAGCACGCCGCGCCGGACGACCAGGCGGTTGGCGATCGCGTAGGCCACGTCGAAATCCTCCTGCACCCGCTCGACGAGGAGGGTCAGCCCGGTCGAGATCACCCCGACGACCAGACCGGCGGCGCGCAGCGTCTCGACGCAGTCACGGGCCCCGGGCCGGTACGGGATCCGGTCGGTGATGGCCCGCAGCTCGCTCTCCGGCCGACCCTTCCAGCGGGCCGCGTCGCGGGCGCAGAAGGTCGCGTAATCGATCGCCCCCCGCTCGAACTCCTCCAGGTGGAGCCGGGCCTCGTCCTGCCACAGACCCAGCGTCTCGTGAATGTGCCGCCAGACGCTCGGGACGGTCGTCAGGGTCCCGTCGAGGTCGAACAGCACGGCGCGGAACGGGCGCATCACTGCTCCTCGTGGGCCATCTGGGGCTCCAGGATCTTTCCCTCCTTGTAGACCTCGGCGAAGGCGCTCACCACGCGCCGGTCGAAGGCGCGATCGGAGAGCTCGTACAACCGGGCGACCGCCTTGTCGAAGGGCATCCCCTTCTGGTACGGGCGGTTGGTGGTCATGGCGTCGAAGGCGTCCGCGACCGCGACGATGCGCGCCGCCAGCGGGATCTGGTCCGCCTTGAGGCCCATCGGGTAGCCCGAACCGTCCCAGCGCTCGTGGTGGAAGCGCATTCCCGGGATGAGGTCCTTCATCGCCGGGATCTTGGACAGCATCTGCGCCCCCTTGTCGGGGTGCTGTTTCATGATCGTGTACTCCTCGTCGGTGAGCACCGCCGGCTTGCGCAGGATCTTGTCCTCGATGCCGATCTTGCCGATGTCGTGGAACAACGAGGCGATGTAGACCTCGCGGATCTCCTTCTTGCCGAGCCCCAGCTGTTTCGCGAGCATGACGGCGTAGCGGTTGACCCGCTCGGAGTGGCCGCGTGTGTACGGGTCCTTCTCGTCGATCGCCTCGGCGAGCGCCTTGACCGTCCCCATGAACAGCTCGTTGTTGACCTGCGCCGCGTGGCTGAGCCGCTGGATGTAGCTCTGCAGCTGCTGCGCCATGCCGTTGAAGGTTTCGGCCAGCACCCCGAGCTCGTTGCGGCTGCCGACGGCGACCCGGTTGTCGAGCTCGCCGCGCGCGAAGGCCTCCGCGCCGGCGGTCAGCGCCGCGATCGGGCGGGTGATCAGCGACGCCGAAACGTACGCCAGGAGCAGCGCCAGCCCGACCGCGAGACCGGCCCATTGTAGCGTCGTCTGCACCATCTGGTTGACCGTGGCGTAGGCCTGCCGGCGCGGCAGCTGCACGAAGATCCCCCATCCCTGCCCGGTCGCGTCGAACGAGGCGATGTACTCCACCGGACCCTCCGGTCCGGTGACCGTGAACTCGGAGGTGAGCGCCGCCTGCCCGCCCATCCGCTGGAA
Organism: Candidatus Polarisedimenticolia bacterium; assembly: GCA_050747445.1. Classification (GTDB taxonomy): domain Bacteria; phylum Acidobacteriota; class Polarisedimenticolia; order Gp22-AA2; family Gp22-AA2; genus JBOGOE01. The sequence goes on along the minus strand of JBOGOE010000360.1, from coordinate 151 downwards.
CTCCTGCACCACGCCGAACTGCGTGTAGTCGAGATGCTCCAGCAGCCCCTCCTCGTCCTGGGCGGCGAACATGTTGCCGGACGCGTCGAGCGCGTAGATGAGATAGCTCGCACGCCGCCCCCCGACCAGCGGCCGCCACAGGGTGTCGAAG
>JBOGOE010000359.1:0-3101 GCA_050747445.1 Candidatus Polarisedimenticolia bacterium | reverse complement strand
CACCCTGCGGGTGCGCGGCGTCTCCTTCTTTCTGCTCGACAGCCCCGGTCTGTCGGCCGACCTGGTGTCGCGTTACGCCGACGTGAAACGCAGGCAGATCCTGTGATCCTCGACCTCGATCGGTTCATCGCCGCCGAGCGTCCCCACTGGCAGTCGCTGGAACGGCATCTCGACCGTCTGGAAGACGATCCCGGGGCGACCATGGACCTGGCGGCGCTCCTGGAGCTGCACGGTCTCTACCAGAGGGCCTCGGCCGATCTGGCGAAGGTGGCGACCTTCGCCGCCGAGCCGGCGCTGCGGCGCTACCTGGAATCCCTGGTGTCGCGGGCCTACGGGGAGACCCACGAAACGCGCCGGCGGCCGCACCGGCTGGCGCCGCTGCGCCTGCTGTGGGTCGCATTCCCGCGGGCGTTCCGGCGACACTTCAAGGCCTTCGCGCTGGCGCTTCTGGTGAGCTTCGGTGGCGCGGCGTTCGGAGGGCTGGCGCTGGTCCTCGACCCGCAGGCCAAGGAGGCGCTTCTGCCGTTCGACCACCTCCGGGGCCATCCCTCCGAGCGGGTGGCGCAGGAGGAGGGCGGGAGCGACGACCGGCTCGAGGGGAGCCGCGGGAGGTTTTCGGCGTTCCTCGCGACCCACAACACGCGGGTGTCGCTCCTCTGTCTCGGGCTGGGGATGACCTTCGGCATCGGCACCGCGATCCTGCTGTTCCACAACGGCGTCATTCTCGGGGCGGTCGGTCTCGATTTTCTGCTCGCCGGGGAGGGCCGCTTCCTGCTGGGGTGGCTCCTGCCGCACGGGGCCATCGAGATCCCGGCCCTCCTGCTGGCGGGGCAGGCCGGTCTGGTGCTTGCCGGGGCGCTCGCCGGCTGGGGGGACCGGACCCCGTTCGGGGAGCGGCTGCGGCGCATTACCCCGGACCTCGGGGCGCTGGTGGCGGGGCTGACGGTCATGCTGGCCTGGGCCGGGTTCGTCGAGGCGTTCCTGTCGCAGTACCACGAGCCGATCCTGCCGTACTCGCTGAAGATCGGCTTCGGGGTGTTCGAGGGGGTGCTGCTCGTCCTTTTCCTGGCGCGGGCGGGAAGGAAGCGGGACGCGGGGGAGGCCGTGAGGGGGCCCTCGTGAGAGCGGCGTCATGAGAGCCGACGTCCTGACCATCCGCACGCCGGAAGGGATCGTCTTCTCCCTCCCCCTCGCCGGCCCGCTGACCCGCTTCCTCGCCTTCGCGGTCGATCTCGCCGCCGTGTCGGTCGCCGGGACCGTGATCGGCACGGTCCTGGGGGCGTTCGGCGTCCTCAGCGTCGACCTGGCACGCGCGTTCGGCGCCGTCGCCTACTTCGCCATCTCGATCGGCTACGGCATCCTCGCGGAGTGGCTCTGGCGCGGCCAGACGGTGGGGAAGCGCCTGCTCCGGCTGCGGGTGGTGGACGAACGCGGGCTCCGCCTGCAGCCCAGCCAGATCGTGGTGCGCAACCTGCTCCGCTTCGTCGATCTGCTGCCGGTCTTCTATCTCGTCGGCGGCGCCGCGATGGTCCTCACGCGGCGCGCGCAGCGGCTGGGGGACGTCGCCGCCGGCACCGTCGTGGTGCGCGCCCTGCGGCCGGCCGAGCCCGACCTCGATCAGGTGCTCGCCGGCAAGTACAACTCGCTCCGGGAGCACCCCCACCTGGCGGCCCGCCTCCGGCAGCAGGTCGGCCCCGAGGAGGCGGTCCTCGCCCTGCGCGCCGTCCTGCGCCGCGACACTCTCGACCCGGAGGCCCGCGTCGCCCTGTTCCGCGACCTCGCCGCCCACTTCCGCCCCCTGGTCGAGTTTCCTCCCGACGCCGTCGAGGGAATCGCCGACGAGCAGTACGTGCGCAACGTGGTGGACGTGGTATTCCGGAGGTGAGGCGCGGCGGCCGGGTGGATGACCCGGGGGACGGCGAGGCTGCCGCCCCCCGGGAACTGCTCCTTCAGCAGGGCGTGCCGCTGCAGGTGGGGCTGCACGTACAGGTCAGGCGCTGGCGGGTGCTCACGCACTTCGGCCTGACCCCGTCCCCCTCGATATCGAAGCAGACCGTCCTCGGGCACGGCTTGGCGTACGCCGGCTCGATGATCAGGTCCGAGAAGGAGGACGCGGACGGCGAATCGCCGGACGACGGGACGGAGTCCAGCGACCGGCTCCGGGGGAGTCAAGGCGCCCGGCGGATTCAAACCGGGAGGGGCGCGCGGCTCCGTTCCGGTTGACAGCGGACGGAGGCTCGGCTATCCTCCCCGGGCCTGCTGACAGCACTTTTAAATCCGGCCCCGAGAGGCCGGGAAGGTGACGTGATGGCGGCGGATTCCTACAATCCAGGCGACGGCGAAGCCCGCGGCGACGCGGGTTTTTTCATGTCCGCCTCTGCGGGCCGGGAGGGCCCGGGACGCGAGGGCTCCGGCCGGGAGGCGGGTGGCGGCGGGAAGCGCTCCACCGGCGCCGGGGCCGCCGCCGGGGAGCGCGCCGGCGTGGCGTCGAAGGACGCGGTCAGCGTCATGGACGCGCAGAAGATCGACCGGTCGCTGACCCGCATCGCGCACGAGATCCTGGAGCACCACCGCGACGTGCAGGACCTGGTGCTGGTCGGCATCCGCACCCGCGGCGTGCCGCTGGCGCAGCGGATCCAGGAGAAGGTGCGCGGCATCGAGGGGCACGAGCTGCCGCTCGGGATCCTCGACATCACCCTGTACCGCGACGACCTGACCACCGTCGGGCCGCACGCCGTCCTCAAGGAAACCAAGATCCACTTCCCGATCGACGGCCGCAAGATCATTCTGGTGGACGACGTCCTGTTCACCGGGCGGACCATCCGGGCGGCGCTCGACGGTCTGATCGACTTCGGAAGGCCGCGGCTCATCCAGCTCGCCGTCCTGGTGGATCGGGGCCACCGGGAGCTGCCGATCCGCGCCGACTACGTCGGCAAGAACGTGCCGACCAGCCTCGACGAGATCGTGCAGGTCCTGCTGCGGGAGGACGACGGGCGGGACGAGGTGCTGGTCCTGAAGCGGCCGCGGGCGCAGGCATCCGGGCGCGGCTCGGGCGCTGCGGCGCGCGCGTCCGGTCGCTGAGGCGGGGGATGGACGCAGAG
>JBOGOE010000358.1:0-9045 GCA_050747445.1 Candidatus Polarisedimenticolia bacterium | reverse complement strand
GGCCGGACCGGCGGCTACGGCCGCCGCGGCGGCGGCCGCCAGACGTGGCGGGAGGGTCCGTCCCAGGATCGAGTCGCGCACGATCCGGACCGGGTGGACGACCGGCAGACGCGCCCCCTGCTCGATCTGGATCTTGCAGGTGCCGCAGCCGGTGGCGACGACGCCGGCGCCGGTGGCGTGGATCTCGTCGAACAGGGGCCGGCCCATCCGCATCGACCGATCGAAGTGCTTCTCCTTCATCCCGAAGGTCCCGGCGATGCCGCAGCAATGGTCCTGGACGATCGGCACGACCTCCACGCCCGGCACCAGACGGAGCAGGCGGACGACCGCCTCCCCGAGACCGCGCGCCTCGAAGTGACAGGGATTGTGATAGGTGAGCCGGATCGGCACCGGGCGCAGCCGCGCCCGGAGCGCCGCGTCCCCTTCCAGGATCTCCAGGACGTACTCGTGCAGGTCGCGGATGTGACGCGCCAGGACGTCCGACTGCGGCGTGCCGAGGAGACGCGGGTAGTCCTCCACCAGGGCAAGACCGCAGGAAGGGGCGCTGTAGAGAATGGTGTAGCCGCGGCGCGCCAGGTCCAGCAGGGTCGCCACGTTGCGCGCGGCGGCGGCGCGGACGTCGTCCAGATGACCGTAGGTGATCGCCGCGATCCCGCAGCACTCCTGGGGGGGGACCGCCACGGCCACCCCGAGCGCCTCGAGCAGGTCGAGCGCGGCCCGCCCCTCGTTCTCGACGTCCTGATAGCCGCCGAAGCAGCCGTGGAAGTAGGCCGCCTTGCGTCCCTCCGGATCGACCGACGGGACCCGCGTCGTCAGGGGGTCGGAGGCGAACGGCTCCATGGCGCGGCGGGCGGCGATGCCGGTGACCGCCGACATCAGACGGCGGACCGGAGCGAAACGCATCGCCGCGTTGGCGAAGGGGGCCAGCGCCGTCCCGGCGCGCAGCATCGGTCCGGGGCTGGTCAGGATCCGCTCGGTCGGATCCTTGCCACGGGCGCGGACGTAGATCGCCTTGGCCATCACCGCCATGCCGGGGATGTCGATGGCGGTCGGGCATTCCGAGTGGCACAGACGGCAGTTGACGCACAGATCCATCACCGACTTGAAGGCGGGGTCGATCAGCGCCGCCGGCTCCAGGCGTCCGGAGATCACCGCGCGCAGCAGATTCGCCTTGGCGCGCGCGGTCGCCGCCTCGTCGCCGGTCTCGGCCGACACCGGGCAGTAGCTCTTGCAGGCGCCGCAGCCGTGGCACTTCTCGATCTCCCTCTGCCAGGCCGCCGCGTCGATGGCGGTCGAGGTGGCCACCCGGCGGTACCCCTCCCCGTAGCGCAGTTCGTCGGTCAGGGTGCTGACGCCGTCGTGGACGATGATCCCGGGATTGAGGAGCCGCTCCGGATCGAACAGCCGCTTGACCTCCTCGAACACGTCGACCAGCGGACCGTAGGCGCGCCGGAGGTACGGGGTGCGCAGACGCCCGTCGCCGTGCTCCCCCGACAGCGATCCACCCAGACCGATCACCAGGTCGACGAACGCCTCCGCCAGCTCCTGCATCACCCGGAGATCGCGCGGGTCCTTCTGGTCGAGCATCGGATTGCAGTGCAGGTTGCAGTCGCCGGCATGACCGAAGATCGCGGCCTGCAGGCCGTACTTCGACAGCAGGCCCCGCATCCCGGCGACGAACTCCGCCATCCGCTCGGGATGGACCGCGGCGTCCTCGATGAAGCGGGTGTTGCGCCGCGTCCCCTCGCGGCGCGACAGGATGGGCGAGGCCGCCTTGCGCACCGCCCAGATCTTCGCGGTCTCCTCGGGGCGGGTGGCGCGCCGCACCTCGGTCGCCAGACCGCCCGACAGGCGGCGCGCGATCGCCGCCATCCGGTCGTCCACCTCGCGCGCCTCGTCGCCGTCGATCTCGACGATCAGGATCGCCTCGGTGCCGTGCGGCAGCGCGGCGCCGGTCGCCGGGTCGGCCTCCCGGATCACCTGGACGAAGGTGGCGTCGAGCAGCTCCACCGCCGCCGGACGGTGCTTCAGGATCTCCACCACCGCCTCGCCGCACTTCGCCAGATCGTCGAACAGGACGAGCGCGGTCCGCTTCTCCTTCGGGATCGGCAGGACGCGCAGCGTGGCGTCGAGCACCAGCCCGAGCGTCCCCTCCGATCCGACGATCACCTGCGCCAGATCGACCGTGCCGTCGACCGCTTCCCGCAGGGCGTAGCCGGAGGAGTTGCGGCGCGTGGAGGGCTGGCGTTCGTCGATGGTCCTCCGGTGGGTGTCGGCGATGCGCGCCAGACCGGCCGCCAGCCGCTCCTGCGCGCCCATCGTCCCTGGATCGCCGCCCGCCGCGACCGCGGCGCGATCGATCGCGACGGTGTCGATGACGCCGCCGTCGGCCAGCGCCACCCGCAGCGACACGGTGTTGTCGCGCGTCGCCCCGTGCCTGATGGTGTGGGAGCCGCCGGCGTTGTTGGCGATCATGCCGCCGACGGTGCACCAGGCGGACGACGACGGATCGGGGGCGAACTGCACCCCGTGCCGGCGCAGGACCCGGTTGAGGCGCGCCTGCACCACCCCCGGTTGGACCCGGACCGTCCCGCCCGCCGGGTCGATGTCGGCGATCCCCCGGAAATGTTTCGAGAAGTCGAGGATCAGGCCGCGGCCGAGCGTCTGGCCGGCGAGCCCCGAGCCGCCGCCGCGCGCGGTCACCGGGATCCGGTGACGCCTTGCGAACTCGAGCACCGCCAGGACGTCGGCCTCGTGCCGCGGCGCCACGGCGCCGAGCGGCATGACCTGGTAGATGCAGGCGGCGGTGCTGTAGAGGGTCCGGTGGATCGGGTCGCACAGGACCTCCCCCTCGACCCGCGTGGCGAGCTCGGCCGCCACCTCCTCCGGGTCGGGGGCGAGCCGATCGATCGCGGTGTCCCCACCGCCGTCCGTCATGGTCTGCATCGAGGTCCCCGGGGTGTCCGCCCGCGCGTGCCCGGCGGGCGGGTCAGGCGGGGGGCGCGACCAGCGCCGCCAGGTGGCCGATCTCGGGCAGGATCAGCCGGCGCATCGCCAGCCGCACCGCGCTCTCCGAGCCGGGCATGGAGAATATCACCATCCCGCGGTAGGTCCCGGCGACCGCCCGGCTCAGCATGGCGGCGGAGCCGATGCGCCGGTACGACAGCGCCCGGAACAGCTCGCCGAATCCGTCAAGACGTTTCTCCAGAAGCCCGTCGATCGCCTCGTAGGTCGCGTCGCGCCGTCCCAGACCGGTGCCGCCGGTCAGCAGCACCAGGCGGACGTCGCCGCGCCCGGCGAGCGACCCGAGGTGCGCCGCGATCCGTGCCGGATCGTCCCTGAGGATCGCCGCGTCCACCACCGGGTGACCGGCGCGCCGCAGGACGTTCCGGATGAAGGCGCCGCTGGTGTCGGTGGACGCGTCCCGCGTGTCGCTGACCGTGACCACGGCCGAGGGGACGGCGGCCGGGGCGACGCGGCGGTGCTCCCGGTGGACCGGACGGCGAGGCTCCCGCCGGGCCGGACGGCGGGGCTCCCGGTGGGCGGGGCGGCGCTGCCGGGTGGCCATGCGGGGCTCCCTGCCGGTCTCAGGCCGCGGCGTCCTGGAGATAGCGGAGGAGGGTGCGCACCCCGTACCCGGAGCCGCCCCTCTTGATGTACGCGTAATCCTTGTCCCCGAAGGCGGGACCGGCGATGTCGAGGTGCGCCCACGGCAGGTCGGGACGGACGAACTCCTGCAGGAACAGGGCGGCGGTGATGGCGCCGCCGTACCGGATGGCGGTGTTCTTCACGTCGGCGATGTCGCTCCGGATGTGCTCCCGGTACTCCGGATAGAGCGGCATCGGCCAGGCGGCTTCGCCCGCCCCTCCGGCCGCCCGGACGATCGCGTCGACCAGCCCCCGATCGTTGCCGAACACCCCGGCGGCCATCGGGCCGAGAGCCACGGCGATCGCGCCGGTGAGGGTGGCGAGATCGATCGCCGCGTCGAGCCCCTTGATGCCGGAGGCGTACGACAGCAGGTCGGCCAGGACCAGCCGCCCCTCCGCGTCGGTGTTCCGCACCTCGACCGTCCGCCCGCCGTGGATCCGGAGCACGTCACCGGGGCGGAGCGCGGCGCCCCCCGGCATGTTCTCCGCCATCCCCATCAGCCCGGTGACCTCGACCCGCGCCCCCAGACGCGGCAGCGCGGTCAGGGCGGCCAGGACCGCCGCCGAGCCGGCCATGTCGCACTTCATGGTCTCCATGCTGTCGCCGCTCTTCAGCGACAACCCGCCCGAATCGAACGTCAGCCCCTTGCCGATCAGGGCGACGTGCCGCTGCGGCTTCCCGGACGGCCGGTAGCGCAGCTCGATGACCCGGGGCGGGTGTCTCGAACCCTGGCCGACGCCGAGGATCCCACCCATCCCCATCGAGCGCAACTCCTCCGGCTCCAGGACCTTGACGGCGATCTTCGCGGCGGCCGCGACATCCCGGGCGATTTCCACCATCTTCTGAGGCGTCAGGACCCCCGCCGGCTCGTTGACCAGGTCGCGCGCGAAGTTAGTCGCCTCGGAGGTGACCTCCCCCCGGGCGATCCCGGCGGCGACCTCCTTCAGGGGGGCGGCGCCGGCGGCGATCCGGACTTCGCGCAGGAAGCGGCGCCCGGGGCGCGGCTCGGAGCGGTAGCGATCGAACCGGTAGGTCCCGAGGAGGACCCCCTCGGCGGTGGCCAGGGCCGCGTCGCGCGGCGCGATCGCCTCCGCTCCCCGATCGAGGAGCGGCAGCGCCACGCTCGCGGCGCCGCGCCGGTCCGCCTCCACCAGCCCGTCGCCGAGGAACCGGCGGAACCGCTCGAGGGTGAGCTCGTCGCGCGCCCCCAGACCCAGGATCAGGTAGCGGCGGCAGCCGAACGGGTCGGATGGAGCGGCGTGCCAGAGAAGATGCTTCCCCCCCTGGCCTTCGAAGCGGTCCTCGCGGACGATCGGCTCCAGACGTTCCTGGAGCGCGCCGCCGATCGGACCGGCGAAGCCGCCGTCACGGCGGAACCGGAACGCGATTCCCAGGTCGGCTTTGGTCCTGGACAGGTCACCGCCGGAGGGCTCGAACCGGATGGGACCGCTCATGCCCTCCCCTTGACCCACGTCCGGATCTGCTGGCTCACCTGCGGCGCGGTCAGACCGACCTCCTCGAGGAGCTGGGCCGGGGAGCCATGGGTCACGAAACGGTCGGGGACGCCCAGGTGGCACAGCCCGCCCACGTCGATCCCCGCCTCCTGGAAGAACTCGTGCACGCCGCTGCCGAAACCGCCGCGCAGGGTGTTCTCCTCGAGGGTCACCAGGACCGGGTAGCGCGCCGCGAGACCGCGCAGCATCTCGGTGTCGAGAGGCTTCACGAAGCGGGCGTTCACCACGCCGAGGCTGATCCCCTCCTCCCGGAGCATGTCGCGCACCTTCTCCGCCGTCTCCACCATGGAGCCGACCGCCAGCACGCAGGCGTCGTCCCCCTCCGCCAGCGCCTCCCAGGAGCCGATCGGCAGGGTGCGGTAGGGGCGATCCCTGGTGTAGGTCCGGCTGCTGCGCTTCGGATAGCGGATGGCGAACGGGTAGACCTCCTGATCGACGGCGGTCTTGAGGAGATCGCACAACTCGTCGCCGTCCTTGGGGGCGGCGATCACGAAGTTCGGCACCGCCCGCAGATACGACAGATCGAACACCCCGTGGTGCGTCGGTCCGTCGGCGCCGACCAGACCGCCGCGGTCGAGGCAGAACACCACGGGAAGACACTGCACCCCGATGTCGTGGATGATCTGGTCGTAGGCCCGCTGCAGGAAGGTCGAGTAGATGGCGGCGACCGGGCGCATCCCGGAGATCGCCAGACCGCCGGCGAAGGTCACGCCGTAGGCCTCGGCGATCCCGACGTCGAAGAACCGGGCCGGGTGCTTCTCCTTGAACTTGGCCAGACCGGTGCCGTCCGCCATCGCGGCGGTGACGGCGACCACCCGCTCGTTCTCCGACGCGAGACGGGTCAGCGCCTCCGCGAACACCTTCGAGTAGTCGGGGGCGGCGGCCGCGGCGCCCGACGCCATGACCCCCTTGACCGGGTCGAAGGCGGTGACGCCGTGCCAGACGCAGGAGTTGGCCTCGGCGTACGGCAGCCCCTTCCCCTTTTTGGTGATCAGGTGGAGCAGACGCGGCCCCCTGACCTGCTTGAGGTTCTCCAGGACCTGGATCAGCTCCGGCAGGGAGTGGCCGTCCATCGGCCCGTAGTACTGGAACCCGAGCGCCTGGAACAACCCGCCGGGGACCACGACCTCCTTCATGCTGCGCTCGAGGCGGCGCGCCAGCTCCCCGGCCTCCTCCCCCAGCGGCATCTTCTGCAGGACGGCGCGCACCTCTTCCTTGAGCCGGTTGTAGGCGCGGCTGCTGGTGATCCCGGTCAGGTACTTCGAGATCGCGCCGACGTTGGGGGAGATCGACATCTCGTTGTCGTTGAGGATGACCAGCAGGTCCCGCCCGGAATGCCCGGCATTGTTGAGCCCCTCGTAGGCCAGACCGCCGGTCATGGCGCCGTCGCCGGTGACCGTGACCACGTGATAGTCCCCGCCGGCGGCGTCGCGCGCCACCACCATGCCCATGGCGGCGGCGATCGAGGTGCTGGCGTGCGCCACGCCGAAGGCGTCGTAGGGGGACTCCTGCGGGCTCACGAACCCCGACAGTCCCTGGTACTGCCGGATCGTATGGAACCGATCGCGCCGTCCGGTCAGGACCTTGTGCCCGTACGCCTGGTGCCCGACGTCCCACACGATCCGATCGCGCGGCGCGTCGAACACGTGGTGCAGAGCGATGGTCAGCTCGATCGCCCCGAGACTGGGGGCGAGGTGCCCCCCGGTCCGCGACACCACCTCCACCACGAACTCCCGGAGCTCGCCCGCGAGCTGTTCCAGCTCGCGCAGCGACAGCGGCTTCAGGTCGGCCGGGGCGTTGACCCGCGACAGGATCGATTCCGCCCCTGCGGGGCGGGCCCCGTCACGCGACGCTTCCTTCGCCTGGCCGGGGGCGCGGATGGCGCCGACGTTCATTTTTCCGGTGATGGCTTCGGACATGGGTGACCTCCCGGACGGAGGTGCGGGGGAGTACTCTAAGGATCCCTGCGAACCCGCGACATGGCCGGTCATCATACGACCGCGCCTCCGGGGGGGTCAAGCGTGGGGTGTGCTATAGTCCGGCGCCCCGGCCCGATCGCCATGATCCCGCTCAAGGACGACAATCCGACCCGCTCGTTTCCGTTCGTCACCATCGCCCTCATCGCGCTCAACACCGGTCTGTTCCTGTGGGAGGTGCTGTTGCCGCCCGGCGTGCTGCAGGCGGAGGTCCTCCCGGGTCTGGCGGTCATTCCGGTGCGGCTCACCGGCCTCGATCCGCTCGATCCCCTCGCCTGGGCGGACGGCGGAACGCGGCTGCTGGCGGCGATGTTCCTGCACGGCGGGGTGATGCACCTGCTCGGGAACATGGTCTATCTCTGGATCTTCGGCAACAACATCGAGGACAGCATGGGGCACGGCCGCTTCCTGCTGTTCTACCTTCTCTGCGGTCTCGCCGCCTCCTTCGCCCAGGTGGCGGCCTCCCCCCGGTCGCCGGTGCCGATGATCGGCGCGAGCGGCGCCATCTCCGGGGTCCTGGGGGCCTATCTGATCCTGTTCCCGGCGGCGCGCGTCCTGACCCTGATCTTCGTCCTGTTCTTCGTGCGGGTGGTTCCCTTTCCGGCGGTGATCGTCCTCGGTGTCTGGTTCCTGATGCAGGTGATCAACGCCGGTTCCTACATGCCGGGGCAGATCGCGCCGGGCGGCGTGGCGTGGCACGCGCACATCGGCGGCTTCGTCGCCGGGATGGCGCTGATCGCCCCGTTCCGCCGGAAGCGGCCGCGCTACGCCCTCTTCTGAGCCACCCGCGACGGCGCGCGCGGTCTAGTGGCGCGGGCGCGGCGGCCGAGCGACAGCCCCAGCGTCCCGAGGGTGCGGCGGGTCGCTTTGTGGAGTTCGGCGATGGTGCCGTCGTTGTCGACCCGGGCGTCGGCGAGCCTGAACGTCGCCCGCAGCTGCTGACCGGCGCGCCGCCGCGAGTTCTCGCGCGCCTCCATCCGGACGAACTCCTCGAGCGTCGCGCCGTCGCCCAGACGACCGCGCCGCAGCGACCGCTGGAAACGCAGCGCGGGCGGGGCGTCGACACCGAGGAGCAGGAACCGGGGCAGCCGGCGCAGCACCGCCACCTCGCCTGGATTGCGGATGGAATCGACCACCGAGGGTCGCGCCAGGAGCGGCAGGATCCGGCGCGCCAGCGCCCCGGGACCGCCGGCGGCGCGCATCTCCACGCCCACCCGGATCAGGTTGCCGCGCGAATGCGCCAGACCGCGCCGTGTGGCCTCGTCACGCACCACGTCGGACAGGGAGCAGACCCGGAAACCGCGCGCGCCGAGGAACTTCGCGACCTCCCCCTTGCCGGAGGCATTCGGTCCGGTGAGACCGACGACGGTGACGGAGGGTGACGCCGGAGATCGCGGCCGGCGGGGAGCCGGCCGGGAGCTCCGTGTGCTATTCCTCGGGGGTGCCGTCGTTCCCCGGCTCAGGGGAGCCCTCTTCCCCCCCGCCCGTGGCGCTGTCCGGTTCATCGGGAGTGTCAGGATCGGGCTCCGGCGGGACCTGGGAACCGGCATCCGGCGCGGTCTCCGCATCGCCGCCCGTCGCGGGGCCGGCGGGCGCCGCCTGCGCCGCCATCCCGCCGGGGCGACCTCTCCCCGGTCTTCCGGGCCGGTTCTGCCCGAAGCGGTTGCCACGGGCGCCGCGGTTGTAGATCCCGGCGGCGGGGCGGTTCCCGCCCGTCCCGGGTCCGACACCGGCCTGCCCCTGCGGCGCGGCGGGACGCGATGCCATCGGCGCCTGCGCCTGACCGCCGAGGGTCAGGGGGGTCAGACCGGCGATTCCCTGGGGGTTCGATTGCGGCCGCCCGCCGATGCCCGGGCCCGGGGGCAGGGGGGGTGCGGGAGGGCCGCCGGGCGCCACCACGGGCGAGC
>JBOGOE010000357.1:0-6905 GCA_050747445.1 Candidatus Polarisedimenticolia bacterium | reverse complement strand
GTTCCTGCACCTCAAGACGGGGGCGGTCGTCATGGAGACCGGCCGCGTCCCCCGGGTCGACGACTACTCGGCGCTGGCGCGCGGGCGGCCGTTCATCGCCCACGAGTGGCTTTCCGGAGTCCTGTTCCACGTGGTCGAGCGGGGGTTCGGCCGGCACGGGTTCGCGGCCCTCGGTGGGCTGACGGCGCTGACGGCCCTCCTGACCGCGGCGGCCCTCTACGGAGCGGCCCGCTTCCTGGGGGCGTCGCCCGCGGCCGCCGTGCCGCTTCTCGCGCTGGCCATGGTGCTCGCGGCGGCGCGTCTCGCCCCCCGGCCGCACATCTTCTCGTATCTCCTGACCGCGCTCTATCTTCTGATCCTGGCGGCCCGGCGCGCCGGCCGCGGCGTCTCGCCGTGGACGTTGCTGCCCCTCCAGATCCTCTGGGCGAACCTGCACGGGAGTTTTCTCCTCGGCCCCCTGATCGCCGGGCTGGCGGCGGCGGGGGAGGCTCTCGACGCCCGGCTCGCGCCGGCGGGGCAGGCCGCCGGGACGCCGGAGCAGCCCCTCGCGGCGGCGGGTCCGTCCGGTCCGTCGGCCGTGAGGCGCCCCGGCGAGGCGCGCCGGCTGGCGCTCCTCGCGGCGGGGCTCGTCGCCGGCTCCCTCCTGAACCCGTACGGGGCCCGCCTTCTGGCCTTCCCGTTCCGGCTCACCGGAAGCGGCTTCATGGGAACGATCTACGAGTGGCGTCCCCCTTTCGGGAGCTCGTACGCCTCGACCTACATGGCGCGCTACTACGTCCTCTGGATCGTCTTCGGCGTGGCGACGCTGCTCGCGGGGCTGTTCCTGGCGCGCCGCCGGCGCGCCGTTCCGCCGGGCGGCGCGTTCGGCCTCCTGCTGTTCGGGATCTTCCTGGCGCTGTCGCTCCGGATGAACCGGGCGGTGACCGACTTTGCGCTCGCGACCTTCCCCGCGCTCGCGGCCACGTTCACGTGGCTGGCGCGCGAGCGCGGGCTCCGGAGCGGCCGCATTCCGCTCCTTCCTCTGACCACGCTGGCGACGCTCGCTCTCGCCGCGTGGTTCGGGTTCAACGGCTACCCGTACCGGCCGGGCAGCCGCAGGCCCCCCGGGGTTGGTCTCTCGGGGAACATACCGGTCGGCGCCGCCGACTACCTGGAAGCCAACGGCGTGCGCGGCGCGGTCTTCAATTCCTACGGGGCCGGTCCTTATCTGATCTGGCGGTTGTATCCGGAGGTCCGGGTGGTTATGGATTCCCGCAACGACGTTTACGGGGAGGATCTCTACGCGCGGTACCGCAGGGCCCTCCGGGATCCCGCGGCGCTCGGGGAGATGCTGCGGCAGGTGGACGCCGCGGCCGTCCTCCTGGACTGGGTCGGCGGCGGCGACCTGAAGACCGCGCGCCTGCTGCGCCAATCGACGGACTGGCGGCCGGTCTATTTCGACGACGCCGCACTCGTCTATCTGCGCGCCGACGGGCCCCACCGCGAACTCGTCGAGCGAGATGGTTACGCGCTCCTCGACCCGGCCCGGTTCCGTCCCGGCGGCCTGCGGCCGGAGGAGGCCCCCCGCGCGCTTGAGGAGTCCGAGCGGGCGATCCGGGCCGGCCGCGCTCCCGCCGTCGCCCGCATCATGAAGGTGGACGCGCTTCTCGCCCTGGACCGGCGCGCCGAGGCGCTCCAGGAGGAGGCGCGCATCCGGTCGCAGCTCCCCTACATCCATACCTGGCTGGGCGACATGCATCTCGCCCTGGGCGATCGGGAGCGGGCGGCGACGCGCTATCGGCAGGCCCTGGCGCTTCATCCCGGATGGCCGGGGGCCCTCAGGGGGCTGGAAGCCTCCCGGGTGCCGCGATGACCGGATGGAGCGCGCCGTCGCTGCGTGCCGTCGCGGTGGCGCTGTCGATCCTGGCGTTCGGTGACGCGCTCTTCGCGACCTCCGGCCGCCCGGATTCCACCGGACCGACCCCTGCCGTCCCCGCCGCCGCGGCGGCGATCGAGGAGCCGGTCTTCATACCGGCGGGGGTCGTCGACGTCGCCGGGACGATCGCGTGCCTGCGGACTCCTGAAGGGGGGGTGGAGACGATCGATCCGGCCACCGGTCGATCGTTCTGGCGCGCGGCGGCGCCGGCCCGGGCGCTCCTGGTGGCGCGCGGGCGGGTGTTCGTCCTGGAAGGTGGGGACGGCGGCAGGCTGCGTCTGTCGGCGCGCGCCGCGCGCACGGGGCGGCCGATCCGGACCTACGAGCTCGCGACGCTCCCCCTTCCGCAGTGGGCTTCCCCCGCCGGGAGCGGCGACCCGCGGGCGCCGACCGGGTTCGAGGCCGCCGCGCGGCTCGAGGGGGACACACTGGAAATCCGTTACGACGCGACGCGCTGGCACGTCTCGGGGTTCCGTTCTCCGTCCGTTGCCGAACGCGTCGAGGGGGTGGCGCGCATCGGCCTCGAATCGGGCCGCGTCGAGGTCCGGCCGGGACCGGCGCCTCCGCGGCCGCTGTCGGAGCCGGCGCCGCCGATGCCGGGCGTGCGGCCGATCGCCGTCCATGCCCGGAAGTCCGACGCCACTCTGATGCTGGGCGGGCCGCCGCCCCAGATCGATGGCGTGCTCGTCGCCGGCGACCGGAGATACCTCTTCGAGCTGAGCCCGGACGCGAAGAACGTGACCGTCCATCGCTGGAAAGCGGGCGGAGGGAAGCCCGGAACGCCGCTTCATATCGACCACGGGCACGCGACCGACGCGCTCTGGGTGACGCTCGACCGCGGCCACCTGCTCCTGCGGCGCGCGCACGATCAGCGGCGCTACGACCTGTACGCCCTTGACACCGGGGCGCCGATCGGGTCGCTGGAACGGCCGGTGGATGCGGCGGTCGTCGGTCCGCGCATCTACTGGACGGCCGTCGAGCCGGACGGCCGCGTCGTGCTGACGGCGACCGGGACGGCGATGGGGACGGAGACCGGCCGGAGGTTGTGGCGCCGGACGGTGCGCGAGGCCGACCGCCGTCCTCCGGGTCCGCCGATCCCGTGACGGGGTATCCTGATGGTGATCGACATCAACGCACGCGTCCGGGGAGGCTCCCATGTCCATCCGACCGATCAAGAGGCTCGTCAAGGCGAAGCCGGCCATCGAAGGGGCGGGGGTGCGTCTGCGCCGCGCCTTCGGGTTCGGCAACACCAGCGACTTCGACCCGTTCCTGCTGCTCGACGACTTCCGCAACGACCGCCCCGAGGACTACCTGGCTGGATTCCCCTGGCATCCGCACCGCGGCATCGAGACGCTCACCTACGTGCTCGCGGGGAACGTCGAGCACGGCGACAGCATGGGGAACCGGGGCGTGATCGCGGCCGGCGACGTGCAGTGGATGACGGCGGGCAGCGGGATCGTCCACCAGGAGATGCCGAAGGGAGAGAAGGACGGCCGGATGCACGGGTTCCAGCTGTGGGCGAACCTGCCGTCGTCGCTCAAGATGACGGCGCCCCGCTACCAGGAGGTGAAGGCGGCGGCGATCCCCCTGGTCGTCGAGGATGACGGCACCCGGGTCAAGGTCGTCTGCGGGCGATATCGCGACACGGCGGGACCGGTGGACCGGATCGCGGCCGACCCGATCTATCTCGACGTGTCGGTGCCGGCGGGCAAGAGAAAGAGCCTCCCGGTCGCGACCAACCGCCGGGCCTTCGCCTACGTCTTCGAGGGGTCGGGGAAGTTCTGCAACGCCTCGGGCCCGCTCGCGGTGCCGACGGAAGGGGTCGGCTGGGCCGACACGAAGCCGCCCACGGAAGCGGACGACCGCTCGCTCGTGCTGTTCGACAGCGGCGACGAGGTCACCGTCCAGTCCGGCGACAAGGGGATCCGCTTCCTGCTGGTTTCGGGACAGCCCCTCGAGGAGCCGGTCGCCTGGTACGGCCCGATCGTCATGAACACCCAGGCGGAGCTGCGACAGGCGTTCGAGGAGCTGGAACGGGGGACCTTCCTCAAGAAGCGGTAACGGCAGGCAGGGAAGCGGCCTCGCTGCGGCCCGGGTAAGATCGCCCGGTGGCGCGCGGCAAGGGGGTTGAGGCACGCGCCCTTCATCGGGGGGATGGCGCATGGGTGGAGGGGAGGGACGGGCGGCCGGAGAGCGCGGAACCGAAGCGGCGCCGGATGCGGCGGGGTGGGGCGGGCATCCGCGGGGGCTCTCCACTCTCTTCTTCACCGAGATGTGGGAGCGCTTCAGCTACTACGGAATGCGCGCCTTCCTTATCCTTTATATGACGGCGGCGCCCGCCGCCGGCGGCCTGGGGTTCGACGTCGAGCGCGCCGGCTCCATCTACGGCAACTACACCGGCAGCATCTGGCTGGCCGCCATCGGCGGCGGTCTGGTGGCCGATCGATTCCTCGGCGCCTATCGCAGCGTCCTGCTCGGAGGCGTCATCATCGCCCTGGGGCATTTCACGCTCGCGTTCCGGGCGCTGCCGTTCTTCTATGCGGGGCTCACCCTCATCGTCATCGGCACCGGGCTCCTGAAGCCGAATGCCACGACGATGCTGGGGGCGCTCTACGGCCCGCGCGACGCGCGGCGCGACGCCGGCTTCTCCATCTTCTATATGGGGATCAATCTCGGCGCCTTCATCGGCCCGCTGATCGCCGGCGCCCTGGCCGAGAGGGTGGACTGGCACGCCGGGTTCGCCTGCGCCGGC
Organism: Candidatus Polarisedimenticolia bacterium; assembly: GCA_050747445.1. Lineage (GTDB taxonomy): Bacteria > Acidobacteriota > Polarisedimenticolia > Gp22-AA2 > Gp22-AA2 > JBOGOE01. Next base: position 2,238 of record JBOGOE010000357.1, on the reverse strand, counting down.
GTCGGGATGTCGATCGGGCTGGTCCAGTACGTCGCCGGCCGCGAGCGCCTGCGACCCGTGTCCGTGACGGGCTCCGCGCCGGCGCCCGGCGCGATGGAGGGCGGCGCCGCAGGGGGCATCGTCCGATCCACCGCACCTGCCGCCGAGCCCGTGACTCTTGGCTTCACCGCTCTCGAATGGAAACGGATGGGAGCGGTGTTCATTTTCTTTCTGTTCGCCGCCCTCTTCTGGTGCGCCTACGAGCAGGCGGCCTCGACCCTCAACCTGTTCGCGCACCGGCACGCCGACCGGACGGTGTTCGGCTGGACCTTCCCCTCGAGCTGGTTTCTCTCCGTCCAGGCGGTGTTCGTCATCCTCCTCGCTCCCGTGTTCGCCTGGATCTGGGTGCGGCTGGGACCGAAGGAGCCCTCCACGCCGATGAAGTTCGCGCTGGGGCTGCTCCTCGCGGGGTCGTCGTTCGTCCTGCTGCTTCCCGCCGGGATGAGGGCCGGGAGCGGCGAGGGGGTGCTGGTCAGCCCCTGGTGGCTGGTCGGCGCCTACTTCCTGCAGGTGGCCGGCGAGCTCTGCCTCAGCCCGGTGGGGAACAGCGTCGTGACCAAGATCGCCCAGGCCCGCGTCGTCGGCCTGATGATGGGGGTCTGGTTCCTGTCGATCTCCGCGGGGAACAAGCTGGCGGGCTGGGCGGCGACGCTGAGCGCCTCGGTGCCCCTCCCGCTGCTGTTCGGCGGCGTCGCGGTCATCACCATCGGGGCTGCGGTGGTCCTGTTCCTCCTGGTCCGGCCGATCCGCCGCCTCATGGGCGGGGTGCACTGAGACGGGCGGCGCGTCACGACCGGCCGGCGGGGCGTCCGAACGGCGATTTGATGGCCGGAGGCCCCGATTTAACGCCGGTTTGACGCGGGAGATCGTACATGTCTCCCCGTGAAGCCGCCGCCCTGGTTCGCCCTCACGCTGGCGCTCGCGGGTCCCGCCGGGGCCGATGCGGCGGGCGAAGCGCCCGCCCCGGACCCGGCGCGCCGGATGGAAATCTCCGGGTTCGTCGATCTCGTCGCGGCGCGCAACTTTAACGAGCCGGCCGAACACGCGAACTTCCTCCCCGGACTCGGCACCTCGGCCAAGCGCGACAACGAGCTGTCCATCAACCTCGCGCAGATCGACTTCGTCCTGCCGCCGGAGCCGGTGGGCTTCCACCTGGCGGCGGGGACCGGCACCGCGCTCGAGGTCGTCCACGCCGCCGAAGTGCGCGGCGTCGCCACCCACCCCGACGTCTGGCGGAACGTCGTGAGGGCCTCGCTGCAGTACCGGACGAAGGGGGGGCTGCTGGTGGAGGCGGGGGTCTATCCCAGCCACATCGGGTCCGAAGCCTTCCAAACGAAGGACAACTGGAACTACACCCGCTCGTGGCTCGGCGAGCTGTCCCCCTACTACCAGACGGGAGTGAAGCTGGCGCGTCCACTGGGCGGGCGCTGGTCCGCAGAGGTCCACCTGCTCAACGGCTGGCAGGTGATCGCCGACAACAACCGGGCCAAGAGCCTCGGCTGGCGGTTCGCCCGCGAAGCCGAAAAAGTCTCCCTGTCGTTCAATGGGATCGTCGGACCGGAGCTGCCGGAGAACGACCACGACCTCCGGGCGCTCGTGGACACGGTCGCCCTCTGGAAAGCGACCCCGTCCTGGAGCTTCGGGGTCTCCGTCGACGCGGCCCGGGAGGAACAACCGCAGGGGGACGTGGCGCGCTGGTGGGGCGGCGGTCTGTACGCCCGGCTGGCGCCGCCCGGGACGCGCGCGGCCGTCGCTCTGAGGGCCGAGTACTACGACGACGGCGACGGGGCGATTTCGGGGACGCCGCAGATCCTGAGGGAGGTGACGCTGACCCTCGAACACCGCCCCGCGGAGCAACTGATCCTGAAATTCGAGGGACGCTACGACCGGTCGAGCGCCGAGGTCTTCGCCGGCGACCTCCTCGACCTGTCCGGCGCCGCCGTCCGCGACCGTCGGGAGCAGACGCTGTTCCTGATCGGCGCGGTGGCCGTGTTCTGACGCGAGGGGACCCATGAAGGACGTCGCATTCCTTGCCGTGACGGTGGTCTTCTTCGCGTTCACCTGGTTGTACGTCCGGGCGTGCGATCGGTCCTGACGGGAGGCGAGCGGTGACCGCCGTGGGATGGGCGCAGATCCTGGTCCTCTTCGCCGTGCTTGCGGCCCTGACGAAGCCGATCGGCGACTTCATGTACCGCGTGC
>JBOGOE010000356.1:0-6737 GCA_050747445.1 Candidatus Polarisedimenticolia bacterium | reverse complement strand
CCGCCGGTCAGCAGGGGGCCCTGCAGGGAGCGGTCCCCGGAGCGATGCCGGTCGGGGCGCTGCCGGGCGGTCTGCCGCCGCCGGCGCCGGAGGACGACGCCGGCATCGACGACGAGGAACGGGTGAGCGAGACGCCGATCGGCTGGCCGATCGTCGGCGTGGTGAGCCGCGCCTTCTCCTACAACAAGTTCTCGCCGCTCGAGAGCGAGGCCGCCGCCCCCGCGGAAAAGACCTTCAAGATCTACAAGGGGCACGAGGAGGTCACCGAGTGGCAGTTTCACGTCTTCGATCTCGGTGCGGATCTGCCGCAGGCGCCCGGAGGCCAGATGCCGCCCGTGGGTCCCCAGAGCCTCGGTCCCGGGCACGGCGGGAAGGGATTGTTCGGAGGCCTGGGACCGCAGCCGGGGGCCGGACGGATGTTCCCCGGGATGGGGCAGCCGAACAAGTGGGGGATCGGCGCGGGCGGCCAGAAGGGCTTCGTTCAGCAGGGCGGCCAGCAGCAGGGGCAGCAGAAGGGGAACTGACCGTTTTATCCGCCGGGACATGACGGCCGCGAACGTTGACACGGGCGCCCCTTCGACGGTTTAATCGTCCACGCTTTTCCCCGGACCGCGAGAGGCGTCATGCAGGGGGAGGGGAGCGACCCTCCCTCTTTCTTTTTTCCTCGAGCGCGCCGGGGGTGGAGAGCCTTCATGATCGTCATGAAGTTCGGCGGCACCTCGCTGGCGGGCGCCCCCCAGATCCGGCAGGTGGGATCGATCGTGCGGCGTTTCGTCGCGCGCCGGCCGGTCGTCGTCGTGTCGGCGATGGCGGGGGTGACCGACGATCTCCTCGCGATGGCGGAGCTGGCGCATGCGGGTGGCATCGGCCGCGTCGGCACGGCCCTCGATCGCCTGCAGGCGCGCCACCGGAAAGCGGCGGCCCTCCTGACGGCGAAGGGCCCCGGCGCGGAGACGCTGGACCGGGAGCTGCACGCCCTGTTCGCGGAGCTGGAGGGGGTCTGTCACGGCGTCCTCCTCCTGCGCGAGCTGAGCCGGCGATCCCTCGACCTCGTCGCCTCGTTCGGCGAGCGGCTGTCGTCCATGATCGTCGCGGCGCATCTGCGGCACCTCGGGGTGCGCGCCCAGGCGGCGGACGCGCGCGATCTGATCGTGACCGACGAGAACCACGGGGCGGCGGTGGTCGATTTCGACGCCACCACGCGCAACCTGCGACGCCGCCTGCGGCCGCTCCTGCGAACCGGCGTGGTGCCGGTGGTCACCGGCTTCGTCGGCCGCACCCGCGAGGGGGCCACGACGACCCTGGGCCGGAGCGGCTCCGACTACACCGCCTCCATCCTGGGCTTCGGGCTGCGGGCTCGGGAGATCTGGATCTGGAAGGAGGTCGACGGGGTGTGCACCGCCGATCCCGGTCTGGTTCCGAGCGCCCGCGTCGTGCCGCGCATCTCCTACCAGGAGGCGGCGGAGATGGCGCACTACGGCGCCGAGGTCATCCACCCCAAGACGATGCTGCCGGCGCGGCGCGCCGGAATCCCCATCCGGATCAAGAACACCTTCAAGCCGGCCGCCCCCGGCACCCTGATCACCGCGCGTCCGGGCCGCGGCCACACGCCGCTCCTGGTCAGCAGCATCGACGGCATGGCCCTGCTGACCGTCGAGGGGACCGGAATCTTCGGCCAGCCCGGGATGATCCTGCGCCTGCTGACACCGGTGGCCAACGCCGGGACGAACATCTACATGATCTCGATGTCGTCCTCCGAGTACAACATCTCCTTCGCCATCCGCCAGACCGACGTCGAGCGGACCATCAAGGCGCTGGAGAAGGACTTCCGCGATCGGGGCCTCCTCGGGGAGCAGGTCGCCCGGATCCTGGTGGAGCGCGACATGGCGGCCATCGCGGTGGTCGGCGCCGGGATGAAAGGGCAGCACGGCATCGCCGGCCGGGTGTTCAGCGCCCTGGGGGACGCCCGGGTCAACGTCGTGGCGATCGCGCAGGGATCGTCGGAGTACAACATCACCGTGGTGATCAAGGAGCGCGACGTGCGGGCCGGCGTGCGCGCCATCCACGACCGGCTGAACGTCGGGAAGGCCGCGCTGCGGCTGCCCCGGCCGCGCCTGCGGGTGGTCGGGGGCCGGGGCCGCTGATGCCCCCGCGGTTGAGCATCGTCCAGCTCGGGAAGGGGGCCGTCGGCGCCGCCCTGATCGACCAGGTGGCCGGCCAGCGGGCGGCGCTCAAGGAGCGGCTCGGCGTCGAGCTGGCGTACGCCGGCATCGCCGGCCGGACGGCCGGTGTCCTGGAGCCGGCGGGCATCAATCTGAAGTCGTGGCGCGGGGCGGTGAAGTCGGGCGGGCTCGACGGGGGGCGGCTCCTGCGCGAGGCGGTCGGGCGGCTGTCGGGGGACGCGGTCCTGGTCGACGCCACCGCCGAGGAGGGGATGGCGGGGGTCTATCTCGAGGCGCTCGCCGCCGGCTTCCACATCGTGTCGTGCAACAAGAAGCCGCTCGCCGGGCCGCTCGCCGAGTACCGCCGCGTCACGGAGGCCTGCCGGCGCAAACGCCGCTTCTGGCTGCGCGAGGTGACGGTCGGTGCGGGGCTGCCGGTGATCGGGACGCTGCGCGACCTGCTCGACAGCGGCGACCGGCTCCTGGGGATCGAAGGGTGTTTTTCGGGGACGCTCAACTTCCTGTGCACCGCCCTCGACACCGGAGAGAAGCTCTCGAAAGCGGTGGCGCGGGCGGAGGACCTGGGGTACACGGAGCCCGATCCCCGCGAGGATCTGGGCGGGATGGACGTCGCCCGGAAGGCGCTGATCCTGGCGCGCGAGGCGGGTCTGGGTCTGGAGCCGTCGGCCGTGCGTCTGGAGCCGTTCTGCCCCATCGAGGGGAAGAAGGACGTGGCCGGTTTCATGAAGGGGCTGGCGGGGCTCGACGCCGGCATGGGCCGGCGCTTCAAGGAGGCGGCGCGGCGCGGCCGGCGGCTGCGTTACGTGGCGCGCGTCGACGGGGGATGCGCGGCGTCGCTTGTGGAGGTCCCCGCCGACTCGGCGCTCGGCCGTCTCTCGGGGCCCGGGAACGTCTTCGTGTTCCGGACCGAACGCTACAAGGACAACCCCCTGGTGGTGACCGGGCCGGGGGCGGGGCCCGGGCTGACCGCGGCCGGGGCCTTCGGGGATCTCATCCGGGTGGCGCGTTCGATCGCGCGGACGTCCTAGGGGGGCCGGAGCGTGGCGGCGAGGACGGATCGGCAGGACGGCAGGATCCCGGTGGCGGTGCTGGGGGCGACCGGCGCGGTCGGGCAGCGCTTCGTGTCGCTGCTCGACGGCCACCCCTGGTTCCGCGTCACCGCCCTGGCGGCCTCGGAGCGCTCCGCCGGCAAGCCCTACGCCCAGGCGGTCCGGTGGTTCCTCGCGGAGCCGATGCCCAAGTGGGCGAAGGACATGATGGTCGTCCCCTGCGTGCCCGGCGTCGAGGCGCGTCTCGCCTTCTCCGGGCTGGACGCGGCGGTCGCCGGCGAGGTCGAGGAGGCGTTCGCGAACGCCGGGTGCGGCGTGGTCAGCAATTCGCGCAACCACCGGATGGCCTCCGACGTTCCGCTCCTGGTGCCGGAGGTCAACGCGGATCACCTGACGCTGATCGACCGGCAGCGGCGGCGGTCCGGGGGAAAGGGGTTCATCGTCACCAACCCCAACTGCTCGACCGTGGGGCTGGCGCTCTCCCTGGCGCCGCTCCACCGGGCGTTCGGCGTCCGCCGCGTGCTGGTGGCGACCATGCAGGCGATCTCCGGCGCCGGCTATCCGGGGGTCCCGTCGGTCGACATCCTGGACAACGTCATCCCCTACATCGGCGACGAGGAAGAGAAGATGCAGTCGGAGACCCAGAAAATCCTGGGGAGCGCCGCCACGCCCGCGACCTTCGCGGTGTCGGCCCATTGCAACCGGGTGCACGTCTCGGACGGTCACACCCTGACGGTGTCGATCGAGACGGAGAAGAAGGGTTCGCCGGACGAGGCGGCGGCGGCGCTGCGCGATTACCGCTCCCCCCTCGCGGGGCTCGGCCTGCCGAGCCAGCCGGATCCCCCGATCGTGGTGCGCGACGAGCCGGACCGCCCGCAGCCCCGCTTCGATCGGATGGCCGGGCGCGGCATGGTGGTGAGCGTCGGCCGGATCAGGCGCTGCCCGGTGCTCGATCTCAAGTATGTGGCGCTGGTGCACAACACCATCCGGGGCGCGGCCGGGGCCGCGATCCTGAACGCCGAGCTCCTGAAGACCAGGGGGTATCTCTGAAAGGCGGTGGGCGCGTGAGCGATCTGATGCCGGTTCCGGAGAAGCCGCCGGGGGAGGGATGGCTGCGGGTGTTCGCCCCCGCCTCGATCGCCAACCTGGGACCCGGCTTCGACGCCCTCGGGGTGGCGCTCGAAGGGCTGGGGGACATCATCGACGCCCGCCGCACCGACACGCCGGGGGTGGTCATCACCGGCATGACGGGGGAGATCGGCGGCATTCCCAAGGATCCCGCGCGCAACTGCGCCGGCCGCTCCGCCGAGAGCGTCATCGGCCAGCTGCGCCGCAAGGAGGCCAAGATCGCGGGACTGGAGATGCGGCTCCACAAGGGGCTGCCGCAGGGGAGCGGTCTCGGCAGCAGCGCGGCCAGCGCGGTCGGCGGCGCGGTGGCGGCCCACCTCCTGCTGGGCTCGGCTCTCGGCAGCAACATGCTGCTGGAGGCGGCGCTCGAGGGGGAGGTCCTGGCGAGCGGGGGCCGGCACGCCGACAACCTGGCGGCCTCCCTTCTGGGCGGCTTCACCATCGTGCGATCGCACGAGCCGCTCGACGTGATCCGCCTCGATGCCCCGACCGCGGTCCGCTTCGTCGTCGTCCTGCCGGCGATGGAGATCGAGACCCGCCAGGCGCGCGCCCTCCTGCCGGAGACCATCCCGCTCAAGGACGCCGTGAGCAACTGGGCCAACGTCGCCGCCCTGGTGGCGGCGGTGCTGCGCGACGACCTGCCGGACATGGGGCGGGCCATCGTCGACCGTGTGGTGGAGCCGGTCCGCGCCCGGCTGATCCCCGGGTTCGCCGAGGTGAAGCAGTCGGCGATGGAGGCCGGGGCGCTCGGACTCTCGATCAGCGGCGCCGGTCCCGCCCTGTTCGCCATCGCCCGCCACGACACCGCCGAGCGGGTCGCCCTGGCGATGCACGCCGCCTTCCAGCGTCACGGCCTGGCCAGCCGTCACTTCATCTGCCCGCCGGACAACCGGGGGGCGCGCCGTCTCGACTGACATGGGCGCCCGGGGCCCGGGGGCCGCGCCCGGGACGGCGGTGGCCGCCCCGCGGACCCGCCTGCGCTGCATCGGCTGCGGCCGGGACTACCCGCTCGGCGAGATCCGCTACGAGTGCGACGTCTGCCGCGATCTTCTCGAGGTGGCGCTCGATCTGCCGCGGCTGAAGCAGGAGCGGGCCCCGGGGACCTGGCGGGACCTGTTCGACGCGCGGCTCGGCGCCCAGGACGGGATCCACCGGAGCGGGGTGTGGCGCTACCACGAGCTGATCCTCCCCGACCTGCCGGAGGAGGCCGTGGTCACCAAGCCGGAGGGGAACACCAACCTGTACCGCTGTCCCCGGCTGGAGGAGGAGTCCGGCACCGACACCGTCCACCTCAAGCACGAGGGGGAGAATCCGACCCTGTCGTTCAAGGACCGCGGCATGACCGCCGGGGTGTCGCTGGCGCGGCACCTCGGGGTCGCCGCGGTCGCCTGCGCCTCCACCGGCGACACCTCGGCCGCGATGGCGGCCTACGCGGCGCAGGTCGAGGGACTGCGTGGCGTGGTCGTCCTGCCGCACGGCAAGGTCAGCCTGGAGCAGCTGTCGCAGCCGATCGCCTCCGGCTCGCTGACCCTGTCGCTGCGGGCCGATTTCGACACCTGCATCCGGCTGCTGCGCGAGGTCTGCCGCACCCGTCCCCTCTATCTCCTGAACTCGGTCAATCCGGTGCGCATCGAGGGGCAGAAGTCGATCGGCTTCGAGATGCTGCAGCAGCTGCGCTGGCAGGTCCCGGACTGGGTCGTGGTGCCGGTCGGCAACGCCGGCAACATCAGCGCCATCGGCAAGGGGTTCGCCGAGCTCAAGGAGCTGGGGGTCATCGATCGGGTGCCGCGGCTCCTCGGGGCGCAGGCGGAGGCGGCCGCGCCGCTGGCGCGCGCCTGCCGGGATGGGTACCGGGAGCGGGTCCGGGTCACGGCGGGCGACACCGTCGCCTCGGCCATCCGCATCGGCGACCCGGTCTCCTACGACAAGGCGGTCCGCGCCGTGCGGGCCTCATCCGGGCTCTTCGAGTCGGCGGATGAGCAGGAGATCATGGACGCCAAGGCGCTGGTCGACGCCGGCGGGATCTACGTCTGCCCGAATTCCGCCACCGCCGTCGCCGCCTTCCTGAAGGCGCGCGCCGCGGGTGCGATCGCCCCGGGCGAGCGGGTGGTGATCGTCGCCACCGCCCACGGCTGCAAGTTCAGCCAGGCCACGATCGACTATCATCGGGGGGCGCTCGGAGGCGTCCGGCCGCTGCGGGCCAACCGGGTGATCGAGATCGAGCCGACCGCGTCGGCGATCGAGCGGCTGTTGCCGGGAGGGAGCGCGACATGAAGACGACGGCGGGGGCGGGTCGGAGCCGCGGGCGGCGCCGCCCGGCGCCGGCCCGGAAGCCGGCCGGCGCGAAGGGGAAGGGGAACGGACGGCAGGTCGGCGC
>JBOGOE010000355.1:0-3332 GCA_050747445.1 Candidatus Polarisedimenticolia bacterium | reverse complement strand
CCGCGGGGGCAGGCGTCGCGCCCGCGCCGGCTGCGCCGATGGCGAACGCCAGGAGCGCGGCGGTACCGGCCGCGAGGCCGGCGGCGACGGCGAGGTCGCGTGGACCGCGGCGACGCCCCATCAATAGCCCGACTTCCCTTCGGGGATGGTCTCGAGGGCGGCGAAGATCTCCAGCTCGCGCTGCGCGGCGGCGGCGTCCCCCATTTCGCGGTACAACTCGGAGAGCAGGTAGTGCGGCTGGCTCAGCCCGGAGTCGAGCCCGATCGCCTTGTGGAACGAGGCCAGCGCCGCCTCCCGCTTCCCGAGGCGCTGCTGCAGCCGCCCGACCTCGTTCCAGAGGGGGGCGTCGTCCGGGAATCGGGCGGCCAGGGCCTCGTATTCCGCCAGCGCCTCCTCGAGCCGCCCCTCCTGGAGGTGCCGGATCGCCTCGACGCTGCTCGCCTTGATCCGGGCCTCGCGCTCCTGCTGCGTCTTGCTCCGGCCGCTCAGATCGGCGAAGGCCGCCTGTTGCGCCTCCGCCTCCTTCATCCTCCCCGCCCGGGCATAGGCGCCCGCCAGGTTGAAGCGGGCCCCCACGTGGCGGGGATCGAGGGAGACCACCTTCTCGAGGGCGCCGGTGGCGTCGGCGATCCGGCCGATCGCCAGATAGGTGAGACCCAGGCTGTAGAACCCCTCCGGGAACTCCGGACGGAGCTCGACCGCACGACGCAGGTGGCGCTCCGCCTCCGGGTAGCGCCGCAGGCGGTAGGAGATGAACCCCAGGTTGTAGCGCGCCATGAGGAGATCCGGGTGGTCCCGCACCACGCCGTCGAGGATCTCCGCCGCCCGGGCGTTCTCCCCCTGCCGCACGAAGACGCGCGCCAGCACCAGCCGGGCGCCGAGGTCCCCGGGGTGGCGGGCCAGGAACCCCTCGAGGAACTCGCGCGCCTTGCGGACCTTCCGGTTGTGCAGGTAGCAGGATCCCAGATTCGCCGCGGCCGGTCCGTGTTCCGGATCGAGACGGATCGCTTCTTCGTAGGCCGGCTCCGCCTCGGCGTAGTCCTGCTCGGCGAAGGCGGCGTCGGCGTGGGACAGGATGGACTTGAGGGATTCCCCCGCGAAGGGGCGCTCGGGCGCGGCGCCCGGAGGCGGGGGGGCGGAGCAGGCGGCGAGGAGCGCGGTCAGACCGAGTGCGGCGGCGGCAGGCGACGACGGGCGCGTCATGGGAGGCGCGATCTTAGCAAACGCGCCGGCCCCGGGACAGGTCCCTAATTCTGGTGGATGGTGAGAAGCTGGCCGGGATAGATCCGGTTGGAGGCCAGGCCGTTCCAGACCCGGACCTCGCGCACCGTCGCCCCGTAGCGCTGCGCGATGCCGTAGAGGGTGTCGCCGGGACGCACCCGGTGACGGAGTGCGGCGTCCCCCGCCTCGGCGCTGCCGATCTCGGCGGGAGGCGGCGCCAGCGGGCTCACGCCGCCCTCCGTCGCGCCGCCGACCACGACCCGATCGCCCGGGCGGACGATGGCGTCGGGCGTCAGGTTGTTGCTTTGGCACAGCGCCTCGACCGCGGTCCCGAACTTCCGGGCGATCGACTCCAGGGTGTCGCCGTCCTGGACCTTGTATTCCAGCCTTCCGCCCTGCACCGACACGGCGGCGTTCGACGGGTCCTCCCGGGGCGGCCCGTCCCCCTTCTCGCCGTAGAAGGCGACCAGCCGCTGGCCCGGCCGGATGAGCGAACCCCTCAGCCGGTTCCAGCGCTTCAGGTTGACCACCGTCGTCCGGTACCTGTAGGCGATCGCCTGGAGGTTCTCCCCCTTGCGCACCCGGTGGACCACCCGCTCCCCCGGCTCGTAGGTCGGGTTCTGCACCGCCTTGGCCAGCGCGATCTCGGGCGTCCCCTCGGCCAGGGGGACGTTGAGGATCTGACCGCGGCGCAGCCGCCGGCCGGCATACCGCGGATTGGCGTCGAGCAGCGCCCGCACCGGCACCCGGTGCTTGCGCGCGATGTGCTGGAAGGTCTCGCCCGGACGCACCTCGTGGAGCGTCCACGACACCCGCTTGTCGGAGGGCAGCGCCTCCAGGTGGGCGGCGACCTCCGCGTCCCTGCCGCGCGGCACGCGCACCGTGTACTCGCTGCGGTTCGGCGGCGTCACCAGGCCGTGGAGCTCGGGGTTGAGGGTCCGGATCTCCTCGAGCGTGGCGCCGGCGGCGTCGGCCAGGACCTGCAGGTCGGTCGCCTTGTCGAGGGTCAGGGTGTCCCAGCGCAGCTCCTCGTCCACCTCGACGTCGAAACCGTAGTCCTCCGGCGACTTGTCGATCAGGATCGAGGCGAGGATGGCGGGGACGTAATACTTGGTCTCGCGACGGATGAAGTTCGTCTTCGTCAGATGCCAGTAGTCCTTCTTGCCCGATCGGCGGATGGCCCGGTCGATCTTTCCCTCGCCGGCGTTGTAGGCGGCCATCGCCAGGTACCAGTCGTCGTAGCGGGCGTGCAGGTCCTTGAGATACGCGGCGGCGGAGCGCGTCGCCTTCTCGAAGTCCATCCGCTCGTCCACCCAGAGGTCCCGCTTGAGGCCGTACTTGCGGCCCGTGAACGACATGAACTGCCACATGCCCCGGGCGCGCGCGCGCGAGTACGCGCTGGTCTTGAACGCCGACTCCTGATGCGCCATGTAGGCCAGATCCTCCGGCAGCCCCTCCTCCCGGAAGATCTTCTTGATCATCGGCAGGTAGCGGCCGGAGCGCTTGAGACCGGATTCGAACTCGCCCCGCAGGCGCGTCTGGAACGCCTCGATGTAGGACAGAACCGGCCGGTTGAGGACGATGGGGATGTCGTAGTCGATCTTGCCGACGACCTGCTGGATCTTCTGGCGCTCCCGCTCCGCCTCGTCCGCCGGCAGGTGGGTGGTGATGTCCTTGAGGGTGTCCAGGGGCGACTGGTTGGCGGCGGTCTCCTGCTCGCTCTCGCGGCTGAAGAGATCCGCCTCCATGTCGGCGATGTTGCGGACGATCTCGTCGAACGCCTTCTTGAGTCCCGGATGCTCGTTCAGGTTGACGTCGCTGCCGATGACCACCTCGACCGCCCGGTCGAAGTGGTCGCGCGCCTCGTCGAACCGGCCCGCCTGGAACGCCTCGAGCCCCGCCTCGTACGCCTCCTCCATCTGCTGGCGCACCCGCTGCGCCTCGCCGGCGCCGTACGCCGGAGCGCGCTCCGGAGTCGTCTCGCGCGCCGCGGGCAGGACCGTGTCCGCCTCGGCTCCACGGAGCACCGCGGTCACGGGACGCGGGTCGGCGGCGCCGTCTTCGCCCTCGAACGCGGCCGGGTCGGCCGGGGGCGCGCCGCGATCCACGGC
>JBOGOE010000354.1:0-4226 GCA_050747445.1 Candidatus Polarisedimenticolia bacterium | reverse complement strand
GTCTCGTACGCCCCGGCGGGTGAGGGGCCGGCGTCTCGCTCGGTCGCCAACGCCGATCGAGACTTTCCGCCGCCGGTGCGGACCTCGCCTTGCTTCGCTGTGTGCCGTCGGTGGCGCGCGGGTTGCGGGAGGTCGATCCCGGTGATGCCGGCGGGCGCAACGGGGCCGGGCGGGCTTGAACCGGTGCGGGGGATGTGCCAGACTCTGCGCTCCGACGAGGGGATCCGATGCCGGCGCCGGCCGAGTACAGGAATCAATTCCTCAAGAAGCCGCCCAAGAGGCTGGCGGTCGTCGACCAGCACGCCTGCTCGGGGTGCGCCAACTCCCCGGCCTGCGTGGCGTTCTGCGAGACGGTCACGGTCAAGGACCAGGTGGTCGACGCGATCCGCTACGTGGCCTCGCCCGACGCCCCCAACAACCTGGCGATCATCCAGTACGAGAAGTGCATCGGCTGCGCCCTGTGCGCCGAGGTCTGCCCCTGGGACGCGATCACCATGCACAACTTCGAGGAAGCGTGGGACGAGGCCGGGCAGGTGACGCTCGTGCCGTACCGCGCCGAGCTCGACGTGAATCCGAAGCCGGAGGAGAAGACCGCACCCGCACCCGCCGGCTGATCGGCGGACCCGGACCCCCCGAGGGGGTCCGGAGCGCCAGGAGAACGAGTCGTGGACGTCGTCGCGCTCTTGCTCGCGGCCGGGGAGTCGGAACGGATGGGCGCCCCCAAGGCGCTCGTCGAATGGCACGGCCTGCCGCTCCTGTCCCGCCAGCTCCAGCAGATCCAGAAAAGCCGCGTCCGCGAGTGCGTCGTCGTCCTGGGGCGCGAGCCCGGGCGTCTGGAGCCGCTGGTGTCGCCGTCGTTCTGGCCCGGCTGGAAGGCGCGGCCGGTCTACAACCCCCGGCACGAGGAGGGGAAGTGCTCCTCGGTCGTCGCCGGGCTCAACGCCCTGGCGGCTCCCCCCGACGGCGTCCTCATCGTGGCGGTCGATCAGCCGGTGAGCCACCGGGTCCTCAACGCCCTGATCGGCGCCGCCGAAGAGGAGTGGGAGAAGTGCGCCGCCGCCGGCCGCCGCCGGATCCTGGTGCCGGTGTTCCACGACCGCCGCGGCCACCCGCCCCTGTTCTGCATGACCCTGATCTCGGAGCTGATGGGGATCAGCGAGGAGAGCGAGGGGCTGCGCGCGGTGATGCGCCGCGATCCGGCGCGCGTCCTCCAGGTCCCGACCGACGACGCGGGGGTACTGCTCAACATCAACACGCCGGTCGATCTGGCGGCCGGCCGGTTCCAGACCGGGACGATGCCGCGGCACGGGTGACCCCCGGCCGCACGGCGGTGTGAGGCGATGGCGAAGAAGAAGCGACGACCGTCGGGCTTCTCCCGCCGCCAGTTCCTCAAGGGACTGGGGATCGGCGGCGGGGCCCTCGGCGCCGGTCTGATCGCGGCGCGGGCGCAGGAGCGGCCGAAACCGGCGGTGGACGTCCCGGCGCTCGGACCGGGGGCGGTGTCGCTGGCCCTCCGGATCAACGGGCAACCGCGCACGGTCAAGGTCGAGCCCCGCACGACCCTTCTCGAGGTGCTGCGTGACCGTCTCGACCTGACCGGGTCGAAGCAGATCTGCGACCGGGGGGAATGCGGCGGCTGCACCGTCCTCATGGACGGGAGGCCGGTGTTCGCCTGCATGCTCCTCGCCGTCGACGCGCGGCGCGCGGCGATCACCACGGTCGAGGGGCTGGCGCCGGCGGGGCGGCTGCACCCGGTCCAGCAGGCGTTCGTGGAGAAGGACGCCCTGCAGTGCGGTTTCTGCACCCCCGGGTTCGTGGTCGCCGCCAAGGCCCTGCTCGATCGGAACCCCGGAGCCGATCTCCGGGAGGTGCGCGAGGCCCTGTGCGGTCACGTCTGCCGCTGCGGCACCTACACGCGGGTGTTCGAGGCGGTGCTCGACGCGGCGAAGCGCGTCCCGGCGCGCCGCTCCTGAGGCCGATGGCGAAACGAACCGTCCGCATCGGGTACGAAGGGGGGCCGGTCAAGGAGGCCGAGATCCAGGTCCCCGACGGCGAGCCGGAGATCTGGGACGCGGGGACGACGCTCCGGGTCGCCGGCGGCCGGGTGCCGCGGCTCGACGGGGCGGACAAGGTCACCGGCCGGGCCCGCTACACCTACGACGTCAATCTGCCGGGAATGCTCCTCGGCCGGACCCTGAGAAGCCCCCACCCGCACGCCCGCATCCTGGAGATCGACGTCTCGAAAGCGGCGGCTCTTGTCGGGGTGAAGGCGGTCCTGACCTTCGAAAAGCCCGACGTGTTCGCGGCCCTCGGCGAGACCGACGAAGCGGGGAATCCGATCGAAACAGAGGGCGGGAGCAAGGAACGGGAGCGCTCCCGCCGGCTGCTGTACGCCGGGGAGGAGGTCGCGGCGGTCGCGGCCACGACGCAGGCGATCGCCGAGGACGCGCTGGAGCTTATCCGGGTGCGCTACGAGGTCCTGCCGCACGTGGTCGATCTCGAGGAGGCCCGGAAGCCGGACGCGCCGAAAGTCTTCCCCGCCGGCAACGCCCAACAGCCGACGGTGCGCGAGCGTGGGAACGTCGAGAGCGGGTTCAAGGAGGCCGAGGTCGTCGTCGAGGGGACCTGGCGCACGCCCGTGCTGCTGCACAACGCGCTCGAGACCCACGGCGCGGTGGCCCGCTGGGAGGGGAACCGGCTGACCGTCTGGGCGGCGACCCAGGGGGTGTTCGGCTTCCGGGACGATCTGGCGAAGTTCTTCAAGGTCCCGTCGCAGAACGTCCGGGTGATCAGCGAGTACCTGGGCGGCGGGTTCGGGGCCAAATTCGGCGCCGGAGTGACCGGCGTGGTCGTGGCGATGCTGGCCAGGAAGGCGGGCGCGCCGGTGAAGCTGATGCTCGACCGGCACGAGGAGGGGCTCGGGACCGGCAACCGCCCCAGCTCGGTGCAGTGGATCAAGGTCGGTGCGAAGCGCGACGGGACCCTGACCGCGCTCCATCTGAAGTCGTACGGCACCGGCGGCATCGGCGGAGGCGCCGGAGTCTCGGGACCGGCGCGGATGATCTACGCCTGTCCCAATCTAAGGACCGAGGAGCAGGACGTCCACACCCACGCGGGGGCCGCGATGCCGTTCCGCGCCCCCGGCTTCCCGCAGGGCTCCTTCGCGCTCGAATCGTCCCTCGACGAGCTGGCCGACCGGCTGGGGATCGACCCGCTGCAGCTCCGGAGGATCAACCACATCGACAAGCCGGCCAAGGCGCTGCTGCGCGAGTACGAGCTCGGGGCGGAGGGGATCGGCTGGTCGCGCCGCCGGAGGCCCGCCGCCCGCCCGGCCCCGAGCGGCCGCGGCGGTCTGGTCCGCGGACTGGGGATGGGGACCGCGATCTGGGGAGTGTACGGCGGGCCACCGGCCGACGCCCGGGTCGCCATCCATCCCGACGGCAAGGTCGAATGCGTCTGCGGCACGCAGGACATCGGCACCGGGACGCGCACCGCGATGGCGATCGTCACGGCCGAGGTCTTGGGGCTGAAGCCGGAGGAGATCCGGGTGACCCTGGGCGACACCTCGACCGGTCACTACTCGCCGGCGAGCGGCGGCAGCGTCACCCTGACCTCGATCCTGCCGGCGGTCCGGTCGGCGGCCGAGGGGGCGAAGCGGAAGCTCCTGGAGGCGGCGGCGCCGGCCCTCGGTGCGAAGGCCGACGACCTCGAGATGCGGGACGGCCAGGTGCGCGCGCGCGCCGGCGGCCGGTCGCTGAGCCTGGCGCAGGCGGCCTCGCGCCTCAAGGCCGCGGTGATCTCGGGACAGGGGGCGCGGGCCGACAAGTATTCGGGGGCCGGGGCCGAGTGTTTCGGCGCCCAGTTCGCCGAGGTCGAGGTGGACACCCTGACCGGCCGGGTGCGGGTGCTGAAGATCGTCGCGGTGCACGACTGCGGCCGGCTGATCAACCGTCTCACGGCGGAGAGCCAGATCGCGGGCGGCGTGATCATGGGGTTGTCGGGGGCCCTCCTGGAGCAGCGGGTCATGGACGGGCCGACCGGTTTGCTGCTGAACCCGAACCTCGAAGCCTACAAGATGGCTGGGACGCTGGAGATGCCGGAGATCGTCCCGATCATGATGGACGTGTACGACCCGGCGAACAGCATCGGCGTCAAGGGCCTCGGCGAGCCGCCGGTCGTGCCGACGGCCGCGGCGATCGCCAACGCCGTGAGCAACGCCCTCGGGG
>JBOGOE010000353.1:0-4123 GCA_050747445.1 Candidatus Polarisedimenticolia bacterium | reverse complement strand
CCCCCGCGCCCGCCCCCGCGCCCGCCGCACACGTCGGGATCCCCGCCGCCACGGCGGCCCCGGCGAGCAGCCCGAGCACCTGTTCCGCGCGCGCCGCCCCAATCCCCATCTCGACGGGGTTCTCCCCCGCCACCTGGATCAGGACTGCCGGCGCCTGCTCGCAGAGTCCGAGACAGGGACTCCGAAGCCATCCGGCCGCCCGACTGGCTCCGGCCGCTCCTGCCCCGCCCGGCAGACCGGCCCCTGCCGCGCCCGTGCCCGGTCCCGCTCCGTCCGCCCGTCCCGCTCCGTCCGCCCGCCCCGTCCCTCCGCCCCCCGCCGGCCCCAGCGCCTTCTCCAGGTCGCGGCACAACCCCTCGGCGCCACGCACGAGGCAGCCGATGTCATCGCACACGTGGACGATCGCCCGAGGCCGCGGCTCCAGCGACAGCATCGAGTAGAAGGTCGCCACCCCGTACGCCTCGGCGGGCGGAACATCCAGCCGGCGGCAGATGTAATTGAGCGCCCCCTCGCTGATGAACCCCGAGCGCGCCTGGGCGGCGTGCAGCGCCGGGAGCAGCAGGTGCCGCCGGGAGCGGGCCTCGTGACCGGTGCCGTCGGCGGCGTGCGCTTCGCTCCGGAAGTCGCGCGTCCCGGTTTCCCAACCGGAGCGGGGCGGGCCGAGGACTGCGTCGATCGCCTGGGTCTCGGAGGCGGATGGAGACGCGGTGCCGAACCGGAGGTCCAACTCAGGCCTCCCGCCCGGCGCCGGCGCCCACTCCGGCGGTGGCGGCTGTGGCGGCCGCCGTCCGGTCCTTTGGCGGGACCTTGTCGATCCGGATCGCGGTCGCCTTGAACTCGGCGGTCCCCGACTTGGGGTCGGTCGCGTCGATGGTCAACAGATTGGTCGCGACGTCGTCCGGAAAGTGGAGCGTCATGAACGCCAGACCGGGGCGGAGCGTGCCGTCCAGCCGCACCGGCGCCAGCACCGAGCCGCGCCGCGACGTCACCCGCACGATCTCCCCGTCCGCCAGCCCCAGGCGCCGCGCGTCCTCGGGATCGAGATCGAGGCTCTCGCCGCGCCGCAGGGGGGAGGTGTAGCGATTGGTCTGCACGCCGGTGTTGAACGAATCGAGCCGGCGGCCCGTGGTCAGCCGGATCGGGTACTCCGCGGTCAGCTCATCCACGGGAGGATCGTGCTCGACCACCGAGATCGGCGCCCGCGGACCGCGCACCGGTTCCTCCCACAGGCGCGCGTGCAGGAACAGCTCGCCGGGGTGGCTCTCGTCGGGGCAGGGCCACTGCAGCCCGCCGTGCTCCTCCAGCCGCCGGTACGACATCCCGCCGTGCATCGGCGACAGTCGCCGCAGCTCGTTCCAGGCCTCCTCCGCCGAGGGGCGCCCCCAGTCGTGCCCCAGCCGCCGCGCCATGCCGCAGACGATCTCGATGTCGTCGCGCGCCTGACCCGGCGGGTCGAGCGCCTTGCGCACCCGCTGCACCCGCCGCTCGCTGCTGGTCACCGTCCCTTCGGATTCGCACCAGGCCGCCGCCGCCGGCAGGACGACGTGCGCCGCCTGCGCCGTCCTGGTCATGAACAGGTCCTGCACCACCAGATGCTCGAGCCCCTCCAGCAGCTGCATCGCCCGGTGCATGTCGGCCTCCGACTGCGCCGGATTCTCGCCGATGACGTAGACGTGACGCAGGTCGCCCCGCTCCATCGCCTCGAACATCTGGGTCAGGTGCCAGCCCCGCTTCGGCGGCAGCGTCACCCCCCACGCCGCTTCGAACCTGGAGCGGATCGCGCCGTCTTCGACTTCCTGGAACCCCGGATACTTGTTCGGGATCGCCCCCATTTCGCCGCCCCCCTGGACGTTGTTCTGCCCCCGGAGCGGGTTGAGCCCGGAACCGTAGCGCCCGACGTGCCCGGTCAGGAGCGCCAGGTTGATCAGCGCCAGGACGTTGTCGACCGCGTTGTGGTGCTCGGTGATTCCGAGCGTCCAGCAGATCTGCGCCCGATCGGCCCGTGCGTACTCGTGCGCCAGACGCCGGATCGACGCCGCCGGGACCCGGGTGATCCGCTCGCCCTCCTCGAGCGTGTAGTTGTCGACCGCCTGACGGTAGGCCTCGAAGCCGGTCGTGGCCCGATCGATGAAGGCGCGGTTCGCCAGCCCCTGGACGATGATCTCCCGCCCGATCGCGTTGGCCAGGGCGATGTCGCTCCCGACGTCGAGCCCCAGCCAGGCGTCCGCCCACTGGGCCGACACGGTCCGCCGCGGATCGATCACGTAGAGCCGCGCGCCGCGCCGCACCCCCTTGAGGACGTGGTGAAAGAAGATCGGGTGCGTCTCGCGGGCGTTGCTGCCCCACAGGACGATCAGATCGGTCGCTTCGATTTCCCGGTAGGAGCTGGTGCCGCCCCCCGCGCCGAAGACCGTCGCCAGACCGACGACGGATGGCGCGTGTCACGTCCGGTTGCAGGAGTCGACGTTGTTGCTCCCCATGACGACGCGGGCGAACTTCTGTGCCAGGAAGTTCACCTCGTTGGTCGCCTTGGAGCAGCTGAACAACCCGAAACCGGTGGGGCCGCGCCGCTCCTCGATCACCTTCCGGAAGCCCGCCGCGGCACGATGAAGCGCCTCGTCCCAGGACGCGGGACGGAGCCTGCCACCCTCGCGGACCATCGGTTCGGTAAGCCGCGCGTAACGCTCGCTCATGGAACCTCCCGAAAAACGACCCAAGGATAATCCAGATCCCTCCCCCGGGGGCATCCCGGCGCCCCCCTCTGGCCCCCGCGCCGCCGGCGATCTAGATTTCCCCCATGGACGCCCGTCCTGAAGACGCGCCGAGCGCCCCCGCCGACGAGCTGACGCGGCGGATGCCGTCGGCCCCGCCGGCCTACCTCGAGGCGGCTCTCGGCAACCCGGCGCTGACTCCCGCGCACCTGGCGCTCGGCCTGCGCAACCCGCAGGTGCGCGCCGCCTGGATCCAGCGCGTCGCCCGCGACCCGCGCTGGCTGAAGGCCTACGAGGTCAAGGCGGCGATGGTCCTGCATCCGGCGACGCCGCGGACCCTGGCGATGAACCTTGTGGGCTTTCTCTGGTGGCGCGACCTGGTGCGGGTCTCCGAACAGCCGCTGCTGGCGCCACCCCTGCGTCGCGCCGCCGAGCGGCTCCTGGGAACGCGCCTGCCGGAGATGGCCCTCGGCGAGAAGGTGACGCTGGCGCGCCTGGCCGGGCGCGGCATCATCGCCGCCCTGCGCCGAGAGGGCACCCCTCTGGTGGTCCGCGCCCTCCTGCAGAACCCCCGTCTGATCGAGGAGGACGTCCTGGCGATCACCGCCTCGCAGCGCAGTGCCGGAGAGGTCCTGCGGGCGATCGCGGAGGAACCGCGCTGGTCCACCCGCCCGCCGGTACAGAAGGCGATCGCCCGCCATCCGGAGACGCCAAAAGCGGTCGCCCTGCGGATGGTTCAGTCCCTCGGCACCGCCGCCCTGAAGGAGCTCCTCAGGACGCCGAAAGTCCCCCGCCTGGTGAAGGCCGCCGCCGAGCGGATCATCGAAGCGCGGCAGACCCGTGCCCCGGCCCCGTCCGGGGGCGACGCCGAATGACACAACCTATTGCAGACATTGGCCTTGTGCCTGTTTGACAAACCCTCCACCCATCCTTATTATTAGCGCCGCGGTCCAAGTCCCGTCGGCGCAACCACTTGGATGCAGGGGCGCGGTTCCGGATGGCCAGCTTCGGCGAGACTCTCAGGCAACAGCGTGAACTGCGCGAGATCTCCCTCCGCCAGGTCTCCGAGGCGACCAAGATCAACATCCGGTACCTGGAGGCGCTGGAGCAGAACCATTTCGACATCCTCCCCGGCGGCCTGTTCAACAAGGGATTCATTCGCGCCTATGCCAAGTACGTCGGCCTCGACGGCGAGGCGATGGTGACCTCCTACCTTCACGAGATCGCCACCCGCAACCCGGGCGCCGCGTCCGACACCGGCGCCCCCGCGCCGCTTCACCGGCCGGTCGACCTGCCCCAGCGCCGCGCCGGGCCGCGGCACCCGCCTCAGGACCGCGCCACGGTCCGGCCCGCGATCACACTGGCATCCGGCCCGACGTCGCCGGCCGCGGCAGTCCCGGCCGGTGCGGGTG
>JBOGOE010000352.1:0-17644 GCA_050747445.1 Candidatus Polarisedimenticolia bacterium | reverse complement strand
GGGCGGCCCCGGAGGCGGCGCCGCCGCCGTCCCGGCCGGAGCAGGCGGCGATCAGCAGGATCAGACCGGCCGCGGCGGCCGCGCGGCGTCCCGCCGCGATGATTTGGAGGTGATCGTGGTCCACGATGGGCTCCTTCCATCCGGGCGAGCCGGCCCGGCGGCGGGCCCGGTTCATTGCATCGTCGAAAAAAAGAATGTAATTATACGATCGCACCGCCGGTCCGACCGGCGCGAGGAGCATGACCCGTGACCGGCCCGCTGACACCCGGCCCCATCATGGCCGACTTCCTGCTGAAGGCCCTCCTGGCGATCGCCTGCGGCGGGCTGATCGGCGCCGAGCGCGAGCTCAAGAAGAAACCCGCCGGATTCAGGACCAACATCCTGATCTGTCTCGGATCGATGCTGTTCATGTGGCTCTCCAGCCACGTCGCGCTGTCGGTCACCGACCGGCCGGCCGATCCCGGCCGGATCGCGGCGCAGATCGTCACCGGGATCGGCTTCCTGGGGGCCGGGACCATCATCCAGGCCCGCGGGCGGGTGGTCGGGCTGACCTCGGCGGCGATGATCTGGGTGGTCTCCGCGGTCGGCATGAGCATCGGGGCCGGCTACCACGCCATCGCCGGAATGACCACGGTCCTGATCCTGCTGGTCCTGGTGGGACTGGGGTTCCTGGAACAGCGTGTGTTCGGCCGCTGCGTCCTGTACGACTGCCAGGTCGGTTTCGACGACGACCAGGGGCGCACCCGCAAGGCGATCGATCACGCGGTCAGGGCGACCGGGCGCGTCATCGAGTCGTTCAGCGTCCGCCGCGCCGGTGACCACCTCGAGGCCACCCTGCAGTACTGCGACGTCCACCCGAACCACCGCCGCCTGCTGAGCGATCTCTGGAAGATCGACGGCGTGCGCGAGGTCCGCCCGCTGCGCTAGAATCCCCCCTCCCCGGCGGGCCGGAACCGGCCCGCTCCGCGAAGGAGGGAGCATGCAGCCCCTGATGCAGACCGACCTGCCCGGCGTCAGGCTCCTGGCGCGCGGCAAGGTGCGCGACAACTACGACCTCGGCGATCGGCTGCTGATCGTTTCGACCGACCGGATCTCGGCGTTCGACGTCGTCCTGCCGGACGGCATCCCCGACAAGGGGAAGGTCCTGAACCAGATCTCCCTCTTCTGGTTCGAGGCCACGAAGGGGATCGTCCCCAACCACCTGATCGAGCACCGGGTGGAGCATTTCCCGGAGCCGCTGCCGCGCCACGCCGCCGCGCTGCGCGGCCGGTCGGTCCTGGTCGAACGCCTCGAGATGCTCCCGGTCGAGTGCGTGGTCCGCGGCTATCTGGCGGGCTCGGGCTTCAAGGAGTATCGGAAGAGCGGCACGGTCTGCGGCCGGAAGCTGCCGCCGGGGCTGGTGGAATCGTCGCGGCTGCCGGAGCCGATCTTCACCCCCTCCACCAAGGCGGTGACCGGGCACGACGAGAACATCCCGTTCGCCGAGGTCGTCGAGCGGGTCGGGAAGAAAACCGCGGAGGCGGTCCGCGACCTGAGTCTGGCGGTCTATCGGCACGCCTGCACGCATGCCGAGTCGCGCGGCATCATCATCGCCGACACCAAGTTCGAGTTCGGGTTGAAGGGGGGGACGATCGTGCTGGGCGACGAGGCGCTCACCCCCGATTCGTCCCGCTTCTGGCCGGCCGACACCTACGTCCCCGGACGATCGCAACCTTCGCTCGACAAGCAGTTCGTGCGCGACTGGCTGGAGTCGACCGGCTGGGACAAGCGCCCCCCGGGCCCGCGCCTGCCCGAATCGATCGTCGAGGGGACCCGCAGCCGCTACGTCGAGATCTTCCGGCGTCTCACCGGGCGGGAGCTGGAATAGCCGGCGGGAGCCGCGCCGGGGCGCGCGCCTGTCCCATCCGGACCGGCGGCCCGGTCAGGTGCGCGCCGTCGGGTCGAAGCCGCGCGCCTCGTCCATTCCCAGGGCGGCGATTGCGGCGCGCGCCCCGGCCATGGCCCGCTCGAAGCGATCCGGTCGCCGGGAACCGGCGGGGCGGCGCCCCGGGTGCTTTTTCTTGAGGGCGTCGATCCGGCGCAGCGATGCCTGCAGGCGGCGCGGGTCGATGTCGCGATCGGCGACCGCCTGCCGCAGCCGCGCGTGGGCTTCCAGGATCCGCGCCCGGGTGCGGCAGAACATCAGCCCGTCCCCCCCGGCATCGAACGCCCGGAGCGCCTGCTCGCCGCCGTCGAGCGCCTGATCCACCGCCCCCATCTCCAGATCGTCCGTCAGCAGCAGACCCCGGTAATCGAGCCGCCGGCGCAGCAGGTCGCGGGCCACCGCCCGAGACAGCGACGCGGGGGCCGGGCCGCTCGTCTGAAGCGCCGGGTAGAAGGCGTGACCGGCCATCATCAGCGGCAGCGCCCGGCGCAGCCGCCGGTAGGGGAGCAGATCGCGCCGCCACAGGTCGGCCCGGGGGATCCCGATCGTCGGGAGCGTCTCATGGGTGTCGGCCCTCGCCCCCCCGAGCCCGGGGAAATGCTTGCCGACCGGCAGGACCGAGGACTTGAGATGCTCGCGGGCGAACACCCGGGCCAGCGCGGTCACCTTCCCGGGGTCGGCCGAGTAGGCCCGATCGCCGATGCCGTTCGGCATGTCGGGCTCCGACAGATCGAGCACCGGCGCGAAGTTCACGTTGAATCCCAGCGAGCGTAGCGCCCGGGCGGTGACGGCCGCGAAGCGGGCGACCGCCCGCGCCGCGTCGGGCCTCCGCCCCAGCGCGAACGCCGCGGGGGTCGGTCCGAGGAGACCCCGCAGGCGGCTGACCCGTCCCCCCTCCTGGTCGACGGCGATGAATGGGGGGGGATCGAGTGCACCCAGGAGGGCCTGATTGAGCGCCCCGACCTGGGAGGCGCTCTCGATGTTGCGGGCGAACAGGATCAGGCCGCCGGGGCGCACCTCCCGCAACAGCTCCAGGAGCTCCGCGGTCAGGGAGGCCCCCTCGAAACCGATCCAGAGGAGCTGCCCGACCCTGTCGTGGAGTGCCTCCAGGCGGGAGCGCATCGCGGCGTACTGTAGCGGCCCGCCCGGACCGCCGCAAGGGCGGAGAAGGGGATACAAATCCGCAATCGACGCTTGACAGGGGGTGGGGGGGGGACTAAATTGGGTCTTGTGATATGTGAATTCAGTTACTTATATATGAAACTACAGTAAATGAATATGCGACATAAGCTGCGGTGTTCCAGTACGTTCTCGAAACCGACGACCGCGACCGCTTGTGGCCACGGAACTCGATCGTTCTACCTGAGGGGGTTGGCGGGCAGGCCGATTCCTTGACTCTCCGTCGGAGGCGGTGGTAGCATCGCCGCCTTCTTCGTGCCCGCGCGGGGGAAAACCAGGCCATGAGCAGCAAAAAGTTCTACACCATCATGATCGTGCCGCACGCCGCGGCGAAGTTCCGGCGCATCAAAGTCTCGAAGAATTTCCTGGTCGCCGCCGGGAGTTTCCTGGGGCTGCTCATCATCGCCGGTCTGATGTTTCCCCACTTCCTGCTCCGATCCAGCCAGCTCCGGGCCAGCCTGAACCGGATGGGCCTGGAGAACGCCGAGCTCAAGAAGGCCAACGAGAAGTTCGACGAGTCGCTCGCGGACCTGCGCGGCCGTCTGGCCGACTTCGAGAACAAGGCGGCCAAGTTCGCCATGATGGTCGGGGTCGAGGACCTGAACGCCCAGCAGATGGCGGCGGGTGGCAGCTCCTTCGATCTGAAGGGGCTCTCCCCAAAGGCCAGCCAGGCGATCCTGGAGGGGGAGATCGACACCCTCAAGGAGCGTTCGGGGGCCCTCCAGGACAGCTTCCGCGTCCTGGACGTGGCCTTCCAGAAACAGTCGCTGCTCCTCTCCTCCACCCCCAGCATCTATCCGGTGCGGGGGCTGCTGGGGAACGGCTATGGCTGGCGGCGCGACCCGTTCACCGGGATGCGGGACTTCCACCAGGGGCTGGATCTCGTGGCCCCGCTCGGCACCAAGGTGGTCGCCCCGGCCGACGGCATCGTGACCCGGACCGGTCCCGCCGGGGGATTCGGGGTGTCGATCTTCATCGCCCACGGCTACGGTCTGATCACCCGCTACGGCCACCTGTCGAACGTCAACGTCCGGGTGGGCCAGCGGATCAAGCGCGGCGACGTCCTCGGCTCGGTCGGCTCCACGGGGCGCAGCACCGGACCGCACCTGCACTACGAGGTGCTGGTCCACCAGCGCACCGTCGATCCGTTCAAGTACATCCTCGAGGAATACCGATCCTTCTGAGTCCGCGCCCCGCCGCACCCGCGGCGGTTTTGATTCCGGCCCTCCTCCTGCTATAGTTCGGGCCGCGCGCCACCGCGCGGCGATCCGATGCTCATCGACGCCATCCTCCGGAAGGTCCTGGGTACCAAGAACGAGCGCGAGCTGCGGCGCCTGCAGCCGCGCGTCGCGGCGATCAGCGCCCTCGAGCCCCGGATCCGCGACCTGCCGGACCACGAGTTCCCCGTCCGGGTGCAGTCGCTGCGACGCCGGGTGACGGACGGCGAACCCCTCGACGCGGTCCTGAACGAGACCTTCGCGTTGTGCCGGGAGGCGGCGCGCCGCACTCTCGGGATGCGTCATTTCGACGTCCAGCTCCTCGGCGGCATGGTCCTGCACGAGGGGAAGATCGCCGAGATGAAGACCGGGGAAGGGAAGACCCTGGTCGCCACCCTCGCCGCCTCGCTCAACGCCCTGGCCGGCAAGGGGGTGCACGTGGTCACGGTCAACGACTACCTGGCGCGCCGCGACGCCGCCTGGATGGGGCCGGTGTACCAGTTCCTCGGGCTCGCGGTCGGCGCCATCCAGCACGACATGGACGATGCCGCCCGCCAGCAGGCCTACGCGGCCGACATCACGTACGGGACCAACAACGAGTTCGGCTTCGACTATCTGCGCGACAACATGAAGTACGCGCTCGGGGCCATGGTGCAGCGCGGTCATTTCTTCGCCATCGTCGACGAGGTCGACTCGATCCTGATCGACGAGGCGCGCACCCCGCTCATCATCTCCGGGCCGTCGGAGGAGTCGACCGAGCTGTACGTCCGCGCCGATACCATCATCCCGCGCCTGAAACGCGACATCGATTACACGGTCGACGAGAAGACGCGCACCGTGGCGCTGACCGAGGAGGGGGTCGAGAAGGCCGAACGGGCCCTGAAGATCGAAAACCTCTACGACCCGGCCGAGATGGAGATGAATCACGCGGTCCACCAGGCCCTGCGGGCGCACGTCCTGTTCAAACGCGACGTCGACTACGTGGCCAAGGACGGCCAGGTCACCATCGTCGACGAGTTCACCGGGCGGCTGATGCCGGGCCGGCGCTGGAGCGACGGGTTGCACCAGGCGGTGGAAGCCAAGGAAAAGGTCCAGGTCCAGCGGGAGAATCAGACGCTGGCGACCATCACCTTCCAGAACTACTTCCGCATGTACGGCAAGCTGGCCGGGATGACCGGCACGGCCGACACCGAGGCGGTCGAATTCGACAAGATCTACCGGCTGGAGGTCGTGATCGTCCCGACCAACCAGACCCTGATCCGGATCGAGAACCCGGACGTGGTGTTCCGCACCGAGCGGGAGAAGTTCGGGGCCGTGGTCGAGGAGATCGAGGACTGCCACACGCGGGGCCAGCCGGTCCTGGTGGGGACCATCTCCATCGAGAAATCCGAGCACCTGAGCGAGCTCCTGCGCAAGCGCGGCGTCCGGCACGTCGTCCTCAACGCCAAATACCACGAGAAGGAGGCCGAGATCGTGGCGCAGGCCGGCCGGCTCCAGGCGGTCACCATCGCCACCAACATGGCCGGCCGCGGCACCGACATCCTCCTGGGCGGCAATCCGGAGTTCCTCGCCCGCCGCGAGCTCTCCGAGCAGGGACTGGAACCGGACCGGACCCCCCCCGAAACCTGGCGGGAGACGCTGGAGCGCCACCGGCGCACCTGCGCCGAGGAGCACGACCGGGTGGTGACCCTGGGCGGGCTGCACATCCTGGGCACCGAGCGTCACGAGGCGCGGCGCATCGACAACCAGCTGCGCGGCCGCGCCGGCCGGCAGGGGGACCCGGGATCCTCGCGCTTCTATCTGTCGCTCGAGGACGACCTGATGCGGATCTTCGGGTCCGATCGGATCTCCGGTCTCATGCAGCGCCTGGGGATGGAGGAGGGGGTGCCGATCGAGCACGGCATGGTGACCCGCGCCATCGAGCGGGCGCAGAAGCAGGTCGAGGCGCGCAACTTCGACATCCGCAAGCACCTGCTGGAGTACGACGACGTCAACAACAAGCAGCGCACCGAGATCTACCGCCTGCGGCGCGAGCTCCTGGAGGGGAAGGGGCAGAAGGAATACCTGACGCAGAAGGCCGGCGAGATCCTCGACTCGGTGGTGGACGCGACCTGCGGCGCCGACATCGACCCGGAGGACTGGCAGGTGGACGAGCTGCGCAACGGGGTGCTGCGGTACTTCGGCATCGACGTCCGCCAGCTCGGGATCGACTGGCGCGCCATCAACCACCCCGACGTGCGCGGCCGGCTGCAGACCGAGGTGCAGGCGCGTTACGACTCCAAGGAGCGGACGCTCGGCGAGGATCCGATGCGGGGCCACGAGCGGGCCCTCATGCTGTACGTCATCGACACCGCCTGGAAGGACCACCTGCTGGCGATGGATCACCTCAAGGAGGGAATCGGTCTGCGCGGCTACGGCCAGCGCGATCCGTTGAGCGAGTACAAGAAGGAGTCCTTCGTCATGTTCGGGATGATGAAGGAGCGGATCGAGGACGAGATCATCATGAACCTGTGGCGCATGGACGCGTTGATCGCCGAGCGGCAGCAGGAGATGAAGCAGAAGCGCGACCGCGACCTGGTCTACTCCGCGCCCGCCAAGGAGGCCCCCCGCCCGGCGCAACGCGCGGTCGAGCGGGTGGGCCGCAACGACCCGTGCCCCTGCGGTTCGGGCAAGAAGTACAAGAAGTGCCACGGCGCCGACGAGGGGGCCGGCACCAGCCCTCCCGCCACCGCGCGGCACGGCGTAAGGGTGTAGAATCTCCGGATGCTGGACGGTCCGATCCCCGAAGCCCTCACGTTCGACGACGTCCTCCTGCTCCCGGGTCGCTCCGAAGTCCTGCCGAGCAAGGTCGACGTGGCCACCGGCCTTACCCGCCGCATCCGCCTCAACCTGCCCCTCATCTCGGCCGCCATGGACACGGTGACCGAGTCGCGCCTGGCGATCGCCATGGCGCAGCAGGGGGGGCTCGGGATCATCCACAAGAACCTGTCGATCGAGGCCCAGGCCGGCGAGGTCGACAAGGTCAAGCGTTCGGAGAGCGGCATGATCGTCGATCCGATCACCGTGACCCCCGAACAGCGGATCGCCGAGGCGCTCGACCTGATGCGCCGCTACAAGATCTCCGGAGTCCCGGTCACCGATCGGGGCGGCCGTCTCCTGGGCATCCTGACCAATCGCGACCTGCGCTTCGAGACCCGCACCGACCTTCCGGTGTCGGCGGTCATGACCAAGGAGAACCTGGTCACGGTGCCGGTCGGGACCACCCTCGAGGAGGCCAAGAAGATCCTGCACGCCCGCAAGATCGAGAAGCTCCTGGTCGTCGATCGCGAGTACCACCTCAAGGGGCTGATCACGGTCAAGGACATCCAGAAGGTGATCAAGTACCCGGACGCCTGCAAGGACGGGTTGGGGCGGCTCCGCGTGGGGGCGGCGGTGGGAGTCTCCCCCGAGACCCCCGAGCGCGCCCGGGCGCTCATCGACGCGCGCGCCGACGTGCTGGTCGTCGACACCGCGCACGGCCACTCCGCGGGCGTGCTCGAGGTCGTGAAGAGCCTCCGCAAGACCTACCCGGAGATCGACCTGATCGCCGGCAACGTGGCGACCGAGGAGGGGACCGACGAGCTGATCCGGCTGGGGGTCGACGCCGTCAAGGTCGGCATCGGCCCGGGGTCGATCTGCACGACGCGGGTGGTCACCGGCGTCGGGGTCCCGCAGATCACCGCCATCGCGCAGTGCGCGCGCGCCGCCCGCAAGAGCGGGACGCCGCTCGTCGCCGACGGCGGGGTCAAGTTCTCCGGGGACATCACCAAGGCGATCGCCGCCGGCGCCTCCGCGGTGATGATCGGATCGCTGTTCGCCGGCGCCGAGGAGTCGCCGGGCGAGACCATCCTGTACCAAGGGCGAACCTTCAAGGCCTACCGCGGCATGGGGTCGCTCGGCGCCATGCGCAAGGGGAGCGCCGACCGTTATTTCCAGGAAGCCTCCGCGGGGGACGACAAGCTGGTTCCGGAGGGGATCGAGGGAATGGTCCCCTACAAGGGGAGCCTGCGGGACCTCGTGCCGCAGCTGGTGGGCGGTCTGCGCGCCGGCATGGGATACGTCGGCGCCCGCGACCTCGAAGCCCTGCGCCGCGAGGCCCGCTTCATCCGCGTCACCGCGGCCGGCCTCAAGGAAAGCCACGCCCACGACGTGGTGATCACCAAGGAAGCCCCGAACTACCGGATGGAGTGAGCGCCACCGGGCGGCCGCCGGTCCTCGACGGTGATCTCCCGCGCGCTCCCGCCCAAGTCCGCGAATCGCACGACCACCGCCCGCGGCGGGGTCCAGGGCCCCAGCCGCTCGGCCCATTCGACGATCGCCACCCCCTCGCCGCCGAGGATTTCCTCCAGACCGAGCTCTTCCAGATCCGACTCCTTCTCGATCCGGTACAGATCGATGTGATGTACCTGGAGCCTGCCGGAGTAGGGATTGACCAGGGTGAAAGTGGGGGAACGGACCGTCTCCGGGACGACCCCGAGCCCTTCGGCGAGACCGCGGGCGAAGACCGTCTTCCCCATCCCCAGGTGGCCCAGCAGCAGGACGGTGTCGCCGGGACCGAGCGCGGCGGCGAGATCGCGGCCGGCGGCCCGGGTCTCCTCCTCGGACCGGGTGACGATGTGACGCGCGGGGGCCACGCGGTGCGCCGGTCCTCAGACCAGCGGAAATTCCATGAGGACCGGCTGCGGCATCAGGTCCCGCTGCTGGCGGAACAGACGCGGCAACGGCCGCACCGGCTGGAACCCGGCGCGCAGGTAGAGCGGGCGGGAGCGCTGGTTGCCGATCAGGCGCGCCAGCTTGAGGTGACGCCGCCGGCCGACCTCCACCACCTCCTGGATGAGACGCAGTCCGATGCCGCGGCCCCGGATCGCCTGGTCCACGCCGACGGAGGCGACGTACAGCACGTCCCCGCGCGGGTTGTGGGTGGCGGACGGGATCAGCTTCTCGTAGTCGACGTAGGAGCGGGGAAAATCGCGGGTCCAGAGGATGCTGTTGGTGACCCCGACGATCTGCGGTGTCCGTCCGGGCCGCTGCAGCTCGGCCAGCAGGAAGGCCTCCGGCAGGGCGAACAGGCGCCGCTGCAGCTCGTTGAGGGTCGCGGCCATCCGGCCCCACACCCGCTTCTCGACGAGGGTCGCATCCTCGAGGTCGTCCGGCCGTGCCGGGCGGATCACCACCCGCGCCGCGGCGGGGCGCAGGGACGGGGCCCCCGCCGGACCGCCCGTCAGCGGCGGCGGCAGATCCCGCGCTCCGAGACCGCCCCCGGAATGTCCCTGTGGCAGGGCGGAGGCGGCGCCGCGCCCCCGGCCGCCGTTGGTGCCGGTCTGTTCCTTCATGCGAACCCCGCAGCGTCCCGGGTCCCTCCGGCGTCGACGTCCCGCGTCGGGCGGAGCCGCGCCAGGGCCCTGGGATAGTGCGCCAGCAGGTCGCGGGCGATCAGGGGCATTTCGCCGACCTCGGCGGCGGCGAGGTCGCCGGCGAGCCCGTGGAGATAGACCCCCAGCTTCACCGCCCCTCCCGCTTCAAGTCCCTGGGCGAGCAGACCGGCGAGAAGACCGGTCAGCACGTCCCCCGACCCGCCGGTGGCCATCCCGGGATTTCCGGTGGGGTTGACGTAGACGGTCCCCTCCGGGGTGGCGACCAGGCTGCGGTGTCCCTTGAGGACGAGGTGGCAGCGGTGGGTGCGGGCGAACTCCCGCGCCAGCGACAGGCGGCGGGTTTGAACATCGGAGGTCGTCATCCCCATCAGACGGCCCATCTCCCCGGGGTGGGGGGTCAGCACGAGCGGCCGCCGGCGGCCCGACAGGAGGGGGTGGTCGCCGGCGAAGGCGTTCACCCCGTCCGCGTCCAGAATCACCGGGACCCGCGAACCCAGGGTCAGCTCGCGGATCAGTTTCTTCGTCTCGGGGTGCGTCGTCAAGCCTGGACCGATCGCCACGGAGCTCTTCCCCTCGAGCAGCGCCCGCAGACGCGGCAGACCGCGGGCGGCGAGGGTCCCCTCGGCGGTCTCCGGCAGCCCTTCGGTCATCACCTCCATGGCGCGCGACACCATTCCCCCCTGGAGCCGTTCGGGCACCGCCGCAGTCACCAGGCCGCAACCGGCCCGGAGGGCGGCGAGCGACGTCATCCGGGCGGCCCCCCCCTTGCCGCGGGAACCCGCGACCACCAGGACGTGCCCGTAGTCCCCCTTGTGGGTGTCGGCCCGGCGTGCCGGCAGCAGCGGCACCAGCTCGGCCTCTTCGAGCAGGTGGAGCCAGGCCGGCTCGGCGCGCACCGCTTCGGGGGGAATGCCGATGTCGGCGACGTGCAGATCGCCGCACAGACCGGAGGCCGGCGGGAACAGGTGCGGCAGCTTCGGGCGGGCGAGGGCGATCGTGTGATCGGCATGGATGCACGGACCCGGGAGCGCGGCGTCGTCCCCCGACAGACCGGAGGGGATGTCGATGGCGACCACGTCGGCGTCGCTACGGTTCACCTCGTCGAACACCCGCGCCAGGAGCCCCTCGACCGGGCGCGACAGCCCCGTCCCCAGGATCCCGTCGACCACCAGATCGCTGTCCGCGAGGTGCCGGCGGGCCCGCCGCCAGCCGGCGGGCGTGAGGATCTCCTGCACCGGAACGCCCGCCCTCAGAAGCGCCTCGAGGTTGATCCGCGCGGACCCCTTCACGTCGCGGCGCCGCCCGAACAGCAACGCCGTGAACGGGACCCCCTGGTTGTGCAGGTGACGTCCTGCGACGAACGCATCGCCGCCGTTGTTGCCCCGGCCGCACAGGAGGAGCAGCCGGCGCAGCGGCAGATCGGGAAAGGTGCGGCGCAGGAAGGCGGCAACCTGGGCGCCGGCGTTCTCCATGAGGACGATGTCCGGAACGCCGAACCGGAGGCTGGCGCGCCGGTCGATGCTCCGCATCTGCTGCGCCGAAACGATCTCCACGCCGCGGGCCCCCGGGAAGGGGAAACTCTACCGGATGGCTCGCGGTGGGTGCAATAAGAAAAGCCGTCGTGCCCGTCGCGGCCCGGATCGGCCAGCAACCCGCCGGCCGGACCTCCGGCCGGAACCCCGCGCGCCCTGCCTGGGCCGCGGCGGGGGCGCTTCGCAGTAAAATCCGCCGTTCCCCGAACCGACGTCCGGCCGGAGGTGCCATGTCGACCCGCCCGCCCAGAATCGGCCTCGCCGCACTGGTCACGTTCGCCCTGTTGTCCCCGTTGCCGCCGCCGGGCCCGGCCGGCGCGGCGGAGCGGGCCGCCCCCTCGAAGCGGGCGGCGCGACCGCCCGCCGCCGCGGCGGCGAGGCCGCTGACCGCCGACGACCTCAAGGGACTGTCGTGGCGCAGCATCGGGCCGGCCAACATGGGAGGGCGGGTGGCGGCCCTGGCCCTCATCCCCGGGAGCCGCACCTCGTTCTACGTCGGCTACGCCACCGGCGGTCTGTTCAGGACCGACAATCTCGGCACCACCTTCACCCCGGTGTTTGACGAACACCCCGTCCTGTCGATCGGGTCGGTCGCGGTCGCCGACGCGCCCCCGGGCTGGTCCGGCTGGGCCGCCGAGGAGGCGGCGGAGGCGGTGGCGGGGAGGACCCCGGCGGCATCGGGGAAGGACGATGCGGCGCGCGGCAAGGGGAAGATCGTCTGGGTCGGGACCGGCGAGGGGAACGGCCGCAACTCCTCCTCCTGGGGGGGCGGCGTGTATCGTTCCACGGACGCCGGCGGCACCTTCACCTGGCTGGGGCTCAAGGACAGCCACGACATCCCGGCCCTCGCCGTCGATCCGCGCAACCCCGACGTGGCATACGTCGCGGCGCTCGGCCACCTCTGGGGGGCCAATCCGGAGCGCGGCCTGTACCGGACGCCGGATGGCGGGACGACCTGGAGCAGGGTCCTCGGTTCCGGCGATCAGGTCGGCGCCTGCGAAGTCGCCATCGATCCGCAGCGCCCCGACACCGTGTACGCCGGGCTGTACGCGCGGCGGCGCACCCCCTGGAGCTTCTCCGGTTACAGCGATCAGGGGGGTCTGTATCGTTCGGACGACGCCGGCCGCACCTGGAAGAAGCTGTCGAAGGGGCTGCCGCCGCGCGCCGGGCGGATCGGTCTGACGATCTACCCGAAGGATCCGCGCATCCTCTATGCCGTCGTCGAGAGCGATTACGGCGGCACCGGCCGCGATCCGTTCGACAACTGGTCGATCAGCGGCGGCCTGTTCCGATCGGAGGATCGGGGGGAGACCTGGACGCGCACCACCAACCTCAACTTCCGGCCCTTCTACTTCTCCAGGGTGGCGGTCGATCCGGAGGACGATCGCCGCGTCTACCTGCCGGGCTGGGACCTGGCGATCTCGGACGATGGCGGCCGGACCTTCCGCGGCTCCGGCAGCCAGTACGTGCACGTCGATTTCCACGCCATCGTCGTCAACCCCGCCGATCGGGATCAGATCCTGGTCGGCAACGACGGCGGCGTCTACGTGTCGCACGACCGGGCGCGCACCTGGGACTATCTCAACAACGTCGCGGCCGGCCAGTTCTACCGGATCGCCGTCGACGGATCCGACCCGTACCGGGTCGCCGGCGGGCTGCAGGACAACGGGTCGTGGATCGGCCCCTCGCAGACCGGCGGCGTGACGGACGACGATCGGAAGGACGGAATCTTCAACGACGACTGGCGGATGATCTACGGCGGGGACGGGTTCACGGTGGCCTTCGATCCGCTCGACCCGGCGCTCGTCTACGCCACCTCGCAGGGGGCGGACCTCGGGCGGGTTCGTCTCGACACCCAGGCGATCACGTACATCAAGCCGGTGCCACGCGAAGGGCAGGAGCGCTTCCGCTTCAACTGGAACGCGCCCTACCTGATTTCGCAGCACGATCCCTCGGTCCTCTACCTGGGGGGGAACCGGGTGTTCCGGCTGACGGAGCGCGGCGACCTGTGGTTCGCCATCAGCCCCGACCTGTCGCGGAACGAGCCCGGCAGGACGGCGACCGTCGGATCGGATGCCGAGACCTACGGGACCGTGGTGTCGCTGGCGGAATCGGCGCTTCAGAAGGGGCTCCTGTGGGCCGGGACCGACGACGGCCGGGTGCACCTCACCCGGGACGACGGTGCCCGCTGGAGCGAGGTGACGCCCCGCGAGGTCCGCGGTCTGTACGTGTCGCGCATCGCCGCCTCCCGGCACCGGGCCGGGACGGCCTACGTTGCGGTGGACGGCCACAGAAGCGACCGGTTCGACCCGATCCTGCTGGCGACGGACGATTTCGGCCGCACCTGGCGTTCGATCACCGGCGACCTGCCGGACGGCGATCCGATCGAGGTCGTGCTCGAGGACCCCGGACATCCCGACGTCCTCTACGCCGGGACCGAGTTCGGGCTCTACCTGACGGTCGAACGCGGGGCCCGCTGGGTGCGTCTCAACGGCAAGACCCTGCCACCGGCGCCGGTCGACGACCTCGTCATCCACCCGCGCGAGCGGGACCTGCTGGTCGGTACGCACGGACGGAGCATCTACGTTCTGGACGACGCCTCGATGTTCGCGCAGCTCACGCCGGCGCTGCGGCAGCGGCCGCTCGCCCTTCTGGCGATGCGCCCCGCGACACCGCGACTGTTCGGCCGCCGCAGCTACGGCGTCGGTCACGGCATCTTCCGCGCCAGGAATCCCCCGATGGGGGCGACCATCAACTACTGGCTCCGGGAGGATACCGGCGACCCCGTGAAGATCACCGTCACCTCCCCCGCCGGCGAGGCGATCCGCGAGCTCGAAGGCTCCGGCCGGGCCGGGCTCAACCGGGTCGTGTGGGACCTCCAGGCCGACGAGAAACATCGGATCCCCACGGTCGAGGCCCGCTTCCTGGACCAGACCCAGTTCGTCCCCGCGGGGGAGTACGCGGTGAGCCTGGCCCGCGGCAAGGAGAAGGACGGCGCGAAGGTGACCGTCCGTCCCTTCCCGTCCTCCGGCGGGCGGAACCCGACGCCCCCGCCCGGCCGGGGCGGCGGTGCCCGCTGAACGAAATTCACCCACTTGATCGTTGACGGCGGGGACGGGTCGCCGTAGTTAAGACCCGGGTCGTCCCGATCCTGCAACCCGCAACCTGGAGGTCGACGGTGAATCGTACATTCCGTTCCGCTCTCATCCTTTCAGTCCTGGCGTTGGGTGTCCTTTGCCTGCCGTGGCCCGCCAGCCGGCCGCTCGCGGTCGAGCCGGCCGGCCGGGTCAACATCAGCGGCATCGGCCGGGTCCTGGTCGGCGAACCGCACGACCAGGTCGAGCCGGCCATTTTCGGGAACTGGATCGTCTACACCGACTTCCGCAACGGCAATGCCGATATCTATCTCTGGGACCTCGGGCCGACGCCCAACCGCGAGACCCGGATCACCGACGGCCCGCAGGACGAGCGCACGCCCGACATCTCCGGGCGGACCATCGTCTACGTCGATCTGGGGCCGGCGACGGGGGGCGGCGACATCATGGCGCGGACCATCGGCGGGGGCGCCCGCGTGGTCGCGGCGGAGCCCGGGTCGGCGCAGACCGACCCGGCGATCGACGGGCACCTGGTCGCCTGGGTGGACGACCGTGACGGCGATCGGGAGATCTACGCGCGCGACCTGCGTTCCGGGGCGGTCCGCCGTCTCACGGAGACGCCCGGCACCGACGAGGTGGAGCCGGCCGTCGATGCCGGGCGGGTGGTGTTCTCCCGGCTCTTCCCTGATGGCACCTGCCAGATTTTCATGACCGACTTCGCCACTCTGGCGACGGACCAGATCACCTCCGGCGAGGCCTGCTACCGGCGGCCGGACATCGACGGCCGGCACGTGGTCTACGACGGCACGCCGGGCGAATCCCAGGACGTCATCGTGCACGACCTCCTGACCGGTCAGGAGACTTCGGTGGTGCTGGCCGGGATCCAGCGGGACGCCCACATCAGCGGCACCTGGCTGTCGGCCGAGAAGGTCGCGATGCTGCCGGTCACCAACCGCAACGTCAAGGTCTACAACATCCCCGAGGATTTCCCCTTCGAGCCGTCGATCTCCGACCACTCGAACGAGTACGCCGGCGACATCCACGGCAAGCGGGTGGCCTACGAGACCGACGAGCTGGGGAACCTGGACATCGGTCTCTATCCGTTCGCGGTGTTCGGGGAGAACGATCGGCCGGTGGCCGACGCCGGGATCGATGCCGCGCTGCCGTGCTCCGGCGGCGCCGGCGCCGACGTGCTCCTCGACGGCGCCGCTTCGTTCGACCGCGAAGGGGATCCGATCACCTTCCACTGGAGCGGTCCGTCGGGAGCCGCCTCCGGCATGGCGCCGGTCGTGCGGCTGCCGCTCGGCACCTCCCTGGTGAGCCTGGTGGTCAACGACGGCGGCAGCGACTCCGAGCCGGACGACGTCGAGATCCGGGTGCTGCCCCAGGCCAGGGGGCTGCTGCCGGCGATGGACGGTCTGGTCGAGGAGGGGGAGCCGATGCCGTCTCCGGGCCGGGCCCACAAGACGGGGAGCATCCTGCCGCTCCGCCTGTGGCTCGGATGCGGTGATCGGACCCTGGGCGACCGTGACGTCGCGGCGCCGCGGCTGGTGTCCCTGGTCGGCCCCGCGGGGCCCGTGGACCCGGCCGCGATTGGCCTCGGCGCGGCCGGCTCCAGCGGCGTTCCGGGTCTCTTCCGGTTCGCCGGCGACGCCTGGCAGTTCAACCTGGGCACACGTGGACTGGCGCCCGGCTCGTACCGCATGGTCGTGGAGATCCCCGGCGGCGGCCGGA
Organism: Candidatus Polarisedimenticolia bacterium; assembly: GCA_050747445.1. Lineage (GTDB taxonomy): Bacteria > Acidobacteriota > Polarisedimenticolia > Gp22-AA2 > Gp22-AA2 > JBOGOE01. Next base: position 1,549 of record JBOGOE010000352.1, on the reverse strand, counting down.
TGACGGCGCCGATGAGCCTCCGTTAGCGGGCATCCCGCCCCTCGCGTTGACCCCGCTTCATCCCCTGCGGGATAATCACGCGCTTTTGAACCCCGGAGGCGCCGCTTCATGCTCCGTTTCCTGACCGCCGGCGAATCGCACGGACCGTCGCTCGTCGCCATCCTCGACGGCATTCCGGCCGGTCTGCCCCTCACCCGCGACGACATCGACGGAGAGCTCAAACGCCGCCAGCACGGCTACGGCCGGGGGGGGCGGATGAAGATCGAGCAGGACCGGGTCACGATCGCCGCCGGGGTGCGTCACGGCCGGACCCTCGGCGGTCCGATCGCGCTCCTGGTCGCCAACCGCGACTGGGAGAACTGGAAGAAGCCGATGGCGATCGAGCCTATCGAGCTGACCGACGCGGAACGCAAGCGCCTGACGCGGCCGCGGCCGGGGCACGCCGATCTGCCGGGGGCACTCAAGTACGACGCCGACGACGCGCGTGACATCCTGGAGCGGGCCTCGGCGCGGGAGACCACCGCCCGGGTCGCGGTGGGGGCGGTCTGCAGGACGCTCCTCGCCCGTCTCGAGGTCGGGATCGCCAGCCACACCGTCGCGCTGGGGGACGTGACCTACCCGGCCGGCGCGGAGAGGACCTGGGACGAGATCGCCGCCGCCGAGGGTTCGCCGCTGCGCTGCGCCGACCCCGCGCTGGAGCAGCGGATGATCGAGGCGATCGACCGCGCCATGGGTTCGCGCGATTCGGTCGGCGGCTCCTTCCAGGTGGTGGCGCGCGGCGTGCCGGCCGGGCTCGGCAGCCACCGGCACTGGGACCTCCGGCTGAACGCGCGTCTGGCGGCCGCCATCTGCTCGATCCAGTCGATCAAGGCGGTGGCGGTCGGTGACGGGGTCGAGGCGGCCGCGGCCATGGGGTCGGATTTCCACGACCCGATCTACTACGACGCGGCCGCGCGCCGCTTCTACCGCAAGACCAATCATGCGGGAGGGATCGAGGGGGGGATCACCAACGGCGAGGAGATCCGCCTGCGCGCCTACGTCAAGCCGCTCTCGACCCTGCCCAAAGCGCTGCACAGCGTCGATCTCAAGAGCAAGGAGGAGTTCGACGCCCAGGTCGAGCGGACCGACGTCTCGGCCATCGCCGCCGCCGGCGTGGTCGGGGAGGCGATGACCGCCTTCGTCCTGGCGGAAGCCGTCCTGGAGAAGTTCGGGGGGGATTCGCTGAAGGAGCTCCTGCGCAACCACCGGGGTTATCTGGAGCAGCTCCGGGCCTACTGAAGGGGGTCGGTGTGGAGCGCCGCCGCGCACCGGACATCTTTCGCGCGGTCTGGGACATGGTCGCCCTGATCCCCCGCGGCCGGATCGCCACCTACGGTCAGATCGCCCGGATGATCGGCGCCCCCGGCGGGGCCCGCACCGTCGGCTGGGCCATGCGCGCCCTCCCCGACGACACGCGTGTCCGCGGCCGCCCGGTGCCCTGGCACCGGGTGATCAACGCCGCGGGGCGGATCAGCCCGCGGAGCGACCGTGCCGGCGGCGACGGCGTGGC
>JBOGOE010000351.1:0-4733 GCA_050747445.1 Candidatus Polarisedimenticolia bacterium | reverse complement strand
GATTTCCCCCTTCGCCGATCACTTTGCAGCGCAACTGGTTGGCATTTACCCGCACGCCGTCATTGCTGCGGTCGCCGACGTCGGCCGCCACCGGCAGGGCGAGCAGGACGAGGAACAGAGGCGATCGGTAGAAATGACTCGAGCGGTCGCGCAGGACCCCGCCCGCGGGCTTGATGTAGTGGATGTCCCGCCGCAGGGCGCGGATGTCGCGCTGCGTCACCGCCGGGCCGGCGGTCTCGCCGGCGGCGCCGCGCGTCACCACGACGGCGATCGGCGCGGTGGCGACGGTGCGATAGGCCGCCTCACCGGGATCGAAGAACGAGAACGGCACGGGCGGGATGGTCAGGGTTCCCGGGGACAGCGGGATCAGGACGTGATCCCACACCCGCTCGCTGCGCAGGCGGTCCCCGGCGAACGAGGTCGAGCTGGCCACCTTCGGCGCGTACTGCTTGAAGTCGCTCAGGATTCCGAGCGGCAGGGCGTTGACCGCGCTCAGGTTCCCCTCGCCCGAGACCCGGATCTTGAGACCGATCGCGTCGTTGACCTTGGCCTCCTTGCGATCGGCGGCGGCGCCGATGGCGAACCGGCCGACCGCCCCGGAGAACCCGGCCGGCCGCCCCGCGGCCGGGAGCGGCTCCACCCGCACCGACACCGGGTCGGTGCGCCGGGTGAGCGTCTCGGTGGGCGTGAAGAAGAACGACTCGATCGGGTCGGCGCTCCGGCGCCGCACCTGGACCTGCCAGGTCATGGCCGGAACGGTGAGCGCACCATCGTTGGTCGGGAACAGGGCCTTCTTCATCAGGGTGTATTCGTGGAACACGTCCCCGCCGATCTGCACCCGTTTGAGATCGAGGTTCTCCGGCAGCTTCATGTCCTCCGCCCAGAAACCGGGGAAGGTCGGCGTGTCTTTAAGACCCAGGTTCAGCACCTCCGTCTGGGTGTCGAGCACCACCTTGAGGGTGACCTGCTGCCCGACGTACGCGGTACGCTGATCGAGCTCGGCGCGGAGCCGGACCACGGGGCCGCCGGCGGGCCGTGGGACCCCCGGGGGTCTGCCCGGCTGGCCGCGACCCGGTCCGGGGGCCGCCGGCTGTCCCGTCCCGGGCACCGGCACGACCGGGGGCGGGCCCGGGACCACCTCCACGTCGATCGTCCCGGTGCGGTACGTGCGTCCCTGCACCAGCACCCCCAGAGAGGGGATCCGCTTCACCCCCGCGCCGCGCGGCCGGAGGGCGTAGGTGAAGGTCATGGTGGAGGAGGTGCGGCCGTTGATCCACTGGAAGGAGTGGGAGCGGGACGGCCCTCCGACGACGTCGAAATCCTGCAGGCGGGAGAGGTCCGGCGGACCCAGCCGATCCAGCGAGGGAGCGGCGACCTCCACGATCAGCGCGACCTCCTCCCCCTCGTGGACGCGGCTCCGGTCGACGCGCGCGCGCACCGACGCCTCCTGGGCGAGCGCCGCGGACGACGCCAGCGCCGCCAGCAGGAGCGCCGCGGCCGGGCGGAGCACGCGCCGGGCGTGCGCGCGGCTCACCAGTCCTTCTCCGGGTCGCGCTCCTCGGGGACGGCGGCGCGCGCGTGGCGCTTGATCCCCTCCCGCTCCTGCTCGCGCAGCGCCTGCAGCACCTGCCGGGCTTCCTCCTCGCTCATCTGACCCGGGCGCGGCGTCTTCGCCTGCGACGGGGGCGACTCCCCCGGTCGTGGCGAGGGCTGGGGCTGCGAGGGCTGCTCCTCCTGCTGCGGATCCCCCGGCGAGCCCTGCGGCGGCGGTTTCTGCAGCAGCTTCAGAGCGAGCTCGAGATTGCGTTTGGCGTCGGCGTCCCCGGGGCGCAGCCGCAGGGACTGGACGTAGGCATCGATCGCCTCCTTCGGCTTGCCCTGCATCAGGAGCGCGTTGCCCCGGTTGAAATGGGCCGACGGCGCCAGCGCCGGGTCGCGACCCGCCAGGACGCGCCGGTACTCCTCCGCCGCCTTGTCGTACTCCTGCTTCCGGTACAGGACGTTGCCGATGTTGTAGTGCAGCTCGGGGGCCTCCGGGCGCGCCGCCTGGGCGTCGGTGTAAAGGGTCAGCGCCTCGTCGTAGCGTTTCTCATTGTAGAGCCGGTTCCCCTCGTTGTTGCGGGCCGCCGCGTCGGATCCGCCGGCGCGCGCCGCGCCCGTCGCCGCGGCCAGCGTCGCGGCGCACAGGAGGAGGGCGGGGCCGGAGCGTCTCACGCCGCCTCCTCGCGGCGGTCGCCGGAGCGCACGCGCGCCCGATCCGGGAGGGCCGTTTCGATCCCCAGGAGCAGGATGGCCAGAAACAACGGGAACTGGTAACGCTCCTCGTAGGCGGTCGTCATCCGCCCCTGCATCGTCTTCTGCTCCATGGCGGCGATCTCCTCGTACACCTGCTGCAGCTCGATCCCCTCCGGGGAGGCGCGGAAGTAACGGCCGCCGGTGGTGCGGGCGATCGCCTCCAGGGTCGCCTCGTCGAGACGGCTGGTCACCTTGCGCCGCGCGCGGTCCTCCTTGTACCCGGTGACCTCGCCGCGCGCGTTGCGGATCGGGATCGGCTCGCCGGCGCTCCCCCCGATTCCCACCGCGTGGATGATCACCCCCTCCTGCGCCGCCTCGCGCGCCGCCGCCTCGACGTCCCCTTCGTGATCCTCGCCGTCGGTGATCAGGACCAGCACCCGGTACCGCCTTTCCTGGGGGGGGAAGGCGCGGACCGCGGTGCGGATCGCCCGGGCGATCGCGGTTCCCCGGATCGGCACCAGATCGGTGTCGAGGACGTCCACGAACAGCCCCGCCGCCGCGTAATCGAGGGTCAGGGGGCAGGCGACGTAGGCGGCGCCGGCGAACGCCACCAGACCGACCCGATCGCCGCGCAGCAGATCGATGAAGGAGGAGACCGCGGCCCGCGCCTGGGCCATGCGGCTCGGTTTCAGGTCCTCGGCCAGCATGCTCATCGAGGTGTCGACGGCGAGCACCACGTCGACGCCGCGCCGCGACACGGTCTCGGCCCGGGCCCCCCATTGCGGCCGGGCCAACGCCAGGACCAGGAACAGGGCGGCGGCCACCACCAGCGCCGCCTTGATCAGACGACGCTCCAGGCTGGCGCCGCGCACCAGACGCCGCATCAGGGGCAGGTCGCCGAACATCTGGAGCGCCCGCCGGCGCCGGTGGAAGATCCAGGCGTACAGCCCGCACAGGACCGGCAGGGCGAGGAGGCACCAGAGATACTGGGGGGCCCCGAAGCGCATCAGCCGGACCTCCTCCCGCCCCTCACGGCACCCTCCGCAGCACCGTGAGCCCCAGCAGCAGCTCCGCCAGGACGAGTGCCGCCCCCGGATAGAGCGCCCAGGCGAAGCGCTCCGCCCGGCGGACGTAGCCGCGCACCCTGAGCTCGGTGCGCTCCATCCGATCGATCCGCCCGAAGATGCCCCGGAGCGCGCGCGCGTCCGTGGCGCGGAAATACTGCCCGCCGGTGGCCTGGGCGATCTGCTGCAACGTCGGCTCGTCGATGTCGGCCTGCACGTTGATGTAGCGCCGCCCGAGGATCGGGTCGTCGATGGGATAGGGAGCCTCCCCTTCGGTGCCCACACCGATGGTATGGACCTTGATCCCGAGCGCCTGGGCCAGCCGGGCGCCGCTCAACGGATCGATCTGCCCGCGGTTGTTGCGCCCGTCGGTCAACAGGATAATGACGCGGCTCTTCGCCCGCGAGTCCTCGAGACGGGCCACCGCGGTGGCGAGCCCCATGCCGATGGCGGTCCCGTCCTCGTCGCGCGGCGCCACGGTGAGATCGCGCACCAGGTCGAGGAGCACGCCGTAATCCAGCGTCAGGGGGCAGCGGGTGTGGGAGTTGGCCGCGAACACCACGAGACCGATCAGGTCGTTGCGCCGGTTGCGGACGAACTCCCCCACGACCTCCTTGGCCACCTCCAGGCGGTTCCTCGGTTTGAAGTCCTCGGTCCGCATGCTGCCGGAGACGTCGACCGCCAGGACGATGTGGATCCCCTCGGTCAGCACCTCCTCCTCCTGACGCCCGGTCTGCGGGCGGGCGAACGCCGCGATCAGGATCAGGAGAGCGACAATCCGCAGCGCCGGCGGCAGGTGCCGCAGCCGCACCGCGGCGCCGCGCGGCAGGGCGGCAAACGGCCCGGAGGTCGGGAACAGGAGGCTGGCGTGGCGCCCGCCGCGCCGCCACAGCACGATCCCCAGCGCCGCGAGCAGGACCGCGAGGACCAGGGCCGGGCCCCAGGAGGCGAAGCGGAACATCAGCGGACCCCCGAGCCGGCGCCGGTGGCCGGAGCCTCGGACGATTCGGGCGGCCGGGTGGCGTCGATCAGGCGGTAGGCGCGATCCACCGTCCCCTTGATCGCGTCGGGGTCCGGCAGGTGCCGGGCGAACTTGACCAGGTCGCAGGCGCCGAAGAACTCCGCGGCGAGGGTCGTGGCCCGGAGCGGCAGCCGCGCCACCCGGAGGGCCTCGAGGATCTCGGTGGTGGTCCGCTCGAAGGTATCGACCCCGAAACGGGCCCAGAGGTAGCGCCGCAGGATCTCGGTCAGCTCCACGTGGAATTCCTTCAGGCGCCCCCGATCCGGCAGACCCGTGGCCAGCAGGCGCTCCAGCTCCTCGAACGCCTGGAGATGCGGCGGCAGGGCCGGGACGGGACGTTGCGGCGCCGCTTCCGCCGCCGGCCCGCGCCGGCGGCGCCACCACCACAGCGCGCCGGCCGCGAGGAGCGCGGC
>JBOGOE010000350.1:0-7509 GCA_050747445.1 Candidatus Polarisedimenticolia bacterium | reverse complement strand
GGCCACCCCGCCGCCCCCACGGCCCCGCGCCGCGGCCGCGGGCATGCTGACCATCCTGCAGTTCGCGTCCGGCATCGGCTGCCCGGTCCGCCAGAAGCGGGTCCTGCGCGCCCTGGGGCTGCGCCATCCCCATCACCGGGTGGTGCGTCCCGACAACCCGGCGGTGCGCGGCATGGTGGCCGCCATTCCGCACCTGGTGCGGATCGTGGAGGCCGGTCATGGCGCATAAAGTCGATCTGGCGCATCTGAGCCCCGCCAAGGGCAGCCGCCACAAACCGAAGCGGATCGGACGCGGTCCCGGGTCGGGGCATGGCAAGACCGCCACGCGCGGCAACAAGGGGCAGCTGTCCCGCTCGGGCCGCAAGCAGTACTTCGGCTTCGAGGGGGGGCAGATGCCCCTGCACCGGCGCCTGCCCAAACGCGGCTTCACCAACCTGTTCCGCGCCGAATGGGCGATCGTCAACGTCGGCGCCCTCAACGCGCTCGAGGGGGAGATCACCCCGGAGCGTCTGGCCGCCGAGGGACTGGTGCGCAAGGGCTCCGATCGGATCAAGGTCCTGGGTGACGGCGACGTGACCCGGGCCCTGACGATCCGGGCCCACGGCTTCAGCAAGTCGGCCCTGGAGAAGATCGCCAGGGCCGGGGGAACCACCGAGGTCCTGAAGGACGCCCGGAAGACACCGCGCGCATGATCGAATCGATCAAGAACATCTTCGCCGTCCCCGATCTCCGGAAGCGGGTCATCTTCACCTTCCTGATGCTGGCGGTCTACCGGGTCGGGGGGCACATCCCCGTGCCCGGGATCGACTTCCACGCCCTGGAGGCGTTCTTCCGGCAGCAGGGGGGCGGGATCCTGGGGTTCCTCGATCTGTTCTCGGGCGGGAACCTCAGGCGGCTGACGGTGTTCGCGCTCGGGATCATGCCGTACATCTCGGCCTCCATCATCCTGCAGCTCCTGACGGTCATCTGGCCGTATCTGGAGAAGCTCAGCAAGGAAGGGGAGGTCGGGCGGAGGAAGATCACCCAGTACACCCGCTACGGGACCATCGTGCTGGCGGTGATCCAGGGGGTCGGGATCGCCATCTGGCTCGAGAGCCTCAACGGGGCCGGTGGCACCGTCGTGCCCACGCCCGGGATGGCCTTCAAGGCGATGACCGTCCTCACGCTGACGACCGGCACGGCGTTCATCATGTGGGTCGGCGAGCAGATCTCCGACCGCGGGATCGGGAACGGCATCTCGCTGATCATCTACGCCGGCATCGTGGCCGGTCTGCCGTCCGCGGTGGTCACCCTCTACGAGGACGTGACCACCGGCAACCTGGGCGCCATCACGCTCCTGGTGCTGCTGGCGATGATGGTGGCGGTCATCGGGGCGATCGTGTGGGTCGAGCGGGCGCAGCGCAAGATCCCGGTCCAGTACGCGCGCCGGGTCGTCGGGCGGCGTATGTACGGCGGGATGCAGACCCACATGCCGTTGCGGCTCAACACCGGCGGCGTGATCCCGGTGATCTTCGCGTCCTCGGTGCTCGCCTTCCCGCTCACGCTGATCCAGTGGGGCGGCTGGCAGAACAGCGAGCTGGGCGGGGCCATCTACCGGCAGCTCGATTACACCATGCCGCTGCACAACCTGCTGTACGTGGTGTCGATCATCTTTTTCTGCTATTTCTACGTGTCGATCATCTTCAACCCGACCGACGTGGCCGACAACATGAAGAAGTACGGCGGCTTCATCCCCGGGATCCGGCCGGGGCCGCGGACCGCCCAGTACCTCGACGGCATCCTCACCCGGCTGACCTTCGTCGGCGCCATCTATCTGAGCCTGATCGCGCTCCTGCCCCAGGTGCTGATCAGCGGGCTCAACGTGCAGGCGATTCCCTGGATCGGGCCGACGCTCGACCGGTTCCTGCCGGTGTTCCTGACCCAGGGGCTCGGGCTGAAGTTCTATTTCGGCGGGACCTCGCTGCTGATCGTGGTGGGTGTGGCGATGGACACCATCCAGCAGGTGGAGTCGCAGCTCATCATGCGGCATTACGACGGTTTCCTGAAGGGCGCCCGCATCCGCGGCCGGCGCGGCTGAGGGCTCCCGGTGGCGACGGGCGCTCGCCCGGCGGCGCTCCGGCTGGTGCTGTTCGGAGCGCCCGGGGTCGGCAAGGGGACGCAGGCGGCCGCGATCCGGCGGCGGGTCGGCATCGCGCACATCTCGACCGGCGACATGCTGCGGGCCGCGATGCAGGCCGGAACGCCGCTCGGGTTGAAGGCGCGGGCGGTGGTCGAGCGCGGCGGGCTGGTGCCCGACGATCTCGTCGGCGCGATGATGCGGGATCGGCTGGAACAGGAGGACGCCCGGGACGGCTTCCTGCTCGACGGTTTCCCGCGCACCGTGGCGCAGGCCGATCTGCTGGACGCCATCGTCGCGGCGCGGGGCCAGGCGCTGGACGCGGTGGTGAACCTGGCGGTCCCGGAGCCGGAGATCCTGGACCGGCTGACGGGTCGCCGGACCTGCGCGCGCTGCGGCACGGTGTTCCACGTGCGCTACAACCGGCCACGCGCCGAGGGACGCTGTGACGCGTGCGGCGGCGAGCTGCGGCAGCGCGCGGACGACCGCGAGGAGGCGATCGCGGAGCGGCTGCGGCAGTACCAGGAGCAGACGGCGCCGTTGGTCGCGCGCTACGACCGGACGGGAGTCCTGGTCACGGTGGACGGGCGGGGCCGGCCCGACGAGGTGTTCGCGCGGATCGCGGCGCGCGTCCCGGGACTGAGGGGATGATCGTCTACAAGTCCCGCGAGGAGATCGCGACGATGGACCGGTGCAACCGGATCGTCGCGCAGATCCTGGCGCGGCTGGCGGCCCGGGTGGCGCCGGGGATCACGACCCAGGACCTCGACCGGGAGGCCGAGGTCCTGTGCCGGGAGGCCGGCGTCCGGCCGGCCTTCAAGGGGTACCGGGGATATCCGGCGGTGCTGTGCGCCTCGGTCAACGAGGAGGTGGTGCACGGCATCCCGTCGGCGCGCAAGCGGCTGAGGGAGGGCGACATCATCGGTCTCGACTTCGGGGTCGTCCTCGACGGATACTACGGGGATGCGGCGCTCACCGTGCCGGTGGGCCGCATCTCCCCCGAGGCCCGGACCCTGCTGCGGGTGACGCGCGAGTCGCTGTATCGCGGCATCGCCACGGCCCGTCCGGGGCGGCGCCTGTCGGACGTCTCGGCGGCGATCCAGGAGCATGTGGAGGCGCACGGCTACTCGGTGGTCCGGGAGTTCGTGGGGCACGGCATCGGGACGGCGCTGCACGAGGATCCGCAGGTGCCGAACTACGGCACCCCGGGCAACGGGCCGGTCCTCAAGGAGGGGATGGTCCTGGCGATCGAGCCGATGGTCAACGTCGGCGGGCCGGACGTCCGGATCCACGACGACGGCTGGACGGCGTCCTCGGTGGACGGGTCGTTGTCGGCCCACTTCGAGCGCTCGATCGCGATCACGGCCGACGGGCCCCTGATACTGGGCGGCGAAGTGGAGGGACTTTAGTGTCGAAAGAGGAGGCGATCCAGGTCGAAGCGACGGTGGTCGAGCCGCTGCCGAACGCGATGTTCCGGCTGCAGCTCGAGAACAAGCACCAGGTCCTGGCGCACATCTCGGGGAAGATGCGCAAGAACTTCATCCGCATCCTGACCGGGGACCGCGTGCTCGTGGAGCTGTCGCCCTACGATCTGTCGCGCGGGCGCATCGTCTACCGGTTTAAATGACGCGCACCCGCGGGAGGCGGCGAGGATGAAGGTCAGGGCGTCGGTGAAGAAGATCTGCGACAAGTGCAAGATCATCAAACGGCAGGGGATCGTGCGCATCATCTGCGAGAACCCCAAGCACAAGCAGCGCCAGGGATAGGAGGACCGCTGTGGCCCGCATTGCAGGCGTCGATCTCCCGCAGAACAAGCGGGTTGAAATCGCGCTCACGTACATCTACGGCATCGGACGATCGCGCAGCACCCGCATTCTCGACAAGGCGGGCGTCAAGTCGGCGATCAAGGTCAAGGACCTCGCCGAGGACGAAGTGCGCCGCATCCGCGACGTGATCCAGGAGGAAGGCCAGGTCGAAGGCGACCTGCGCAAGAACGTCCAGATGGACATCAAGCGGCTGATCGACATCGGCTGCTACCGCGGCATGAGGCACCGGCGCAACCTGCCGGCGCGGGGCCAGCGCACGCACACCAACGCGCGCACCCGCAAGGGTCCGCGCAAGACCGTGGCCGGCAAGAAGAAGGCGCCGGTCGGGAAGAAGGGGTAAGGGGAGACCATGGCGGAGCTTCCGGAAGAAGACGCCCCCGCGAAGGGCGAAACGAAGGCCGACAAGCCCGCGAAGGCGGCCCGACCGGCCGCGTCCCGTGAAGGGGCGGCGGGCGGGCCGGCGGCGCCCGAGGGGGCCGCGCCCCGCAAGACGAGCGGGGGGCGCAAGAAGGAAAGGAAGAACGTCCCCTTCGCCCTGTGCTTCGTCCACGCGAGCTTCAACAACACGGTGATCACGATCTGCGACCAGACCGGGAACGTCCTGTCCTGGTCGTCGGCCGGGTGCGTCGGGTTCAAGGGTTCGCGCAAGGGGACGCCGTTCGCCGCCCAGCTCGCGGCGCAGGCGGCGGGGCAGGCGGCGAAGGAGCACGGGGTCCGGCAGGTCGAGGTGCGGGTCAAGGGGCCGGGCGCCGGGCGCGAGTCCTCGGTGCGCGCCCTGCAGGCGATCGGGCTCGAGGTCAAGGCGATCAAGGACGTGACGCCGATCCCGCACAACGGTTGCCGGCCACCGAAGCGCCGGCGCGTCTGAGGGAGGAGGGAGGCTGTGGCGAGGCAACGAGGTTCGGTCTGCCGGCTCTGCCGCCGCGAGGGACTCAAGCTGTTCCTCAAGGGGACCCGGTGCTACACGGAGAAGTGCGCCATCGAGAAGCGCAACTTCGCGCCGGGACAGCATGGCAAGCGCCGGTCGAAGGTCCAGGGGTACGGCGTGCAGCTGCGCGAGAAGCAGAAGGTCAAGCGTCTGTACGGTCTCCTGGAGAACCAGTTCCGCCTGGCCTTCCAGGAAGCCAGCCGCCGCAAGGGGATCACCGGCGAGCTGCTCCTGGTGAACCTGGAGCGCCGTCTCGACAACATCGCGTACCGGATGGGCTTCGGCGCGTCGCGCGCCCAGGCCCGCCAGCTCGTGGCCCACGGGCACGTGCTGGTGGACGGCCGCAAGGTCGACATCCCGTCGTATCTGGTGCGGCCGGGGCAGTCGGTGTCCCTCAAGCCCAAGGCGGGCAGGAACGACGCGGTGCAGGCCGCCGTGGCCGCGGCGCGCGGCCGGGGATTCCCGGCATGGCTCACGGTCGACGCCGAGAACCTGCGCGGCACGCTGAGTGCCCTGCCGCGACGCGACGAGATCACGATGCCTATTCAGGAACAGCTGATCGTCGAGCTGTACAGCAAGTAAACGCGGGGACCCGGAGTTTCCGTTCCCCAGGAGGAGCGTCTTCATGTTGTGGAAAGGATTCCAGAGGCCGAAGCGCCTCGAGTGCGACCTGGAGTCGCTGACCCCGACGTACGGGAAGTTCTGGGCCCAGCCGTTCGAACGGGGTTTCGGCACCACGATCGGCAACGCCCTGCGCCGCGTCCTGCTCTCGTCCATCGAGGGGGCGGCGATCACGGCCGTCAAGATCGAGGGAGTGCTGCACGAATTCACCTCGATCCCGGGCGTGGTGGAGGACACCATCGATCTGATCCTCAACCTCAAGCAGATCCCCCTCAAGATCAACGTGAGCCACCCGGAGACCATCTATCTGAAGGCGGAGGGGGCGGTCGAGGTCAAGTCCGGTCACATCGAGACCAATCCCAACGTCGAGATCCTCGATCCGGACGTCCACATCGCCACCCTGTCGGAGGAGGGCCGGCTCAACATCGAGATGCGCGTCAAGCCGGGCCGCGGGTACGTGGCGGCCGACCGCAACTTCGACGCCGACCTGACCATCGGGTTCATCCCGATCGATTCGGTCCACTCCCCGGTCAAGAAGGTCAGCTACGTCGTCGAGGATGCCCGGCTCGGCCAGACCACCGACTACGACAAGCTGACGATCGAGGTCTGGACCAACGGGGCGGTGCAGCCGCAGAGCGCCGTCGCCCTCGCGAGCAAGCTCCTGAAGGATCATCTCGCCATCTTCATCAACTTCGAGGAAACCCCGGAGATGGACGAGGAGGAGATCGACCGCGAGAAGGACCGGATGCGGGAGAACCTCATGCGCTCCATCGAGGAGCTGGAGCTCTCGGTCCGCTCCTACAACTGTCTGAAGAACGCCGACATCAAGACGATCGCCGACCTGGTCCAGAGGACCGAGGCCGACATGCTCAAGACCAAGAACTTCGGCCGCAAGTCGCTCAACGAGATCAAGGAGCTCCTGGCCGAGATGGGGCTGTCGCTCGGCATGAAGGTCGACCACCTGCTCAAGCCGAAGGAGGAGTAGGAGCGCCATGCGCCACAATGCCGGCTACCGGAAGCTCGGGCGCACCTCGAGTCACCGTCGCGCGCTCCTCCGCGGCCTGGCGACCGATCTGTTCCGCCACGAGCGTCTGCGGACCACCCTCCCCAAGGCGAAGGAGCTGCGCCCGTTCGCCGAACGCCTGATCACGCTCGCCCGCCGGGACGACCTGCACTCCCGGCGCCTGGTGCTGCGGCAGATCGCGGACCAGGACGTCGTCAAGAAGCTGTTCGACACCCTGGCGCCGCGATTCGCGACCCGTCCCGGCGGGTACACCCGGACCCTCAAGCTGGGCTCGCGCCGCGGCGACGGCGCCGACATGGCGATCGTGGAGCTGGTCGGTTCGGAGCCGGTCTTCAAGAAGCAGGCGGATGAGAAGAAGGGCCGCCGCGACCGGCGCGACAAGGCCAGGGCGAAGGCCGCGGAGGAGGCGACCGCCACCAGAGACGCCACGCCGCCCCCCGGAGAGGAACCCGCGGGTGGCGGGAAGGACGCCCGCTAGGAGCCGGACAGGCTCCCCTAGGACGTCCGGCCGCGCGCCCGAACCGTCCCCGCGCGCCGTCCCCGGCGCAGGCGAGTCAGGAGCGAGGTCGTGGCATGGCGCTTCGGATCGCCGACGATCCGGACCCGTCCGCCGTATCCCCTGACCACCTCCCGCTCCGGAACGGTGGCCGGCGTGTAGTCGGTCCCCTTGCAATGCACGTCCGGCCGCAGGCGCCGCAGCAGGGGGGCCACGGTCGGAGTCTCGAACACCACCACGGCGTCGATCCCCTCGAGGGCCGCCACCAGGCGCGCCCGATCGCGCGCCGGCATGACGGGGCGCCCCGCCCCGCGCAGCGCCCGGGCGGAGCGATCGCCGTTCACCGCCACCGCCAGAAACTCGCCGGAAGCCGCCGCACCGCGCAGATAGCGCAGGTGTCCCACGTGCAGGAGGTCGAACAACCCGTTGGCCAGGACGATGCGCGGGCGGGGGCGCCGCCGGCGCAGGCGCGCCGCCAGCCGCAGCAGGCCCGCGACC
>JBOGOE010000349.1:0-4241 GCA_050747445.1 Candidatus Polarisedimenticolia bacterium | reverse complement strand
GCGGCGTCTTCGAGGGGAACATCGACATGAACGCCGGCGCCCACAAGGAGGCGCGCGACTCCCACCGCAAGGAATCCGAGGTCGAGCAGATCCGCCGTCACAGCCAGACGAACTGACGCGGGCGGCGCCGACGCCGGCAGTGCCCGCGCCTTGCGCGGTGGCGCTCGCTCCCTCGCGGTCAAGTGTCGTCTCGAGCAGCCCGCCACGAAAGACCAATCAGCACGATCACCGAAATCCGATGTTGACAGGACCTGCCTCACTCCTCCTGTCCCTTTTCAATCGCACGGCGCAGTTTCTCGTGAAAGCCGAGTACGGCGTCGAGGCGCCGCGCCCCGCTGTCACCGTCCTGGCGCCGCACCATGAGGAAGCGGCGGCCGTCGGGGGCGAGGTCGTAATTCGGCCAGCCGGCTGAAGCCCCTTCATAAGGGCCGCGGAAGAGGAGTGACGGCGACCCGAACGACGGTTCCGCGCCCCTGGCGCCGGAGCCGGGCGTGCGCCGGATGGGCGCCGCGAGGACCGCATCGCCCCTCCGAAAGTAGAGGGTCCCGCCGACGGGGGCCCAGATCGGTCCGTAGCCGCCGCCGTCCGAGACCCGCACCGGGCCCGACGGTTCGGGAAAGCGCAACACGTAGACTTCGTTCCGTCCCGTGGCGTTCGAGGTGTAGGCGAGGTGCCGTCCGTCGGGGGAGAAAACGGCGCCCCACTCGTCGGCCGGGCTCCTCAGGAACGGGCGAGGCGGTCGGCCGGGCTCGCCGCCGAGCGAGAGGACGAGGATGTCCCCCTGGGTCTCCCGCGACACTTCGGTCACGGCCAGCAGGCGGCCGTCGGGGGAAAAGCCGCTCGGGCTGAGGGGGTTCTCGCCGGTCACCAGAAGCTCCGGATCGCCGCGTCCGTCGATAGTGCGGCGGAACAGGTTCCAGGCGCCGGCGCGGGGCGCGACGTAGATGACCGAGAGGCCGTCGGGGGCGAACATTCCGAGGCCGCTGCTCCCTTCGAAGGGGAGCGGCCGGAAATCCTCCCTCCCCGGTTCGAGGATCCAGGTCAGGAGCGTGTCGCCGCGCGGGATCGAGACCAGCAGGCGCCGGCCGTCCGGACCGACGTGCGGCAACTCGTAGGCGCGCTGCGCGGCCACGGCCGGGGTCTCGCGGCCGTCGCGATCGACCCAGACCAGGGCGCGCTCGGAGGCCGACGGGTCGGCGGGCACGTAGATCAGCGTGCCGCTGTCGCTGACGGCGAACTGCGCGACACCCGTGCGCGCGTCGATCATCACCCCCTCCTGCACCGGGACGGCCCGGCCGCGGAGCGCCGGCTTCGTGGGATCGAGAGGCGCTCCCAGAAGGGTGGTGCCGCGGCCGTAGAGGAGGTAGCCCGGCGGGACGGCGCGTCCGTGGCCGGCCCCTTCGACGAGCGTCGCGACCTCGCCGCGCGCCAGTGCTAGAGCGGCGAGCGACCAGGCCGCCGCACCCGGGGGGCCGGGGCGCAGGGCGAAGAGGATCGTCCGATCCCCGGGTGCGAGGTCGGGCCAGAGCGCCGCCCCGCCCGCCGGTATCGGCGGTCCCAGCCGCCCCGGCGTACCCCCTTCGGCCGGCACGCTGTAAAGCCCGCCGCCGGCGGCGAAATAGATCGTGTCGTCGCCGCTCCAGACACCCCCCGCGGCGCCGCCCGGTGTGTCGCAGAGTGTCTTCACCTCCAGACTGCCGAGCGACAGGACCCTCAGGTCGACGCCGGCGAAGAAGGCAACGTGGTCCCCCTGCGGCGACAGGAACGGCTCGCCTCCCCCCTCGGTTCCGGGAAGCGGAATCGCCTCCTGCTTCTCGAGCGGCCGAAGATAGAGAAGGCTGCCGGACTCCCTCCGGGCGACGTAGACAATCCGGTCGCCCCGGCGGGAGATGGCGAGAGCCGGGCGCCCCGTATCGAGGGCGATCGGAGCGTCGGGAGGCAGGAAGATCGAAACGTGCGCCACCGGGGGAAGAGCGGTGGAGGGCGGCGCCGGAGCGCACCCCGCGAGCGGCGCCGCGGCCAGGAGTGCTGCAGCCGGAAGGGCCACGATCGGGACGGCCGCAGCGCGTCGGCGAGCGGGTTTCGGGCCGATCGAGACGGCGCGCACCGGCGGCCCGATCAGGCCCGGGCCTTCATCTTTTCCGGCCAGTGGGCGTAGGCGTAGAGGACGTCGGCGACCGACTGCTCGGACTTCACCAGGCCGGCGACCCGGTCGTTCCCCTCGATCACCAGGTACTCGTCGTCGGCGTGCGCCCGGCCGCCGTGGCCGAGACCGCCATCGGCCGACGGCAGGCCGAGCTTGCGGGTGTACTGGTAGAGGGGGCTGCTCCCCGCCGCCCGCGGCCAGACCTGTGGCTCGATGCCGTGCTTCCGGTAGACCGACAGGACCGCCTGGACCACCGGCTCCTTGACGCTGGTCTGCGACCACTCGTCTCCGCCTCCCAATTCCCGGATCTCCAGGTCGCCGAACCCCTGCCGCGCCAGGTGATCGAGCAGCAGCCGCTTGTGCGTCCTGATCTCCTGGTCGGGGACCAGCCGCGAGTCGATCTTCACCGTCCCCTTCTCCGGCAGGATGGTGGCGACGCCCGGGCCGGTGTAGCCGCCCCAGACGCCGTCGATGTTGAGGCTGGTGTCGAAGGTCAGGTGCCAGGCGGCCTCTTCCTCGGTCCAGTCGTCGGCCCAGGCCCGGACGTTTTCCTTTTCGCTCGAGAACAGGCGCCCTTTGAAGCGGGTGGTCAGGACCCGCATCAGCTCCTTCTCCTCCTCGTTGGGCGGCCGGATGGCGTCGTAGTACCCGGGCACCAGGATGAAATTCCGCGCCGGGTCGTAGAGGCTCCGCAGCGCCTCGACCAGCCGCCAGACCGGGCTGTCGAGGATCGCCTTGCGCGACGAGTGGATCGGCATCTTCTGCGGGCCGCGCCCCCAGCGCCCGCCGTGGGCCTCGATCTCGAGGTACAGGATCCCCTTGCTCCCGAGGGTCATGGCGACGTCGCCGTCCCGGTTCTGCGCCGGGCCGGCAGACAGGTGGGCGTCGGCGGCGCGCAGCCTCCCGGCGTACGGCTCCAGCACCTGGTGGAAGTGGGGGCTCCCCTGCTCCTCCTCGCCGTCGCAGGTGAACATGATGTTGACCGGGAGCCTGCCGTGGACATCGAGGATCGCCTCGAGCGTATTCAGGAACATCCGGTTCGGCCCCTTGTCGTTGACGGCGCCGCGGGCCATCACCACCTGCTCGAACGGGTCCATCTTCAGGAGGCGCGCCTCGAGGGGCGGGCTGGTCCAGCGCTTCTCCTCGAACGGCTGGGTGTCGTACATCATGTAGACCGAGATCGTTTTCGGCGCCCCGCAGTCGTAGAAGGCCCACACCCCCGGGTTGCCGTCGGTGGGGACCAGGTTGGCCTCCTTGCAGCCGATCGCCTTGAAGTGGCCGACCATCCTCTCGGCCATCTCCTTGATCCCCATGTTCCAGGAGGACACCGAGGGCTGCCGGAGATCCTCCTGGACCTTGCGGATGTGCTCCGCCTTGAGCGCGGCGATCCGTTCATGGACCTTTTTGAGCTCGCTCGAATCGAGGATGTCCTTCGCGTGGACCGCCTCCGGGCCGAGCAGCCCGAAGACGCCGAGGGTCGATGCCGCCGCGGCGGCCTTTCCGGACACGGCCAGGAATTCCTTGCGGGTGAGATCCATGAGGGGGCCCTCCGCGGAACCGGTTGCGGAGTATAGCCGCTCCCGGCGTGCGGGGAGGGGCCCCGGGCAGGCCTGCCGCTCAGTCGGGACGGAGCCCCGGGGGGACCGGTCCGCAGCGCGCCTCGAGGAGCCGGAGGTAACGGTCCCGGAGGAGGGCCCGGAGTCGGCCGTCGAGCTCGACCGCCACGGCCGCCTGGAGATCCTGCGGCGGCGGGGCCGCGGTTTCCCCGGGACGTGCGGGAGCCATCGCCTGTGGCGCGGAGACCGAGGCGCCGGGGGCGGAGGCGCCAGCGGGCGAGGCGGCGGCTGGCGGGGCCGGCGGCGGAGCCGCAGCCGTGCGCGCCTGCGCGAGCATCAGTCGCACCGAGGGCGTGCCGGGCTCCGCCTCGGAGGCGGCGACCGCGGGCCTTCCACCCAGGCGGACCGCGCCGGCTGCCGCGAACAGCTCCGGGATCGCCGCCTTATCGAGCGCTTCACCGCCGGAGTCGACCGAGCAGGTATACCGCTTCGACCGGATCGTCAGCGCTCCCGCCTCCGAGATCGAGATCCAGTGGTCC
>JBOGOE010000348.1:0-7622 GCA_050747445.1 Candidatus Polarisedimenticolia bacterium | reverse complement strand
GCGGGCGCCCTTGCGGCGATCGGCGCTCTCTACCTCGCGCGGCGTCTGGCGACCCCCGCCGGGCGGGGCCCCCTGGCGGCGCCCCTCGCGCGCCTGTGGCGCTGGGAGTTCTGGCCCGCGTGGCTCTTCTACGCCCCCGTCGTTCCCTGGATCGCCTGGCTCTCCCTGCGCCACGGCGGCTTCACCACGATCACCGCCGCCAATCCGGGGATCCCCGATGGAGGATTCGTGGGCGAATCGAAGTTCCGGATCCTGGCGGGCCTGCCGCACGAGCAGGTCGTGCCGGGCTTCCTGGTGCGCGCCGACCCGCCGCTGGCCCGGCTCGAATCTCTAGGTCTGGGAATGCGGGAGCGCGGGCTGGAGTTCCCGCTGGTCCTGAAACCCGATGCCGGACAGCGGGGGGCCGGAGTCCGGATGGTCCGGTCGTTCCGTGAGGCGGAAGAGTACCTGCGCGGCTACCCCGGACCGGTCCTGGCGCAGACCTGGCACACGGGGCCGCACGAAGCCGGTATCTTCTATTACAGAATGCCCGGGGAGGCCCGCGGCCGGATCTTCTCCATCACCGACAAGGTGTTCCCGGTCATCGAGGGGGACGGCGTCTCGACCCTGGAGGATCTGATCTGGCGCCACCCGCGCTACCGGATGCAGGCGCGGACCTTCCTGACGCGCCATGCGGCGCAACGCCGCCGGGTCCTGGCCCGCGGCGAACGGCTCCCCCTGGCGCGCGCCGGCAACCACTGCCAGGGAACGATGTTCCGTGACGGCGCGCATCTGCTGACGCCGGAGCTGGAGCGGGTCGTGGACCGGATTGCCGGGGCCTTCCCCGGCTTCCACTTCGGCCGGTTCGACGTGCGCTACGGGGATCCGGCCGCCTTCATGGCGGGGGAGGATCTGGCGATCGTGGAGCTGAACGGCGTGACCTCGGAGTCCACCAACATCTACGACCCGTCCCGATCCCTCCTGCAGGCCTGGCGCACGCTGTACCGGCAGTGGGGCCTGCTCTTCCGGATCGGCGCCGCCAACCGCGCCCGCGCCATCCACCCCGCGGGCGCCCTCCACCTGCTGCGCTCGGTCCTCGCGTTCTACGGCGGGCCCGCCCCCAGCCCGCTGGCGGATTGAGGGGTCGCGGCAACCCGGCGTCCCGGGAGCGGAATCCTCCCGGCGTGCGGGCCGACACCTACGCGGCGACGCCGTGCGACGCCAGAAACGAAGCCGCTCCCTCCCGCCCCATGAAGCGCTGCAGGATCGGATGCGCGACGCGGGTGAGGTCGATCAGGAGGAGGCCGTCGAGGACGTCGCTGAAGTCGGGGTCGACGTTGAAGCCGAGGAGGCGGGCGTTCAGGCGGAGGTACTGGCGGAGGAGGACCGGCATCCCCTTGCGGTCGGACTCGACGTCGCGGATCAGGTCGTCCACCTCGTCGAGGTCGCGGACCACCGTGCCGAGGTAGCGGGCGTCGGCGGCGCGGGGCGGCGCCAGCCGCGCGGGGTGGCGGGGGCGGACCAGGCGGCCGAGGTCGCCGAGGGCGCAGGTCACCTCCAGGAACGCCATCAGGATCTGGCGCGACAGCGACCGGTATTCGCTGCTGATGCTGACGGGTCCGAACAGGCGCCGATAGCGGGGGTGGCGCACCACGTACTCCCCGATACCGCGCCACAGCAGAGTCAGTGGGGAGTGGCTCTTCTGGCAGTCGGGGCGGACGAACGATCGCCCCAGCTCCAGCGCCGGGTCGATCTGCGACAGGAGCCGGCCGCGGAAGCGGAACAGGGTGGCGGTGTAGAGTCCCCGCTCGCCGAAGCGCGGCAGCAGCACGTCGGTCCGGCCCATCCGGTAGGCGCCGGCGATCTCGCGCCGCTCGCGATTCCAGACGAACAGGTGCAGGTAGAGGTCGTCGAACCGGTCGCGGTCGAGCGCCCGGCCGGTCCCTTCGCCGACCTGGCGGAAGGTCAGCTCCCGGAGCCGGGCGATCTCGCGCAGGACCGGGGGGAGGGCGTCCCCCTCGAAGATCAGGACGTCGAACGGACCGCTCGCCGCCAGGCGCTGCTCCGCGGGAAGGGTGGCGATCGCGGCCTCGAGCGTGGCCGGCGGGACCGGATCGGCGAGGGGAGAGGCCGCCGCGGGCGTGCCGGCCCCCTCCGTCGCGGCGGCGCCGTGTCCTGTCCCGCCCGCACCCGCCGCTTCGCAGCGCGCCGCCAGCAGGTGGGTCCGGGCGCGCAGATAGGACGTCACGGCCTCGGCATCGGGGAGGCTGCGGAGGCGCTCCGGCCGGATCGGGCCGCCGGTGCGCGCCTGCACGGTGCGGCCGCGCAGGTCGAGAAGCGCGCGCGGCAGGAGCGCCGTGCGCAGGCGGGGGTGCAGGAGGCCGGCGATCTGGAAGAGCGGACCGTTGCGGCCGGCCAGGAAGATCGGCAGGACCGGGACGCGGCACTGGAGCGCCAGGCGGCCCGCCGTCCGGTCCCAGGGAGGATCGGCGACCCGCCCCTCCCGCAGGCTCAGACGCGACACCTCACCGGCCGGGAAGACGATGAGCGCGCCGCCCCCCCGCACCCAGCGGATCGCCGCCCGCAGCCCGGCGCGGCTGCGCGCCCCGGCGCCGTCGCCTCCGAACGGATCGACCGGGAACAGGTCGGGGCGCAGCTCGGGGATCCGCTCCAGCAGGAAGTTCCCCAGAATCCGCACGTCCGGTCGGACCCGTCGCAGGAGCGAGAGGAGGACCAGGCCGTCGGCGCCGCCCCGCGGGTGGTTGGCCACCACGATCAGCGGCCCGTGCGCCGGCACGCTCCGGAGGTCGCCGTCCGGCACCTCGTAGCGGATGCCGAGGGCCTCGAGGGCCCGGTCGGCGAAGCCGCGGCCGTCGCCACCCGCCGCGATCCCGGCGTAAACGCGGTTCAGCGCCGGGAGTGCGAGCGCCCGCTCCAGAGCCGGTCGTGCGAGGGCGAGGAGGCCCCGGCGAAGCGGGTCGCTCCAGGCCCCGTCGGGGAGCCCGAACGGCGCGGCCGGATCCATCCTAGAACCGGCCGCTCACGCGGGCGGCAGACGACGTGTCGTACGGCATCTCCGGTCCCTCCTCCGCCATCGGCACCCGGCCCCGATCGCGGAGCGGCCGGTTTGGGGCGCCCCCCTCGGTCAGGCGGACCGGTACCTGGGGGACGTACAGCAGCTCGATCCGCCGCGGCACCACCTTGCCGCCGGCGATCAGACGCGGCAGACGCGACAGGATCCAGGTGAACGCGGGTCGCGGGAAGCGGCGGGTGAAGGGGCGTCCCGTCGGCTCGTCGAAGCCGATTTTCGACAGCGCCCGCATGCTGACGGTGGTGCAGTTGTTGGCGGTCGGGTGGTACGCCACCCGCCCCTCGCGGATGTCCCGGATCTCCTCCTGCACGTCGGCGTGGAACGCCGCCACCGCCTCGCGCGGCAGCCCCTGCAGGCGGAGGATCCAGGTCGGGCGCCGAAGCACGTGGCCGCGCTGCACGTTGAACAGGTAGTCGTGAAGCGACACCGGCTCCGGCGCGCCCCGCTCGGAGCCGAGGGGATAGACGTTGTACACCATGCCGTCTCCGCCCACGGCGATGTGGCCGAACACTCCGACCGAACCGTCCGAGCCCGACACCAGGATGTCCACCGACGTCCCGTAGGGGACGGCGCCGTCGTCCCCCAGCAGGCGGGCGCGCCACGGTGCCTCGTCCGAGGCGATCCCCTGGATGAACAGCTCCCGCTCCAGGTCGGCGACGCTGCCGCGCCGGACCTCCAGGTCTTCGTCCCCCCCCTCGCCGAGCCGGGCGAGCGTGGTCAGCCCACCCGCGGCGCTGTGCAGCAGCGTGGCCCGATACTCGCGCAGCGCCCCGAGCAGGCCGCCGAAGTCGCGCCGCCGCGACACGTCGAGGGCGGGCGGGATCGGCCCCTGCACGACCGGCGGCGGGAAGAGCGCCTCGACGTAGATGGCATCGTCCGCCACCGAGCAATCGGGTCTCAGGATCTCCCGGCCCCACGCCGCGACCCCGTCCCGCATCAGCGGATAGGTCAGCAGCCAGTCGGCGCGCGAGGCGTTGGTCAGCAGGCGCAGTGTGCCCCCGTCGGGCCGCAGCAGGACCGCCTCGCCGTCGGGGCCGGCGACGAGCCGCCCCTCGATCAGGACGGGGCTCTCCCCCAGGTTCACCTGAAACTGCGAATAGGTCCGATCGACCTCGGTGTAGGAACAGGGGCCGCCCGAGTAGTACAGCCCGAACTTCCCCGGCGCGGGGTCGGGCATGCCCCCTGCAAGTGTTGCCGCGAGTATGGGAATGGTCATCAGCATCGGCGTCCCCCCGGAATCGCTCCTGTCCGTCTTCAACCCTGCGCTTACGATGCGGGCAGGGCCCGGGAGTTTCAGGCGCGTTTGCGCTTGACGCTCCCCGGACCTCGCGGTACTCTCACGCAAGTTCCCGTGTATCAATATGATCGCGTACCTGAAAGAAGGTGTGGTGGCGCCCGACTGGGGGCCGTTCCTGGCCTTCCGCGATAGCTTCGGCTTCGTGCCGAACCTGTTCAGGGCGCAGACCCTCCTGCCGCGGGTGATCGAGGCCGAAGCCGGCATCGCCTCTGCGGTCCTCCTGAAGCCCTCCGCGCTGGAGCGGGTCCTGAAGGAATCGATCCTGCTGCAGGTCGCGGCGGCGGAGCGGAACGTCTACTGCGTCACGGCGCATGCCAACCTGCTCCGGCGGCTGGGAGTGCCGCCCGGGCAGATCGACGGCACCCTGAGGGATTACCGGACGGCGGGTCTGTCCGCGGCCGACCAGGGGCTCCTGGATTACGCGTTGAAGCTCCACCGGCATCCGACCTGGATCGGACCGGAGGACGTGGAGCGGTTGCGCGGGCTCGGGTTCACGGACGAGCAGATCCTGGAAGCCAACCTGGTGGCCGGTCTCACCGGGTTCCTCTGCACCCTGTCGACGGGACTGGGAGTCAGTCCGGACTTCGAGCCGTGGGCGCTGCCGGAGAACGGCGGTCACGAAGACGCGGCCGCCGCGCGCCCGTCCGCGGCGGCCCACCACGCGGCGGCCGGGTACGGCGGCGGCCCCTACCTCCGCAGAGTCGATCGCAGTCCGTCGGAGTTCCCCCCTTTCGCGTTCTTCCTGGACGCGTTCGGGTTCATCCCGGAAATCTTCCGGGCCCAGACGTTGCGGCCCGACGTCCTGGAGGCGGAGGCCCAGGTCATCGGCAAGATTCTCCTGACGACCGACGTTCTGACGCGGGAGCAGAAGGAATACATCCTCCTGACGATCTCGGCCGCCAACCTCAACACCTACTGCGTGGCGGTCCACAGCGAAATGCTTAACGCGCTCGGCGTCCCGCCCGAGACCTCCGATCGGATCGCCGTGGACCCCGGAAACGCCGGGCTGCCGGAGGCGGACGTCGCCCTGCTGGAGGTCGCGCTGCGGCTCGCGACCCGGCCGCGCGACTACGGCGCCGCCGACGTCGAACGGCTGCGCCGGCACGGCTTCACCGAGGAGCACATCCTGGAGGCGATCGTCATGGCCTCGCTGACCTGCTTCCTGAACACCCTGCAGATGGGACTGGGGACGGTGCCGGATCTGCCGCCGCGGCGCGTTTTTGCAAGGGAGCCGGCGAATCTTCCACAGGGCGCCGCGGCTCCAACCATGGGAGCGACCGCCCCGATGGCGGCGGTCGTGGACGACCCCGACGCGCCGTTCGTCGCCCGGGTGCAGGCCGGGGACCCCGGAGCGTTCGAAACGCTGTTCCGGCGCCACCATCGGGCGGTCTACCGGACCATCCTCGGCATCACCGGCCTGCCCGAGGATGCGGAGGACGCGGTGCAGAGCGCGTTCGTCAAGGCCTTCGAGCGGCTGGATCAGTTCCAGGGGACGGCGCGATTCTCCACCTGGCTGACCCGGATCGCCATCAACGAGGGGCTGGCGCGATTGCGGGAACGGGGGCGGATGGACAGCCTCGACGCGCCACCCGAAGCAGGGGAGACCGATCTGCCGCTGCACCAGCTCCAGGCCTGGGACGAGGACCCGGAGATCCTGAGGTCCAGGGCCCAGACGCGCGAACTGGTCGAGCGGGAGATCCTGCGCCTGCCGCCCAGGTACCGGGTCGCCGTCCTGCTGCGGGACATCGAGCAGATGTCCACCGAGGAGGCGGCCCGGGCGCTCGGTCTGGGGGTCGCCACGCTCAAGACGCATCTCCTGCGGGGCCGGCTGCTCCTGAGAGAGGCGCTGGCCCCCCACTTCATCCGCCGGACGAGGGTCCCGTGACACGACAAGGCGACCGATGTTGAGCTGCAAGGAAGTCATCGAGGCCCTGACCGACTACCTGGACGACCCGGAGGCGCTCGCGCTCCGCCGCGACCTCGAGGCCCACCTCCACGAGTGCAAGACCTGCCGGGTGGTGTACGACACCTCGCGCCGCACCCTCCGCATCGTCACCGAGGCCGCGACCTTCGACCTCCCCGGGGAGCTCTCCGAGCGGCTCCTCGAGAAGACGATGGCCGGGATCAAGGCGGCCGGCAGGGACAAGCCGAAGCTTTCCTGAATCCCGGAAGGGGGGTTCCCTATCGAACCCCCATGGAACCGGACCCCGCGACAACCCGGAGCAGGATCGGGACGACCATCGCCGTCGCGGCCCCGGTGCCGGTGTCCGCCGATTGGCACGCGCTGAGCGACGCCGCGTTGGTGGCGCGCCTCAAGCAGGGGGAAAGCGCGGCATTCGACGAGATCGTCAGGCGCTACGAGCTCAAGGTCTTCAACCTGGCCCGCGGTCTCACCCACAACGAGGACGACGCGCTGGACGCCATGCAGGACTGCTTCCTGAGCGTGTTCAAGAACATCGGACGGTTCAAGGAAGAGTCGAGTCTGTCGACCTGGATCTACCGGATCGCCATGAACTCGGCGCTGATGAAGATCCGCAAGAGGAAGCACGCCGACAGGACGGTGTCGATCGACGAGTACATGCCGTCGTTCGACGAAGACGGCCACAGGGTCGCCGTGGTGCCCGACTGGCACCCGGCCGTGGACCAGCTTCTCCTCAACAAGGAGCTGGGGGAACTGCTGCGCGCGTGGATCGCCGAGCTGCCGCCCGAGTACCGGTCGGTGTTCGTGCTGCGCGACCAGGAGGGGCTGGCGAACGAGGAGGTGGCGGCCGTCCTGAAACTGAGCGTCGCGGCCGTCAAGTCACGCCTGCACCGCGCCCGGATCTACCTGCGCGAGCGGGCCAAGGGGTACGTCTATTCGGGCGGGCGGTAGGACGGGGGACATGAAGCGACGCGCGCGAGCCGCGGCGGGCCGGACGATCCGCGAGTGCCGGGACGTGATCGATCTATTGACCGAGTACATGGAAGGGGACCTGCGCCCCGACGAGGCCCGCCGCCTGCAGGAGCATCTCGCCAGCTGCAGCGCCTGCGCCGAGTTCCTGGAGACCCTCGAGAAAACGCGCGCGGCGGTCGGCGGCCTCCGGTCGCGCGAGGTCCCCGAGCCCTGTCGCCTGGAGCTGCGCGCCTTCCTGCAGAAGGAGCTGGCCGACCTGCTGCCCTGACGGCGACCCGTCGCCGCCGGGCGCGCCACCCGGTGATCAACGTGATACGGGCGGGGGCAGGCGCTCCGGGTTGTAGACGCTGCCGACGATGATC
>JBOGOE010000347.1:0-2036 GCA_050747445.1 Candidatus Polarisedimenticolia bacterium | reverse complement strand
GCCTGGAGCGCACAGGCGCCCGGAACGCTCCGCTTCCAGCGGAGCCGCCGCGGTCGAGTGCAGGCGATTTCAGGACAGAGGTGCGGACCATGAATGAGATCGGGCAGGCAAGGTCGTCGACATCCTGACGCGGACACGGGATTTGCTTGCGGTGTCTAAAGTGGTGCCGCGGGACGGAATTGAACCGCCGACGCAGGGATTTTCAGTCCCTCGCTCTACCGACTGAGCTACCGCGGCACCCTCTTGGGGAATGGTGCTGGAAGCGGCGGATGGTAGCAATCCGCCGTGTGGAGTGTCAAGTTGAAGAGGGCCGGGGACTTCCGCGCAGAAGTCCCGTTCAGGCCCTGGCCGAGGGAGCGTGACCGCGGGAACGCGCCGCGTCCCGCCCCGAGGGTTCCTTGGGGAGCGCGGGCCTGGATTCCTTGCCGTCGGCCTTCGGCTCGGCCTGGGGCTTCGGCTCCTTGATCAGGCCGAGGAGCCGCCGCAGCTTCATCTCGATCTCCTTGGCGAGATCGGCGTTCTGCTCCAGGAACTGGCGGACGTTCTCGCGTCCCTGTCCCAGGCGCGTCTCGCCGTAGGAGAACCAGGCGCCGCTCTTGTCGATCACCCGGTGGGTGATCGCCAGGTCGATGATGTCCCCGACGCGCGAGATGCCGGTGCCGAAGAGGATGTCGAACTCGGCGAGCTTGAACGGCGGCGCCACCTTGTTCTTGACGATCTTGACCCGCGTCCGGCAGCCGATGTCGACGTCCCCTTCCTTGATCTGACCGATGCGCCGGATGTCGATGCGGACCGAGGCATAGAACTTGAGAGCGCGGCCGCCGGTGGTGGTCTCGGGATTGCCGAACATCACCCCGATCTTCTCGCGGATCTGGTTGATGAAAATGAGGCAGGTGCGGGAGCGGGCCACCAGTGCGGTCAGCTTGCGGAGCGCCTGCGACATGAGACGCGCCTGCAGCCCGACGTGCGAGTCGCCCATCTCCCCTTCGAGCTCGGCCCGCGGCACCAGGGCGGCGACCGAGTCGATCACCAGGACGTCGATGGCGCCGGAGCGGATCAGCACCTCGGTGATCTCCAGCGCCTGCTCGCCGGAGTCGGGCTGCGACACCAGCAGGTTGTCGACGTCGACGCCCAGCTTGCGGGCGTAGTCCGGGTCGAGCGCGTGCTCGGCGTCCACGAAGGCCGCCAGACCGCCCTGGCGCTGCGCCTCGGCCACGACGTGCAGGGTCAGGGTCGTCTTGCCGGAGGACTCGGGACCGTACACCTCGACGACGCGGCCGCGCGGCAGACCGCCGATCCCCAGCGCCGCGTCGATCGACAGCGAGGTGGTTGAGATCACCTGGATCTCGGACTGGAACTCCTTGGAGCCGAGCTTCATGATCGAGCCCTTGCCGAACTGCTTCTCGATCTGGGCCACGGCGAGATCGATGTTGCGCGAGCGTTCCTTCGGGTCCTGAGGCATCGTGTCGATCCCCCTCGTTGTGCGGGTTTTCGAGGTCTCCGGGGAGAGAGCGGTCATCTTAGGACAAAGCTCCGAAAGGTGTCAAACGCGCGCCCGCCGCGCCGGCCGGCGGATCGTGCCGGGACCGGCGCCGGCGGGTTCCCTCGCAAAAGCCGGGCCTGCGGCGGCGGTCTTCCCCGGAGGGCGCCGCAAACGAGCGTGGGGCGTGGGTTTCGCGGGCTCCGTCCGCGATCACGGAATCGGCATCGCGTCCGCGCGCGTGCCGGCCGGACGGCGCCGCGCCCGCCGGCGGACACCCCTTGTGATGTGTCGAAAACGCACATGCCGGCGGGAGCAACATTTCTTGACTCGGCACCGGAGCCCCCTTATATTTCCGCTGCGACCGGCGTCCCGTCGGATGCCGGTTCGCCGTTTTACAGGAGACACGCACCGTGACGATCGATTCCACCCGCAGCCGTCTCGCCGTCCTGGCCGTGCTGCCGCTCCTGGGGGGGGTGCTCGCCTGCGCCACCGCGGGCGGCAACACCGCATCCACCGCAGCCCCCCCGGACGGCCGCGCCGCCGTGGATCGCGG
>JBOGOE010000346.1:0-4803 GCA_050747445.1 Candidatus Polarisedimenticolia bacterium | reverse complement strand
GCGGGGCGGCCGCTCCGTCGGGGAGTGGTCGGAGAGGTCGTCGGGGTCGACGCGGTCGCCGCGCCGCGCGACCTCGTCGTCCTCCGGCGGCGGCAGTCGCCGACTACGCCCGCTTCCTGGCGGCGATGGCGCGCGGCGACGGGCTGGGCGCGGCGCCCCGGCGGGAGATGCTGCGCCCCGGGATAGCCATCGACTCGGTGCAGCAGTTTCCCACCATGATGCCGGGGACGACCGACGACAACCGCGGCATCGCCCTCTCCTACGGCCTGGGCTGGGACCTGTTCACCGCGCCCCACGGCGCGGCCTTCTTCAAGGAGGGGCACGACGACGGCTGGAATAACTACGCCGTCGTCTTCGAGCGCCCGCGCAGCGGCCTGCTGCTGATGTCCAACTCCTACAACGGCGAGGGGCTCTTCAAGTACCTGGCCGACGCCCTCCTCGGCGACACCTGCCTGCCCTGGTTCTGGGAAGGGTACGTCCCCTACGACCGCCCCGACCTGCGCTCGTCCGAGGCGCGGACCCGCCACGCGGCCCGGTGCACTGAAGGATGTAGATGAGTTCCAGGGCCGGGAATGCAAGAAGCAGGCTGCTGTAACGGGAGAGCCCGCGCGCGGCTCATCCATCGCGAGAACGCTGAGCCTCCCGGGCTATCCACGTGCCCAAGCAAGCGGTCAGGATCACGGCTGCCATGGAGGCGACCCGGAAGCACGCGGCCGGTCGCCCTCCGGACGACGACCTCACCCTGCTGATCGCCGAGCGGTCCGCCTGAGGGGGCGACAGCGCGACTGGAGGGCGTCGCGCACCTGCCGGATCCCGGCCTCCAGCTCCTCCAGGAGGGATCCCGCCCGCGCCACCGCGCCCCGGCGGGCCTCCTCCTCGATCGTTCCGCACAGGTCCGCCAGCGCCCGGGCGCCGATCGAGCCGCTGCTGCCGCGAAGACTGTGAGCGGCGCGCTCCAGGCCCGCCGCATCGCCCCGGGCGACCGCCTGGCGCGCATTCTGCAGCGTGCGCCGGCTGACCGTCCGGAAGGTCTCGACGAGTTCCGTGAGGAACTTGCGGTCGTCCGGGGAGGCCGCGTCCAGATCCGCCAGGACTCCCGCGTCCAGGGCGCCGAGGCTCCGGCCGGCGGCGGTCCCCGCCGGACCATCCGCGCCGCCGTGCGTCCTCTCCCGCGCGGGGGCGGAGGCGCGCAGCCACCGCGCGACGACCCGATCGAGATCCTCGATCTTGACCGGTTTCGGCAGGTGGTCGTCCATCCCGGCGGCGAGGCATCTCTCGCGGTCCCCCTGGAGGGCGCTCGCGGTCATTGCGATGATGGGAATGCGGACGTCGCCACCCTCTTCCCGCCTCCGGATGGCGCGGGCCGCTTCGAAGCCGTCCATGTCCGGCATCTGACAGTCCATGAGGACGAGGTCGTAGGGGATGCGTCCCGCCGCTTCCAGCGCCTCGCGCCCGCTCGCCACCACGTCGGTGCGGCATCCGATGCGATCCAGCATGCGCACCGCGACCATCTGATTGGTCTCGTTGTCGTCCGCCAGGAGGACGCGCGGGCGCCGGCGGGCGGAAGCCTCGGCGAGCGTGTACCGCGTGACCAGCGGCGGCCGGCGGTTTGCGGCGGGCCGGGCGCGACCGAGCGGCGACCCCATGACGCTGGCCAGACAGTCGTGGAGCTGGGACTGGCGCACCGGCTTCGCCAGATAGCCGGAGATGCCCGCCCGCCAGGAGTCGGCGGCGTGCCCGCGCAGGCCGATCGAGGTGAGCATCACCAGCCGGGTGCCTTCGAGGAGCCTGTCCTTGCGGACGGCACGCGCCAGCTCGAACCCGTCCATCCGGGGCATCTGCATGTCCAGCAGGGCGAGATCGAAGGGACGGCCGCGGCGCGCGGCCGCCCGGAGCGCGGCCAGCGCCCGCGGACCGTCCTCCACCTCCTCGGCCCGCATGTCCCACGCGTGAAGCAGCTCCATCAGGACGCGGCGGTTCGTCGCGTTGTCGTCCACCACCAGGACGCGCAGCCCGCGCAGGTTGGCGCGGGGCTCGGGCGGATTTTCCTGAAGCGACCGCTTCTCGAACGGGATCTCGACCGAAAAGACGCTCCCCTTCCCGGGCTCGCTGCTCACGGCGATCCGCCCTCCCATCAACTCCGACAGCTTCCGGCAGATCGCGAGACCAAGGCCGGTGCCACCGTATCTGCGGCTCGTGGAGCTGTCCGCCTGGGAGAAGGGACGGAAGAGATGGGTGAGGACGTCGGAGCCGATGCCGATGCCGGTGTCGACGACCTCGAAGTGCAGGACCGCCCCGGGAGGCTCCTCGCGGAGGAGCCGGGCCCGCAGCACGACTTCCCCGCGTTCCGTGAACTTGATGGCGTTGGAGACAAGGTTGAGCAGAATCTGCCGCAGCCTGCCGGGATCGCCCCGGGTCGTGCCGGGCACGTCGGGATGGACCAGGCAGGCGATCTCCAGCCCCTTCGACTGGGCGCGCTGGGCGAGGACGCCGACGACCTCTTCGCAGATCACCCGGGGGTCGAAGTCGATGACCTCCAGATCCAGGTGCCCGGCCTCGATCTTGGAGAAGTCCAGGATGTCGTTGATGATCGTCAGCAGCGCCTCGCCCGAGCGTCGCACCGTCTCGGCGTACTCGCGCTGCTCGGCGTTCAGGCGCGTCTCCAGGAGGAGCCCGGTCATGCCGATGACCCCGTTCATGGGAGTGCGGATCTCGTGGCTCATCGTCGCCAGGAACTCCGACTTGGCCCGGGCTCCCGCCTCCGCGGCCTCCTTGGCCTGCCGCAGCTCCTCCTCGGCGAGCTTCCGGTTCGTACAGTCCTCCGCGACGTAGCAGTAACGCTGCCGGCCCCCGCCCGGCGCCGGACCCACGTGGCTGACGGCCACCGCGAGCCAGCGCGGACCGCGGACGGTCGGGTGCTGGTATTCGAAGCGGACGGGCCGGCCGATCCTCTCGCTCTCGTGGTAGCTCGCGATCCAGAGGTCGATCGTCGCGCGGGGCGCACCGATCTCGCTGGCGCGGAGCGGCCCTCGCCGTTCCGCCCCGGGAGCCAGAAAGTCCAGGGTGCAGGCATTGTCCGAGACATGCACGATGTCGCCGCCGTCGATCTCGATGATCCCCATCATCAGGGGCGCGCTGTCGAAGAAGCTGCGAAGGGTGGTCTCGCGATCGCGCACGGCTTCCTCGGCGCGGCGCCGCTCCTCGACCTCGTGCTCCAGGGCGGCCGTCCTCTCGCGGACGCGATCCTCCAGGACGTCGCGGGCGGCCTGCAGCGCCCGGTCGCGGTCCCGGATCTGGGAGAGCATCCGGTTGAAACCGCGGATCAACTGGCCGATCTC
Organism: Candidatus Polarisedimenticolia bacterium; assembly: GCA_050747445.1. Classification (GTDB taxonomy): domain Bacteria; phylum Acidobacteriota; class Polarisedimenticolia; order Gp22-AA2; family Gp22-AA2; genus JBOGOE01. The sequence continues at coordinate 1,465 of JBOGOE010000346.1, read as the reverse complement.
GTCCTCGCTCCGGACGGAGACCCGGATCGAGAAGTCGTTGGTCGCGGCCACCGCATCCGTGGTCCGCAGCAGGTCGACCAGAGGATCGGAGATCCACCGCTGCAGCCGTGACGAGAGAACGACGGCGACCCCGACCGCCGCAAGCAGAAGCAATCCGGCGGCCACGCCGTAACCGGCAAGGCGGGCCTTCATTTCCTCCAGATCCGATCGCACGTACAGCGTTCCCAGGACCTCCTCGGCGAGGCTCACCCGGCGGATCACGATGAGGCCGCCGTCCTCGAAACGATGTCCCTCGCCGGCCGTGACGGGCAGCACGGCGGGAATGCGCGCCCCCGGCCGCTTGAACCCGGCGAACGGGCCCCCGTCCACCGAGTAGAGGGCGGCCGCGGCGACCCGCCGCGTGGCGCCAACCGCTTCCAGGACCTCGACCGCGGCGTCCTTGTCGCCGAACGACAGGGCAAGCGCCGTGTTGCCGAGGATGATCTCGGAGAACGCGTCGAGGTCCCGCACGGCCGTGGACCTGGCAGTGCGGAGCTCGTAGAGCATCAGACCCACGCACGCCAGAAGCAGGGCGGCGCTGGTCGTCAGCATGATGATGATCTGCAGCTTGCGACGGATCGGGAGGTCGTGCAGCCGGCGCATCATCGCGACGCCTCCAGGTTGCGATTCCGCACCACCGAGCCGAGCCGCAGGAGCTTCGAGCTGATCTCGAGTCCGGCGCGGCGGCTCTCATCGAGATTGAGCTCGAACTGGATCAACCCCTCCCGAAGCCGCAGAGCCAGGATCCCCGCCCGGGGAGCGAGCCGGTCGGAATCGATCACGGTCAGCACCCAGCGCCGGGGCGCGCGCTCCAGGTGCGACCCCGCCCGCCCGGCCTCCGCCCGGCCGAGGAACAGGACGTGGCAGGCGACGGCGTCGGCGGCGCTCCGGAGGCGTTTCAGGCGCACGGGGCGCCCGCCGATCGTCCGCCCGGCCAGCATCGCCTCCATGCTGTCGGCGACCTCCGCGTCGCCCAGAACCCCGAAGACGATCGGATCGCGCTCCCCGCGAAACGCCGCCGCGGGCCAGGTGACGAACCGGACCGCGGTGAGCACGAAGTGAGCCTTGATCTGCGCCTCCTGCCCGGGGGAGGCCGGGGGATCCGCGCTGGCGGTCCCGGCGATGAGCCATCCGGTCATCAGAAGGGCGGCCCTGAGGACGACCAAGAATGCTCCCGCTGTGTCCGGGCGGCGCGGACGGCGGGCCCGGGCGGAAGAATATAGGTTCCGGCGGATGGATGACCACCGGCCGCCGGATGCGGCCGGAGCGCTTCCGACCCGCTCAGGCGCGGTGACGATTGTGTAATCGCGGGGCCGTGAGGAGCCGGTCGTCTCAACCGGCGCGGCGGCGGAGCGCCGCGATCCCGATGCCCGCCCCCGCCGCCAGGGCGACGACCGCCGCCGGAACGAGGAGCGCGGCGCCCGCC
>JBOGOE010000345.1:0-2512 GCA_050747445.1 Candidatus Polarisedimenticolia bacterium | reverse complement strand
GTGCAGCGCTTCCGCTGCCGCTCCTGCCGCCGTCGCTTCTCCCGCCAGTCCTTCCGGGCCGACCGGAGACAGAAAAAGCCGCACCTCAACGCCCCCTTCCTGCGCCTGATGACCGCCTGCGTCGCCCTGCGCCAGGCGGCCCGGGTGCTCGGGGTCGCCCGCCGCACCATCGAGCGCCGCTTCGCCTGGCTTGCCGCCCACGCCGCCCGCTTCCACGCCAACCGTCTCGACCATGCCCGGCTGGAGGGGCCCTTCATGCTCGACGAGCTGGAGACCTTCGAAGGAAATCGCTATCAGCCGGTGACCGTGCCCGTGCTCATCGAGCCGCGCAGCTTCTTCGTCATCGCTTCCGGAGTGGGGCCGCTGCGGCGAAAGGGACGCATGACGGCGACCCAGCTCCGGCGCCGGGCCGCGCACGAGGCGCTCCATGGCCGACGCCCCTCCCAGTCCGCCGCCGCCGTCCGGGGGGCGCTCGAGACGCTCCGTCTCTGTGCCGCCCCCGCCGGACCGGTCCTGCTGCTGTCGGACCAGAAGCCGCTCTACGAGCGCCTCGGGCGCCGGCTGTTCGGAACCCGCTTCCACTGGCAGCCGCAGGCGGCGGCGGCGCGCCGGGACCGGAGGAACCCGCTGTTCCCCATCAACCACACCAACGCGCGGCTGCGGCACTTCCTCTCCCGTCTGCGTCGGAGGTCGTGGTGTGTGAGCAAGCGCCGCGCGCGGCTGCGGGAGCATCTTCAGATCGCCGCCCTGTGGGTGAACTACTGCCGCGGGCTCACCAACCGGACCGGCATCACACCCGCCCAGGCCCTGGGTCTGGCCCCGCGGCGCCACACCGAGGAGGACGTCCTCGCCTGGCGCGAGGATTGGGGACCCGTCGCCATCGCCTGAACGCCTCCGCCTCCACGCTTGTCGGGCATTTTCCAAAATATTGAGCGAAGGCACCGGGCCGCTTTGAACCTTAGATCTGCTCCTCGCGCATCTGGTTCATCCGTTCGAGGAACTCGGGCTCGACCAGGACCTCGCGGGGCTTGCTGCCGTCGGCGGGGCCGACGATGCCGTTCTGCTCCATCATGTCGACCAGACGGGCGGCGCGCGCGTAACCGAGCTTGAGTCGGCGCTGGATGTGGCTGACGGAGATCTGGCCCATCTGGACCGCCAGGCGGACCGCCTGGTCGTAGACGGGGTCGGTGTCCGAATCCCCCTGCCGCTCGCCGGCCGCTCCCTGCGCTTCCTCGCGGGTCACCGACTCGTCGTACTGCGGCTTCGCCTGCTTCTTGAGGAAGGCGACGATGCGCGCCGCCTCGGTCTCGGTCACCAGGGGGCCGTGCAGGCGGATGAGACGGGCCGAGCCGGGGGGGACGAACAGCATGTCCCCCTGGCCGAGGAGCGATTCCGCGCCATTGCTGTCCAGGATGGTGCGTGAATCGACCTTGGACGAGACCCGCATGGCGATGCGGCACGGGAAGTTGGCCTTGATCACCCCGGTGATGATGTCGACCGACGGCCGCTGGGTCGACAGGATGAGATGGATGCCGACGGCGCGCGCCATCTGCGCCAGGCGGGTGATCGCTTCCTCCACCTCCACCCCTGTGGTCATCATCAGGTCGGCCAGCTCGTCCACCAGGATGACGATGTAGGGGAGGGGGCCTTTCGCCTCCGCTGTCCCCGCCGGCCGGGAGGGCGCCGCGGCGCCGGGGGCGGGCCGCCCAACGCCGTCCCCGCCGCGCTCCTTCATCTCCCGGCGCATCACTATGTTGAACTGGTCGATGCTGCGCACGCCCGCCTCGGCGAGCTGCTTGTAGCGCCGCTCCATCTCCAGGGTCGCCCAGCGCAGGGCGTTGCTCGCCTTCTTGGTCTCGGTGACCAGGGGGGTCAGGAGGTGCGGGATGTTCTCGTACACCCCCAGCTCCAGCCGCTTCGGGTCGATCATGATGAACTTCACCTCGTCCGGGCTGGACTTGTAGAGGATCGAGGTGATGACGGTATTGAGGCAGACGCTCTTCCCGGAGCCGGTGGAGCCGGCGACCAGGAGGTGCGGCATGCGGGCCAGATCGGCGTAATAGGGCTCGCCGTTGATCTCCTTGCCGAGGGCCAGGGTCAGGGGTGAACCCGGTTTCTGGAACCGTTCGCTGGACAGCAGCTCGCGGAGCGAGATGACCTCGCGGCTCTTGTTGGGGACCTCGATGCCGACGGTCGATTTTCCGGCGATCCGGTCGATCCGGATCGACTCCGCCTCGATCGCCAGACAGAGGTCGTCGGCCAGGCTGACGATCCGGCTGTATTTCACTCCCGGATCGGGCTTGAACTCGAACACCGTGACCACCGGACCCGGCTGGATGGCGATGACCTGGCCGGTGACGTCGAACTCGCGGCACTTCTCGGTGATGATCCGGGCTTTGTCCACCAGCTCCCGCTCGTCCACCTGGACGTCGCTCTGCGGCGGGTTCAGCAGGGAGAGGGGGGGCGGCACGTACTGCTGCGGCGTGTCGGGGAAATCGAGCTGCGGCTGGGC
>JBOGOE010000344.1:0-8748 GCA_050747445.1 Candidatus Polarisedimenticolia bacterium | reverse complement strand
GAGCGGTGCCGCTCGCGTTCGCGCCGCCGGCGGCCGTCCCCGCCGCGGCCGACGGCGTCTCGGACGGCGACGCCGCGGGCTCCGCCTTCGGCTCCGGCTTCCTGGCCTCGGGCTCCGGCTTCTTCTCCGGCTCCGGTTGCCTGGGCTTGTTCCTGGGCGGCGGCTTGGCCGTCGCCTTCTCGGGAATTTTGATCGGTTTTTCCGCTTTCGGGGGCGCCGGTTTCGGGGGCGCCGGGGCGGCGGGGGCGGGCTCGGGGGAGGCCATCGCCGGTCCGGCCGGCAGCGACACCAGATCGACGACGTAGACCGACGGGCCGGCCGCACGGCGCGGCAGCCATCGGGGCAGCCCGAGGGCCAGCCCGAATCCGGCGAGATGGATCGCCAGGGAGAACACGACCATGGTGCCCCAGGAGGCGGCCGGCGCGCTCCGGTCGGGAGCCTCCCAGGTGCCGCTCACCGCGTGCGCGCCCTCCGGGCGGCCGGGCGCTCCGACTGCTGCGTCACCATGCCGATGCGGTCCGCGCCGGCCTTCTTGACCTGATCCATCACGACCATCACCTTGCCGTAGGGGACCGCCTGATCGGCACGCAGGAACACGAAGTCGATGCCGGTCCGCTGCATTTCCGATTTGAGCCGTTCGGTCAGGAGGTGCACGTTGACCGGGCGATCGTTGAGGTACACGTCGCTCTTGCGATCGATGCTCACCACCAGCCGTTCGTCGGTGGCGTCCGACCCCGACTCGGTCTTCGGCAGGCGGACGTCGATCCCCCGGGTCAGCATCGGGGCGGTCACCATGAAGATGATCAGCAGGACCAGGATGACGTCCACCAGGGGGGTGACGTTGATGTCGGAGAGGGCGGGTCCGTAGCGCCCGCGGCCCCCCCGCCCGGGGAGACTCAGACCCACGGGAGCGCCCGCCGGCAGGCCGGGTTCAAACGCGCACCTTGCCGGCCTCGGCGGCGAGGGCGGCGCTCCGCCCCGCCTCGATCTGCCCCTCCGCGATGGCGGCGAACGCCATCACGAAGCGCTCGATGCGGCCGCCGAGCCGTCGCGCCTGGCCCAGGAAGAGGTTGTAGGCGATGACCGCCGGGATGGCGGCGAAGAGTCCCGCGGCGGTGGCCACGAGGGCCTCGGAGATCCCGGGCGCCACGGCGGCGAGGCTGGCGGAGCCGGTCACTCCGATCCCCTGGAACGCGTTCATGATCCCCCAGACCGTCCCGAACAGGCCGACGAACGGGGTGACGCTCCCGGTGGTGGCCAGGACCCCGAGATTCCGGTCGAGTTTCTCGGATTCGCCCAGTGCGGTCTCCTCCAGGCGGCGTCGCACGCGCTCCAGGATGCGCACGGTCGCCTCGTCGGGAATCCCGGCGCCACGATGACGGCCGACGTTCTCGCCTATGGCGGCGGTCATTTCGCGGAAGCCGGCGAGAAAGATCGGCACCAGGGGACTGCCGGCGTAGCGCGTGGTGCGATCCCGCAGGTCGGAGAGCCGCCGCTCCGCCTGAAGGTCCTGGAGGAAGGCCAGCGAATCGCGTTCGGCGCGGCGGAGGGATCGGAAGCGCTCGAGGATCACCGCCCAGGAGACGACCGAGAATCCCAGGAGCAGCAGGAGGACCACCTTGACCACGGCGCCGGAATCGGAGACCAGGCGGAGGATGTCCCCCTGGAAACCCGGGGCGCCGGAGGCTTGCGCGACAAGAGCGAGAGGCGGCATCAGGATGAACCGCGCGGCCCGCGCGCGATCCCGCACGATCGCGTGCAACGGCCACAGGGGGCGTAACTTAGCACACGGTCCGTTCATTGACAACCCGAGGGGCCTCTGCTAGCATCCCGCTCCGTCCGGCGGTCCGTCGCCCCTCCCGACCAAGCATCGATGCTACGCTGCCTGCGCGTCACCAATCTGGCGATCCTCCGCGACGTAACGCTCGAGCTCGGCCCCGGCCTCAACGTGATGACCGGCGAGACCGGGGCCGGCAAATCGATCCTGGTCGACGCGCTGCTGCTGGCGGTGGGCGGCCGGGCCTCCGCCGGGGTGATCCGCAGCGGCGCCGATCGGGCGGCGGTCTCCGCCGAGTTCGACCTCGAGGGCGCGCCCGCGGCCGCCGCCTTCCTGGAGGAACGGGGCTACCCGGCCGAGGGGGAATCGCTGGTGGTGCGCCGCGAGATTCTCGCGCAGGGGAAGGGGCGCTGCTTTCTCGGCGGCGCCCTGGCGCCGCTCGCCGATCTGAAGACCTTCGGGGCGCTGGTCGTGGACGTGCACGGGCAGCACCAGCAGCAGACCCTCCTCGACCCGGCCCGGCACCGGGTCCTGCTCGATCGTTTCGCGGGGCTCGACTCCGGGCTGGCGCGCATGAGCGACGCTTTCCGCGAATTCCAGTCGGCCGCCCTGCGGCTCGGATCGCTGCGCGAGGGGGCGCGGCAGATCGCCCAGCGTGTCGACACCCTGACGTTCCAGATCGACGAGATCGAGCGGGCCGCGGTGCGGCCGGGGGAGCGGCAGGAGCGGCGCGCGGAACGCGAGCTGCTGCGCCACGCCGAGACGATTCTCCGGCACGCCGGGACGGCCTACGAGGCGCTCTACGGCGGCGATGGGGCCGCCCTCGCCGCGCTGGGGGAGACCGGGCGCGCGTTGCGCGAGCTGGCGCGTCTCGACCCCTCCCTGGGCGACGCCCGCGACCGACTGGAGGGGGCGCGCGTGGAGCTGCAGGAGGTGGCGCTGCTGCTGCGCGACTATCCCTCGCGCCTGCAGTTCGAGCCGAACCGGCTGGAGGCGATCGAAGAGCGGCTGCAGCTTCTCGAGGCGCTCTTGAAGAAGTACGCCGCCAGCGGCGGGGAGGAGGAGGTGCTGGAGCACCGCCGCCGCTGCGCCGCCGAGCTGGAGCTCCTGACCGGCGGGGGCGAGACGGCGGAGGATCTGGAGGTCCGGGTCGAGGAGCTGCGGGGGCGGGCGGCCTCGATCGCCGCGGACCTGTCGCGCGCGCGCCGCGAGGCCGCGGCGCGGCTGGAGGAGCGGCTGCAGACCGAGCTGCACGATCTCGCCATGCCCCGCACCCGGTTCGCGGCCGACGTGCGGCCGCGGGTCGGTCCGGGCGGCGGCGTCTGGGTGGAAGGGGAGGAGGTCGCCGTTGACGCCGCGGGATACGACGTGGTGGAATTCCTCCTGTCCGCCAACCGGGGCGAGGCGCTGGCGCCGCTCCAGTCGGTGGCTTCCGGCGGCGAGCTTTCGCGGCTGATGCTGGCGCTGGAGGTGGTGCTGCGCCAGGACTCGCCGGCCCGCACGCTGGTGTTCGACGAGGTCGACGCGGGGATCGGCGGCGCGGTCGCCGAGGCGGTCGGCCGGCGGCTGCAGGCGCTGGCGCGGCGGCATCAGGTGCTGTGCGTGACGCACCTGCCGCAGATCGCATCGTGCGCGGATCGCCATGTCCTGGTGTCGAAGCGGGCGGCCCGCGGGCGGACCGAGGTGGTGCTGGAGACGCTCGACGGGCGCGGGCAGGTCGAGGAGCTGGCCCGGATGCTGGCCGGCGCGACCGTGACCGAGGCGGCGTTGCGCCACGCGGCCGAGATGCGGGCGCGGGGCGGGGCGCCACGGGAGGCGGGGCGGTGAAGCGGACTGCGGTCTACCCCGGGACCTTCGATCCGATCACCAACGGGCACCTCGACATCATCACGCGCGGCATGCGGCTGTTCGACACCATCGTCGTCGCCATCCTCCGCAATCCGGACAAGGAGCCGTTGTTTCCCGTGGACGAGCGGGTCGAGATCCTCAAGGCGGTCGTGGCCCCCCTGACCAGCGTCCGGGTGGAGGCGTTCGACGGACTGCTGGTGGATTACGCCCGGGAGCGGGGCGCTCAGGCGATCGTGCGCGGGCTCCGGGCGCTGTCGGACTTCGAGTACGAATACCAGATGGCCCTGATGAACCAGCGTCTCGCCCCCGACCTGCACACGATCTATATGATGCCCAGCGAGGCGTACTCGTACGTGAGCAGCCGCCTCGTCAAGGAGGTCGCCCGGCTGGGGGGCGACGTGACCGGGCTGGTCCCCCCCGAGGTGGCCGCCCGGCTGAAACGGCGGTTCGCCGCGACGGAGAAGCGATGACCGGAATCCCGGCGCGTCTGGCGCGCAGGCTGGACGCCGTCTCGGTGTCGCCGACCCTCGCGGTGATGATGGAGGCCAAGGCGCTGCGCGACCAAGGGGTCGACGTGATCGACTTCGGTCCCGGGGAGCCGGACTTCGACACTCCGGAGAACGTCAAGCGGGCCGGGAGCGCCGCGATCGCCGCGAATTTCACGCACTACACCGACGCCTCCGGCATCGCGGAGCTCCGGCGGGCGATCGCCGACCGCTACCGCGAGCGCTGCGGCGCGACCTGGACGCCGGACGAGGTGATCACCGGATGCGGCGGCAAGAACGTCCTCTTTCTCCTGTCACTCGCCCTGTTCGAGTCCGGAGACCGGGTGGCGATCTACGCCCCGTACTGGGTGTCGTTCCCGGAGCAGGTGCGGCTGGCCGGCGCGGAGACCGTCATCCTCCAGACCCGCGAGTCCGACGGTTTCGTGCCCCGAGCCGCCGACCTGGAGCCGCACACAGCCTCCCTCAAGGCGGTGATCCTGAACACCCCGTGCAATCCGAGCGGAGCGGTGATCCCGGCCGAGGAGGTGCAGCGCTTCGCGGACTTCGCCGGGCGCACGGGGGCGGTGCTGATCGCCGACGAGACCTACGACACCTTCCACTACGGTCCCGGGACGTTCGCCTCCTTCGCCGCCTGCTCCGGGACGTTGCGCGACCGGCTCGTCGTGGTCAACTCGCTGTCCAAGACTTACGCCATGACCGGCTGGAGGGTCGGGTACGCCCTCGGCCCCGGACCGATCATCGCCGCGCTGCGCAAAATCCAGTCGCACGACGCCACCCACACCGCCTCGGTGTCGCAGAAAGCCGCCCTCGAGGCGCTCGCCGGCCCGCAGGAGTCGGTGGTCGCGATGCGCGACGAGTACCGCCGACGGCGGGATCTGATCGTCGCGGCGCTCAACCGGATCCGGGGGATCTCCTGCCCCAATCCCCCCGGAGCGTTCTACGTCTTCCCCAACGTGCGGGGGGCGATGGAGCGTCTCGGCTGCCGGACTTCGACCGACCTGGCGCGGCGGCTGATGGCCGACGCGGGCGTGGCCACCGTCCCGGGGGAGGCCTTCGGGACCCCCGGGCACCTCCGCTTCTCCTACGCCCTGGCCCCCGAACGGATCCGCGCCGGGATGGAGCGGCTGCAGGGCCTGCTGGGCGCCGCCTCATGAGCGGCGCGCGGCGTGGCGCGCTGCACCGGTCCCTGCTTTTCGTCCTCGCCGCGGCGGCGGCCGCCGCGGCCGTCCCGGCACCGTCCCGCGAGGCGGCGGTCTTCTTCGTCACCCTCGACCAGCCGATCCAGCCGATCACCGCCCGTTACTTCGAGGAGTCCCTGCGCCGGGCCGAGGACGAAGGCGCGGCCCTCCTGGTCCTGAAACTGGAGACGCCCGGGGGACTGGTCACCTCGATGGAGTCGATGATCAAGGGGATCACGGGCTCGCGGGTGCCGGTCGTGGTGTTCGTCACCGGCACCGGCGCCGCCTCGGCGGGGTTCTTCCTGACCATCGCCGCCGACGTGGCAGTCATGGCACCCGGGACCACGATCGGCGCGGCCCATCCGGTGGCCAGTCTCGGCGAGATCCCCAAGGAATCGACCATGAACGAGAAGGTGGAGAGCCACTACGCGGCGCTGGCACGCAGCCTGGCCGCCAATCGCGGGCGCAACGCGCAGGCCGCGGAGCAGGCGGTGCGCGCCAGCCGGTCGTTCACCGAGAAGGAGGCGCTGCAGCAGGGGCTGATCGATTTCATCGCGACCAGCGAGACCGGGCTCCTGGATCGGCTCGACGGCATGGCGATCCGGCGTTTCGACGGGCGCCGCGAGACCCTCCGTCTCGACCGGGTACGCCTGATCCGGATCGAGATGAGCGGGCGCGAGCGGTTCCTGAGCGGGCTGGCGCACCCGACCCTCGCGGCCTTCCTGCTGCTGGCGGGTGTCGTCCTCCTGTATCTGGAGTTCACCCACCCGGGTCTGATCGCGCCGGGTCTGATCGGCGGCGTGTGTCTGCTGCTGTTCGCGTTGTCGTCGCAGATCCTGCCGATCAACTGGATCGGCGTCGCGCTCATGGTCCTCGGGATCGTGATGTTCCTCCTGGAGATCAAGATCGCCAGCTACGGTCTGCTGACCGCGGGCGGGGTCGCCTGCCTGGTCATTGGCGCCCTCCTCCTGTACCACCCGTCGGAGGGAGGGATCCCCGAGGTCCGGGTGGCCACGTGGGCCATCGTGTCGATCGCCGGGTCGGCGGGTCTGATCATGGCGATCCTGACGTCGCTCGTGGTCCGCGCCTACCGCCGCCGGCCTTCGACGGGAACGAGCGGTCTGATCCACGAGGAGGGGGAGGCCCTCACTGACCTGGCTCCCGAGGGACGGGTGTTCGTGCACGGGGAGTACTGGAACGCCCGGGCCCGGGGGGCGATCCGGAAAGGGGCGAGGGTGCGCGTCGTCGAGGTGCGCGACCTGCGCCTGGAAGTGGAGGAGATCCCATGAGACGGCGCCGGAGCGCAGGGGAGGCGGGGTGATGGGTCCATTCGGTGTGACCTGGGGGATGCTGGTGGTCATCGGCGCGGTGGTCTTCTGGCTCATGTCGAGCCTCAAGATCCTCAACGAGTACGAGAGGGGGGTGGTGTTCCGTCTCGGCCGGCTCCTGGCCGAGGCCAAGGGACCGGGGCTGGTGGTCATCGCCTTCCCGATCGACCGGATGCAGCGCGTGTCGCTGCGCACCGTGGTCCACGACGTGCCGCCGCAGGACGTGATCACCCGCGACAATGTCTCGGTCAAGGTCAACGCGGTGGTCTACTATCGCGTCATGGATCCGAGAAAGGCGGTGGTCGAGGTGGAGCAGTATCACTACGCCACCTCGCAGCTGGCGCAAACCACGCTGCGGTCGGTGCTCGGGCAGGCCGAGCTGGACGACCTGCTGAGCCAGCGGGAGCGGCTGAACGCCGACCTGCAGCAGATCCTCGACCGGCACACCGACCCGTGGGGGATCAAGGTGTCGGCGGTCGAAGTGAAGCACGTCGATCTTCCGGTCGAGATGCAGCGGGCGATGGCGAAACAGGCGGAGGCGGAGCGGGAAAAGCGCGCCAAGATCATCCACGCCGAAGGGGAGCTTCAGGCGTCGGGCGCGCTGGGTCAGGCGGCGCAGATCATCAGCGCCAACCCCTCGGCGCTGCAGCTGCGCTATCTCCAGACCCTGACCGAAATCGCCACCGAGAAGAACTCCACCATCATCTTCCCGATGCCGATCGACGTGTTCGAGGGGATCCGGAAGAAGCTCGACTGAGGGCGGTCTTTGGCGCGGCGGCCTGGCGGCGCCGCGCGGGGCGGGAGACGTGGGCGGCGAGGACGATCGGGTCCGGGACGAGCTTCAGGTGACGCGCGCGGCCCTCGGGGTGGCGCGTCTGATCGATCTCGGCGCCGTCGCCGAGGCGATGGTGCGCGCCGGGCAGGAGTTCGGTCGCGCCGAGGCGGCGTTTCTCTACCTCTACGACTCGGAGCAGGACACCTTCCATCTCCGGGCCAGCCACATCCCTCCCGAAGATCCCCGCCGCAAGGGGATCGTCACCCTCGATCTGTCGGAGCTGCGGGGCCCCGGGCCGCCGTCCGCCAACTGGACCCCCACGATCACCGTCGCCCCCGAGGCGCTCCGGCGACAGGGGATCGAGCAGATCCTGGCCGTGCCGCTGCCGGGGGCCGGGGCGCTCCTGGGGATGCTTCTCCTGGCGCGGCCCGGGGGGATCCTGGCGCCCGAGGAGGTCGAGCGGGTGGGGCGGCTGGTGCCGGAGCTGGTGCCGGCGCTGTTCAATGCCCTCCTGGTCGAGCGCTACAAGGAGCTGATCATCAAGGACGATCAGACCGATTCGTACAACCGGCGCTATTTCGACCGGTTCCTGAGCGAGGAAGTATACCGGGCGCACCGCTACCGGACCGCGCTGGCGCTGATCTTCCTCGACATGGACAACCTGAAGGAGATCAACAACCGCTACGGTCACGCCATGGGGAGCAAGGCGTTGCGCGAGGTGTCGCGGCGCCTGGTCGGCGAGATCCGGGGGAGCGACAAACTGTTCCGTTACGGCGGCGACGAGTTCTGCGTCGTCCTCCCGGAGACCGACCTCAAGGGGGCGTGCGAGCTGTCGGAACGGTTGCGGCTCTGCCTGGGCACCCGTCCGTTCCTGGCCGACGACACCCCCGGGATGACGCTGACCGCGTCGTTCGGGGTCGCCTCCTATCCGGAGCACGCCCGCACCAGCCTCGGTCTGATCAAGTGCGCCGACAAGGCCATGCAGAAGGTCAAGCTCTCGGGGAAGAACTCCATCAGCGTCTCCGAGGCCGGAGAAGAGCCGCCACAGGCGGCATGGGGCAGCAAGCGGTGAGCGGCCCCTCCGGCCCCCGCCGGCTTCTGCTGGGGGTCGCGGCGGTCACCGCGCTCTTTCTCCTGGTGGCGAGAGGGGCTTCGCGTTATTCGGCCGGGAGACCGGGACCGGGGAATCCGCCCGCCGGCCTCCCCTCCGGCCGGGCTCCCGGTGCCGCCGCCGCGCGGCCGCCCGCCGAGGCCGACCTCGGTTTCTACCGCTCCCTTGCCGCCCCCAGACCCCAGGGACGCGCGGCGGCGCCCGGCGATCTGAACGCCCCCGTGC
>JBOGOE010000343.1:0-4800 GCA_050747445.1 Candidatus Polarisedimenticolia bacterium | reverse complement strand
CGTCACGACGAGGCCACCCCCGAGGCCACCGCCTGGTACGCCGGTCTTGTCCCCGGCGCCGAGACCGTGATCTTCGAGCACAGCGCCCACATGACCATGAACGAAGAGCCGGACCGCTACGTCGAGGTCATCCGCGCATTCCTTCGCCGGGTCGAGGAAGGAGGGTCATGAGGGGAATGCCGGGTGATCCTCGGTGCGAGGCGCCGCCCCGGCGATCCCGGCCGTTGACACTCCCGAACGCCCCCGCGTATATTGCGGCCGCTTTCCGGTTCCATCCACAGGGCACCGGGCGCCACCGCGCGCCGCGGAGACCATGAAACTCGGACCCCTGTTCCGCACCAAGGCGGTCGACCGCCTCCTGCGCGATTCGGAGGACCGCGAGCACAGCCTGAAGCGGGCCCTGACCGGCCTCGATCTGACGATGCTCGGGATCGGGGCGGTCATCGGGACCGGAATCTTCGCGACCATCGGGACCGCGGCGGCGGGCAACGCCGACCGGCCCGGCGCCGGGCCGGCGATCATCCTGTCGTTCATCCTGACCGCGGTCGCCTGCATCTTCTCGGCGCTGTGCTACGCCGAGTTCGCCTCGATGATCCCGATCTCCGGAAGCGCCTACACCTACGCCTACGCGACGCTCGGCGAAACCATCGCCTGGATCATCGGCTGGGATCTGATCATCGAGTACGCGGTCGGCAATATCGCGGTCGCCATCTCCTGGTCGTCGCACTTCAACGACGTCCTGCACCACGCGTTCGGATTCAAGATCCCGGCCTGGCTGGTGACCGATCTCCGGACCGCCCTGCGCACGCCGGAAATCGCCGCCGCCGCGCCGGAGATCTTCGGCATCCCGATCCTCGTCAACCTGCCGGCAGTGGCCATCGTCGCGCTCATCACCTGGGTCCTGGTCATCGGGGTGAAGGAGAGCGCCGCGGTCAACAACGTCATGGTGGGACTGAAGATCGTCATCCTGCTCCTGTTCGTGTACGTCGGCTTCAACTACGTGAGCGGCGAGCGCTTCACCCCGTTCATGCCGAACGGCTGGGCGGGGGTGCAGGCGGGGGCGGCGATCATCTTCTTCTCCTTCATCGGATTCGACGCGGTGTCCACGGCGGCGGAAGAGACCCGCAATCCGAAGCGCGACATCCCGATCGGGATCATCGGGTCGCTCGTGGTCTGCACCGTGATCTACGTGATCGTGGCGACCGTTCTGGTCGGGGTGATGCCGTGGGAAGACCTGGGGATCGCCGACCCCCTGCCCACGGCCCTGGCGTTCATCGGGCAGGACCGGGTGGCGGGGGTGGTGTCGTTCGGGGCGGTAGTGGCGATGACCGCGGTGCTGCTGGTGTTCCAGCTCGGCCAGCCGCGGATCTTCTTCTCCATGTCGCGCGACGGGCTGCTGCCAAAGATGTTCGCCCGGGTCCACCCGCGTTACCGCACCCCGCACGTCACGACCATCTGGACCGGGGTGTTCGTCGCGGTCTTCGCCGCCTTCGCCTCGCTCGACGAAATCGTCGAGCTGACCAACATCGGCACCCTGTTCGCCTTCGTCCTGGTCTGCCTCGGGGTGATGGTCCTGCGTCACACCGACCCGAAGCGGGCGCGTCCGTTCCGGATGCCGTGGGTGCCGCTCCTGCCCCTCTGGCTGGCGGTCGTCTCTTACGTGCCCGGCCTTCTGTGGCGGGCGGGGGACTGGGGCACCCGTGTCGAGTACGTGGTGATGCTGCTGATCGCGCTTCTGGGCGCGGCCTTTTCGGTCGTCGGGGTCGCCGCCTGGGCGCGCCGGCGGCGGGCTCCCGAGATTGTCAAGACCGAGCTGGCGCTTGCCGGCATCGCCTGCTGCATCTGGCTGATGCGCGGCCTGCCGGCGATCACCTGGTGGCGCTTTCTTGGATGGCTGGCGATCGGGCTGGTGATCTACGCGCTGTACGGCTACCGCCACAGCCGGCTGGGCGACCGGGTCATCCCGATGCCGAAGGAGATCCGCTTGATCCTGCCGGCGACGCTGGTCCTGGCGGGGATCGCCTGGCTTCGCCTGCCGCACCCGTGGAGCCTGATCGCCCCGATCCTGATGTTCTACGCCCTGTCGTTCTTCGCCTTCGTCCGGATGCGCCGCCGCAACGCCTGACCCGTCAGGGCGCGCGGAGAGCTTCCTTCGCGAGCGAGGGGCCGGCGACCACCAGGACGTGCCGACCGAGGGTCAGGTGGCGGCGCGCCATCGCCTGCACCTGGTCCCTGGTCACGGCCCGGATGAGCGCGGGCAGCCGCTCCGGGTAGTCGAGGCCGAGACCGTAGAACTCGATGTCGGCGAACCAGGCCGCCGCCTGCGGGCCGGTCTCCAGGCGGCGGGGGATCGAGGCCGACAGCGCCTGCCGGGAGTCGCGCATCTCGGCCGGCGTGACCCCCTTGTCGATCATCCGTCGCAGCGTCTTCATGATGAGGGCGATGACCCGGGACACCCGTTCGTTCGCCACGCCGGAGCGGACCACCAACGGGCCGGCGCACAGTCCCGGCAGCAGCGCCGAGTAGGCGTAGTAGGCGAGGCCCGCCTCCTCCCGGACCGTCCTCCCCAGGCGTCCGCCGAGACCGAACTCCCCCAGGATGCTGTTGAGCACCAGTGCGGCCGGGAGATCGGGCGAGCGGCGGGGCAGACCCGGGAATCCGAAGGCGACGTCGGCCTGCGGTTTTCCTTCGACGGGCACGACCCGGACGACCGCCCGGCCCGGCCCGGGCGGGTCGGGGATGGCGGGGCGCGCGCCGTCGGGGCCGCCCTTCCAGTTTCCGAAGGCGGCGGCCGCCCGTTCGACGGTCTCGGTGGCGTCGAAATCGCCGGCCAGCGCCAGGACGGCGCCGCGGGGTCCGAAGCGCGACCGATGAAAGGCCGCCAGATCGTCGCGGCGGATCGCCGCGATGCTCTCCCGCGTCCCCAGCCGCGGATGGTGGTAGGGGTGGCCCGGAGGGTAGAGGGTCGCGGCCAGCGTCTCCTCGGCCACGATACCGGTGTCCTGCGCCCGCTCCGCGAGGGTGGTGAGCGTCTGTCCCTGCTCGCGACGCACCTCCGCCTCGGGGAAGGCAGGCTCGGCCAGGACCAGCCGCAGTCGATCCAGCATCACCGGGAGGTGCGGGGCCAGGCAGCGGACCTCGGCCTCGAAGGTATCGCGCCGCGTCGCCGCGGTGTACCGGGCGCCGAGAAAGTCGAACCCGTCGGCGATGGTCTCGGCGGGCAGGCCGCCCGCCCCCCGGTCGAGCAGGGAGGCGGCGAGGGAGGCGGTTCCCTCCCGCCCCGGAGGATCGAAGGCGGCGCCGGCGGCGCAGGCGAAGCGCACCGCGATCGACCCCGATCCCCGGGTCGGTCGCGCGATGACCACCAGACCGTTGTCGAGGACGGTCCGCCGCGGAAGGGTCATGCGGCGCCGTCTCCCGCCGGAGCCGGCGCGGGCGGGGCGGCCCCGGCGGCCGGGGGGAGCAGGACCCCCGTGGTCCGGCGCTCCCGATCGAGCCGCTCCCGGGCGAAGCGCGCGACCTCCTCCGCGGTCACGCGCCGCACGCGCCGGGGCAGGTCGAGGAAGTCGCGGTGGGACGCGACGGTCTCGAAGAATCCGAGCTGGTGCGCGGCGTCGGTGATGCTCTCGCTCTCCATGGCATAACGTGCCAGGAACTGGTTGCGCGCCCGCTCCAGGTCGCGCGGCGGGAGGTCGCCGCGGACCAGCCGTTCGATCTCCCGCTCGACGGCCGTCTCGATCCGCTCCGGGGCGACGCCGTCGCGGGCGGTCGCGGCGATCCGGTAGAGGTACGGATGCCGGGTCGGAATCAGGCTGGTCGAGACATCCACCGCCAGGTCCGCCTCGATCAGGGCACGGTACAGGCGCGAGGTCTTCCCCGGACCGCGCCCGTTCTGCCCCCCCCAGGCGTTCACCGACGGTCCGCCGGCGAGCACCCCGTCGGTCATCAACATGACGGGGAAGTCGGCATCGGTCACCGCCGGGGCGTGCCAGGCCAGGTCGAGATAGACCGCCCCCGCGGGGCGCCGCAGGACGACCCGCCGCTCCCCGGTCTGCGGCGGCTCGACCGTCCGGATCGGCGGGGGTTCGGCCCCCCGCGGGAGGCGGCCGTAGAGGCGCCGGATGACGCGCATCGCCGCCGCGGCCTCCAGGTCGCCGGCGACGACCAGAATGGCGTTGTTGGGAACGTAGTAGGTCCGGTAGTGGCGGTACAGGTCGTCGCGCGTGATCGCCTGGAGGTCCGAGACGTAACCGATCGTCGGCCAGCGATAGGGGTGCGCCTGGAGCGCCGTGCCGGTGACCTCCTTGTCGAGATAGGTGCGCGGGTCGTTCTCGTTCCCCTGCAACTCGGAGATGACCACGGTCCGCTCCCGCTCCACCTCGCGCGGCGCGTACACGCAGTCGGTCATGCGCGACGCCTCCAGGCGGAGCATCGGCTCGAGAGCGTCCTTCGCGACCGTCTCGAAGTAGGTGGTGACGTCGAGCCAGGTGTAGCCGTTCCAGGTGCCGCCCGCCAGCTCGACGCCGCGCACGATCTGGTCCCTGGGGATCGAGCGGGTCCCCTTGAAGTTCATGTGCTCGGCCCAGTGGGAAATGCCGGTCAGCCCGGGGCGCTCGTCGCGCGAACCGACCCGGTACCAGCACCAGACCGAGACCAGCGGCGCCTGCCGCATCGGTCGCAGGATCACCGTCAGCCCGTTGCGCAGACGTTCGACGATCGGGGCCGCCGTCCCGGGCCGCCGGCGCGCCGCCGGCCGGCGGCTCACGGACGCCCCCCGCCGGTGAGCGCGGTCACCCCGGG
>JBOGOE010000342.1:0-4657 GCA_050747445.1 Candidatus Polarisedimenticolia bacterium | reverse complement strand
CGGCACGGAGCGAGACCTGGCGATCGTCCTCGCCGAAGGAGGCCCCGGCAACGTCGTCCCCCGACCGGCCGGACTCCTCCGCCTCGCTGCTCGCAATCGACCGGAGCGCCACCGAAGGGGCGGGGTCGCAGGCGTCGGCGAACTCCAGCGACACGGCGACCGGGACCATCCGTCCGTCCGGCGGCCACAGGATGTCCGGCGACGCCGTCGCGACCGCGGCGGGCGGCAGGGTGTCGCGCACCTCGAACTCGAACATCGCCGGCTCCGATCGATCGACTCCGTCGCTCACCACCAGGCTGACGAGGTGCGTCCCGGGGGGCATCAGGACCTCCGGGGCCACCCCCGCCGCCGAGCCGAACGGGCCGCTCCATTCATAGGCCAGCGGGTCGCCGTCGGGATCAGTCGAGGCGCTGCCGTCGAGGGTCACCCGCGTCCCTTCGTGGGTCAGGCACTCGGCCGACCGCGCGCCGCCGGGGAGGGCGATCGGTGGCTGGTTCGCGGCCGCGCCGTGCAGGAAGATCGCCTCCGGCGCCCCGGTCGTCGACGCCGCGAAGGCAACGGTCCCCCGGCCGTCCGACGTCAGGCGAACGGTCGATCGCGCCGGACCGCCGCGCCCGCCGTCGGCCTGGAAGTCGAGGAACAAGCCGCCGCCGGGGGCCTCCATCTGGCGCGCCGCGAGGACCATCGGCTCCGCTCCGGGTTCGGGGCCCAGGCGGAGGATCCCCTCCCCGCCGCCGAACGGCTGCACCCCGTAGACCGCGCCGCCGTCCCCCGTCAGCGTCAGACGCGGAGTCACGGCGAACACCGAGCCCAGGTCGCCTGCCGGTCCGAACCGCCGCGCCAGGGTGCTCGTTCCCCCGCCGGCTGTCCCGCGCAGGAAATCGGCGAAGTCGAAATCCTGGCTGTGGATCGCCTGCAGGGCGAGGTTCCCCCCGGAGTCGCCGTCCAGCACACGGTAGTCGAATGGCGCCAGGAATCCGTCCGCGACCGGCTCCTCCGGACCGAGCAACCGCTCCGGCGGGCCCCCGCCCCCGGGAGCGCACCGCACGCGGAACAGGGCGGTGTCGCCGGTGGTCGTCGTGGCGCCGAAGACGATCCCGCCGCCGTCGTCCAGCAGGGGCGGCACCCGCAGGCCGGTGAACGACGACCCGGTGAACAGCGTCGCGAACGAACCGCCACCGGGGACCGGGTCGCCCGGCGCGGCAATCGGGATCAGGGCGCCGCCGTCCCAGCAGAACAGCGTCTCGCTGCCATCGTCGCGCAGGATCGGCACCGCCACCTGGCCACCCCCGTTGATGCGCGACGGCGGCGGCACCGGCAGGTAGGCGGCGGACGCGGGTCCGCCCGAACGGAGCACGAGCGATCCGACGTCGGCCACCGGCACCGGCCCGTCCTGTCCATCGCCCAGGTAGAGCCGGATGCGGGAGGCGCCATCCTGGGTGCTTCCGAGGAAGGCGTACGCCCCGGATTCGTTGATGGAATGAAACGAGAAGACCTGACCGTGCCAGGTGCCACCGCCGGGCGCCGGTTCGCCCCCGATCGCCAATCTGAGAACCGCTCCGAAACGATCCCGGATGAACAATCCGCGCTCCCCTCCGCTGACGCGCGCGTCGAACAGCATCGCCCCCCCCGGCGCCAGCGCCGGACCGCCACCGAGGTACTGGGCCCGAGGATCCATGAAGGTGGCGAAGGTGGCCGGCAGCGGGTCCCCCACGCGGACCACGGCATCGATCATCTCGCCGCCGGCCGAGAAAATCCCGATGGCGCCGGCGGTCGCCGCGTGGAACCACAGGAGCGGCCCGCCCCGACCGGAGGATAGGACCGGCCGCGGCTGGGTGACGCTCACGACCTCGAGGAGCGCCCCCGCATCCCCGGTGCCCATCCCCGGCTCGGCGACCGGACGCACGCCGTCGCTCCCGGCCTGGAAGTAACCGGCGCCCCCCCCGGCCCGATCGGCGGCGAAGTGGATCTCCCCCGAGGCCGCAAGCATCGGATCGACGCCGCGCACGCCGGCGAGCGCGCCCCCCGTCGCGATCGGCGTTCCGGGTCCGGCGACGATCCGCGACACCCCCCCGGCGATGGTCTGCAAATAGAGCGTCCCGCGATCGCTCCAGACGAAGGCGGCGTCACCCGCTCCGTTGGCGGCCGGGCCGGCGGCGATCCCGCCGGCGAAGGGCGGCGCCGCCGCGACCATGAAGAGGGGGACCGGCGGCGCTCCCGGCCGGACCAGGACGAGCGCCTGATGACCGCTATCGAGGGTGGCGACGACCAGGACGCTTCCCGGGGCGCCGGGGGCCGGGCGGGCGATCGGCAGCGCGGCGACGCGGGCCGGACCGACCGGGTCGCCGTCGCGCAGCAGGATCGCCGGGTCTCCCTCATCCGCGACCCGCAGGACCGCGGCGCCTCCCTCGGAGAAGCCGACCGTGGCGATCAATGCTCCGGTTTCGTCCACCGCATGACCGAGAAGAAAGCCGACGGTCCGCGTCCCGCCGCTCGTCTCCACGTTCTGCCCCGAGAGGAGGAGCGGCTCGATCTCCTCCGGTCCGATCCGGAACAGCCCCTGCCGCTGTCCCTCGATCGTTCCCTGGGCCACGATCGTGCCGTCGGCGCCCGCGGCCGCGTGGCAGACCCGGGAGAGGGTCCAGGACCCGGCCGGCTGGCCGGACCACGCCAGCGACCGCAGCCCGTCGGCGTCCTTGAAGAGCAGCGTGCTCTCGGCGGCGTCGGCGAACACCAGCCCGCCTCCGGGACCGGCGGCGGGATCGCAGTGGAAGCCGTCGGCGAATCGGCCCAACCCCGGCGCCGGCTGCCCGGCGCGAACGACGACCGACAGATCCTCCGGTTCGGCCGCGGCCGTGGAGCCGGCACCGGCCGGAGCGCCCGGCGCGAGGATGGCGGGGGCCAACGCCAGCGTGGCCGCGGCGGCGATGCCCGTGGCCGTCCGGGCGGCGCGGCGGGTCCCGCCGCTCCTGAAGTGTGCCGTATACATAATGATGAACGGCGGAAATATACGAGGAGACCGAAGGCGCGGCAGCGGAATTCGCGCCGGTTACGTTTCCGCGATCAGGCCTCCGCCGGGTCGCAGCAGGAGCGGCCGGCGCGGCAGGCGGCCGCCGAGACGAACCCCTCGTCGGGGCCGACCACCCGCATGGTCCGGAGGCACCAGAACTGGGTGGTCGTGGAGAGCTCGGCGACCTCGAGAAGCTCGGCGGTCGATCCGTAGTAATAGCGCTTGGTCCGCAGATGCCGGCAGTGGGCCGGCAGGCCGTCGGTCGGGTTCGGATCGGAAGCGGGGTCGCTCATCGACGAACTAGACCGGGCCGAGGTCGGGCGCCACGCCCGCCAGCCCCAGAAGGGCCCGGCGGACGAGGGCCTTGGCCAGGGGGATCTTGTAACCGTTGTGCGCCATCGGCGAGGCCCCTTCGAGCGCCGCGTCCGCCGCGCGCCCCGCGATCGCCGCGTCGATCGCGGCACCGGTCAGAAGCTTCTCGGCGCCGCCGGCGCGCCACGGCACCGGCGCCACGCCACCCAGGACGAGCCGCGCCTCGGCGCAGGTACGGCCGGTCATGCGCACCGACAGCGCCACCGCGGCCAGGGCGAAGTCGAACGACTCCTTCTCCTTGAACTTCAGATAGACGCTCTTCCGTCCCGCCGCCGAGGCCGGCAGCATGACCCCGGTGACGATCTCCCCCGTCTTGAGGATCGTTTCGTGATCCAGCCGTACCGCCGGCAGGACGAAGAACTGCTCCAGGGGCAGGTCCTTCTCCCCCTGCGGTCCGGCGATGGTCACCCGGGCATCGCAGGCGATGAAGGCCGGCGCCAGATCGGAGGGGTGGACGATGTACGAGGGCCCGCCGCCGAGGATCGCGTGATAGCGGCTCTCCCCCGTCGTGGTGAAGCAGACGTCCCCCCCCTTCTTGAGACAGCGGTGCAGCAGGCTCCGGTAGTACCAGCAGCGCGGCCGCTGGCAGAGGTTGCCGCCGACCGTCCCGACGTTGCGGATCTCGGGAGAACCGACGCTCTCCGCCGCCTCGGCGACGGCCGGGAAGGCGGCGCGCAGCCGGTCGTTCTCCGCCAGCGCCGTCAGCGTGGCGAGGGCGCCGATCCGGAGCGTTCCGTCCTTGTCGAAGCGGACCGCGTCGAGCCCGGGGATCGCCTTGAGGTTGACGAGCGACGCCGGGGTCGCGATCCGCTCCTTCAGCTCGCCGAGAAGATCGACGCCGCCGGCGATCGCGCGGGCCCCCTCCCCCTCGCGCGCCAGGACGCGGGTGGCGTCGGCCACGGTGGGCGGCTCGAGCCAGGCGAAGCGATGCATCGTCGCTCCCTCTCCTTCAGGCCTGCGGTGCTTCGGCCAGGAGGGCCAGCACCCGGTCGGGGGTGATCGGCAGCTCCCGCACCCGGCGGCCTATGGCGTTGCTCACCGCGTTGGCAATCGCCGCCGCCGTCGGCACGATCGGCGGCTCCCCCAGCCCCTTGACCCCGAGGTTGTTCTGCGGGTCGTAGGAATCGACCAGGATCGGGACGATCTCCGGCATCTCCAGCGTCCCGGCCATCTTGTAGGCTTCGAGGTTCGGGTTCAGCAGCAGACCGGTCGGCCCGTCCATGACCCGCTGCTCCAGGAGGGCCCCCGACAACCCCATGATCACGCCGCCCGCGA
>JBOGOE010000341.1:0-3354 GCA_050747445.1 Candidatus Polarisedimenticolia bacterium | reverse complement strand
CCCCGGGGAGCCGCGGCCGCGTGGTCCCGCCCCCCGACCTCCTGCCGGCGGCGCGGCTCCGGCCCCGTCGCGGCTCCCTGCTGTGGCTCGTCGATCGGGCCGCCGCGCGGCACCTCGTCCGCTCCCGGGGGGTGCGGTCCCCACGCCGGGTGTGCTAGTCTCGCGCGCGATGTCCGATCGACCCGCGCGCGGTACGCCCGTCGGCTCCGTTCCGGGCGGCATCCCCGCCGGTGCCGCGGGGGCCGATCTCGAGTTCTACCGACTGGCCGACGCCTGGCTCCTCGATCAGTTCCGCGCCTTCCCCACCTTCGCCTCGGGCGCCGGCGACCATCGGTTCGACGACCGGCTGGAGGATCCGAGCCTCGAGGGGATCGGGGCGACCCTCGACGCGGCGCGCGCCTGGCGGGCGCGGCTGCGGCGGCTCGACGCCGGCCGGCTGTCGCCCGGGGCCAAGGTCGATTTCGAGATCGTGGGGCACGAGATCGACGCCACCCTGTTCGCCTTCGAGGAGGCGCGGATCCAGGAGACCGACCCCCGCTTCTATCTCGACCTCGCCGGCACCGCGATTCTGTATCTCCTGCCCCTGGAGGAGGGCTCGCCCCTCTGGCCCGCGCGTCTGGAGGCGCTGCTCGGGAGGCTCCGCCGCCTGCCGGGGTTCCTCGACGGGGCGCGGCGCGCCCTGAAGGCGCCTCCCCGGGTCACCACCGAGCTGGTGACCGGTCTCATTCCCGGCACCGTCGATTTTCTGGAGCGGACGCTGCCACCGCTCTTCGGCCGGGCCCCGTCCCTGGCGCCACGTCTTCACGAGGCGCTGCGCGGGGCGGCCGACGCCCTTCGATCGTTCCGGGACTGGCTGTCATCCGACCTCATGCCGCGCTCCACCGGGGATTGGCGGCTGGGACGGGAGCGCTGGATTCGCAAGCTGCAACTGGCCCTGCACGAAACCCCCGACCCGGAGGAGATCGCCGCGCGCGCCGCCGAGGCCCTCGCCGACGGCCGGCGCCGCATGCTGGAGGTCGCGGAACCGCTCCACGACCGCCTGTTCCCCGCGCACCGCCACACGGAGACCGGCGAAGCGCGTCTCGATGCCATCGTGCGCGAGACCCTCGAAGCGGCCTCCCGGTGCCATCCGACCCGTGACACGCTGTTCGAAACCGCCAGCCGGGCGGTCGATCGGGCCCGCGCTTTCGTCCGCGATCGGGGACTCATGGCGCTGCCGCCCGACGACGACCCGCTGGTGATCGAGCCGACCCCCGGGTTCATGGACGGGGTCGCGGTCGCGTTCTTCAACCCGCCGCCGTCCCTCGAGCCGCACCTCAAGAAATCGTTCTGGATCTCCTCGGTGCCGCGCGGCCGGACCCCGGAGGAGGACCGGCTGGTGGAGGAGTCGTTCCTCCGGGAGTACAACGATCACGCCCTGCTGGGTGTGGCCATCCACGAGGCGGTTCCCGGGCATTACGTGCAGTACGCGCGCGCCCTCCGCTCCCCCGCCGCGACGGTCTATCGGAAAGTGTTCGGCTCCGGCGTGTTCGCCGAGGGGTGGGCGGTCCTGGCGGAGCGTCTGATGTTCGAGGCGGGTCTGGCCGACGGCGAACCGGAGTGCCTGCTGGTGCACCTGAAGCACTCCCTGCGCCCGCCGATCAACGCCCTGCTCGACGTGCGCCTGCACACCACGCCGATGAGCGACGAGGAGGGAGAGCGGTTCGCCATCGATCTGATGACCCGCGGCGGCTTCCAGGAGGCGAGCGAGGCGCGCGCCAAGCTGCGCCGGGCCCGGGTCTCCTCAACCCAGCTTTCCACCTACTTCGTCGGCTCCCAGGCGCTCCTCGACCTCCTTCTGGATGCGCGGGGCCGCGGCGGGACCGCCTTCGAGGAGCGGGGATGGATGGACCGCCTGCTGTCGTTCGGCGCCGTCCCCCCCCGTCACCTGAAATCCCTGATGGACGCCCACGGCGGAGGAGCCGCCCGGACCTGAGGCGCCTCCGGAGCGGGAGCCGCTCCCCCTCCTTCACGCGACCGTCACCCGTCCGTCACCCGCCGCCGCCATGATCCATCGTGGTGGATGCATGACGACGCTCCTGATCCTGTACGCCTCCTGCGGCGCCGGCCGCCGCCGGGCGGATGCGGGAGACGCTGGCGGAGCGGTACGATGAGGACGATGACCCTCCAGCCGCCCCCGGCCGCCGCCCCGCCGCGCGCCGAGGAGGAGCGCGGCGGGAACGAGCTCCTCGGTCCGCTGCGTCTCCGGGACATGACCCCCTTCAACCTCGTGCGGCTGGACATGCGGCCGGCGCACGCGATCGCGGCCGGCCCCCGGGAGCTGGGGGATCGAGGCCGACCTCCTGTACAGCAACACCTTCGTGATGAGCCGGAACGTGCGCGCCTATCTGGAAGGGCGCGGCGCGCGCGACCTGATGGCGCGCGACCGGTTCCAGGCCGTCTCCTCGATCGAAGACGCCCGTCTCTCCGCCGTCGGCGCATCCGTCGACGGCGGTCTGGGCGACCCGATCGTGGGCGCCCGTTGCCACCAGCCGCTCGGCGGCTCGCGCTGGGGGCTGGTCTACGGCTTCGCCGTGACGGAAAACCTGAGGAACTACGAGAACACCCCGGACATCGGCGTGTCGGCGAGCGTGGCCTGGGTGTCGCTGCGACCTTGAGGGATCCGCCGACCGGGGCGGCGCCGTGAGACCGGCCCCCGCGGACGGATGTCGGTCCTCGCGGGTGGATCGCCCGCCCCGCGCCGCGCGTCCCGTTCACTTTCCCTTCATGAGCTCCGTGTAGCGGCGCTGCATCTCCTCCGGCGCGACCTCCCCGGTGCTGTGGCCGATGTTCCACCGGTGCCCGAACGGATCGCGCACGACGCCGGAGCGCTCGCCGTAGAAGGCGTCTTGCGGCTCCCTCTCGATCGCGGCCCCCGCCTTCGCGGCGCGCCGGATGGCCTCGTCCGCTGGCAGAGATGGAGGTGCGGGCTGCCGTCGTCGGTCAGGCCGGAGAACGACCGGTTCATGCACCACTCGAAGCTCTCGGCGCAGGCGGCGGCCACCACGATCATGCGGCTCTTCATCGAAGCGTCCTTCTGCGCTGTGGCGGGGTCAGACTCGGGCAGTCATATGCGCCAATCCGGAAGCCAATGCACCGCAAATCCGCGCTCGGTGTCGAAATTTTGACTGTGCCCGGGCGTGACGCCGGACGGGGCTTGAAGCAGCCGTTCGGGCTGGACACATGTGGCCGGCGGAATTATGTTCGGGGCCGGAGGTGAACGATGACCAAGACACGCAGGAAGCTGCAGATGAGGGTCAAGCGGGCGTTCCGGGACAGCGTCCAGGCACGGAAGCGCTTCGCCCGGGCGGTCGC
>JBOGOE010000340.1:0-4369 GCA_050747445.1 Candidatus Polarisedimenticolia bacterium | reverse complement strand
ACTCCTCCTCGCTCCTTGCATCCGCCGCGCAAGCCCCCGGCGCCCCGTCCTTGACACGCCCCCGGCCCCCCGGCACAATGCGCCTTCCGGCGTGAGACGGCCGTTGCGCGAGGAGAAACCCGACATGACCCGTTCGCCGTTCCCGCCGGAGTTTCCCGGCGAGTATCCCCGCATCGCCACCCCACCGCCGGGCCCGAAGGCCCGGGAGGTGATCGCCCGCGACTCCCGGAGCGTATCGCAGAACCTGTCCAAGGACGTGCCACTGGTCGTGGGGCGGGCGAGCGGCATGGTCGTGGAGGACGTGGACGGCAACCGCTTCCTCGACTTCGCCGCCGGGATCTCGACCGTCTCCACCGGTCACTGCCATCCCGACGTCGTGAATGCGATCAGCGGGCAGGCGGCGCAGCTGATCCACATCTGCTACACCGACTTCTACTACCCGGTGTACGTCGATCTCTGCGAGGCGCTCGCGGCGCTCGCGCCGATGAGCGGGGCGAAGCGGGTGTTCCTCACCAATTCCGGCGCCGAGGCGGTCGAGACGGCGATCAAGCTGGCCCGGGTGCGCACGGGGCGGCAGACGATCGTCGGGTTCTTCGGGGCGTTTCACGGGCGCACCTTCGGCGCGATGACGCTGACCGCCAGCAAACCGGTGCAGCGCAAGGGATACGGACCGTTCGTTCCGGAAGTGCACCACACCCACTACGCCTACTGCTACCGCTGCCCGGTCAACCGGAAGCCGGAGAGCTGCTCCGTCGAGTGCCTCGATCTTCTGACCGAGGACTACTTCCATCACCTCACCGACCCGGCCGGGGTCGCGGCGGTGATTGTCGAACCGGTGCAGGGAGAGGGAGGGTTCATCCCGCCCCACCCGCGGTTCCTGACCCGCTTGCAGGAGATCTGCCGCCGGCACGGGATCCTCCTGGTGGCCGACGAGGTGCAGTGCGGCATGGGGCGGACCGGAAAGCTGTTCGCCCTGGAGCACTATGGGATCGACCCGGACATGATCATCCTGGCCAAGGGAATCGCCTCGGGGATGCCGATCGCGGCGGTGATCGCCAAGGATGGCGTCATGAAGTGGAACGACGGCGGGCACGGTTCGACCTTTGGCGGCAATCCGGTCTCCTGCGCGGCCGCCCTGGCCACACTGCGCCTGCTCAAGGAGGGTCTCATCGAGAACGCCGGCCGCCAGGGGGCCCGCCTCATGGAAGGGCTGCGGAGGATCGAGACGCGGCACGCCGCGATCGGCGACGTGCGCGGTCTGGGTCTGATGGTGGGGATCGAGGTGGTGCGGGATCGCGGCACCCGCGTCCCCGACCCCGACCTTCGTCACCGGGTCATCGTCAAGGCGTTCGAGAAGGGACTCCTGACCCTGCCGTGCGGCAGCTCGACGATCCGCCTGTCGCCGCCGCTCATCGCCCGCGAGACCGACGTCGACAAGGCGATCGCCATCCTCGACGCCGCCTTCGCCGAGGCCTGAGCCACCGGTCCGGACCGCACCCGGCGGCGGGATCGCTCAGCGGACCGACCCGCCGGCCGCCGCGCGGGGCTCGTCCTCCGCGTACATCTCCTCGATCCGGTCGCGGTGGTTCGCCTCGATGACCCGGCGGACGAGTTTCAGGGTGGGGGTCAGCTCGCCCCGATCCGGACTGAGCTCCCGATCGAGCAGCCGGAATTTCTTGATCTGCTCGTAGCGCGCCAGACCCTCGTTGAGGGCGCCGATCCGGCCCTCGATGAGGGCCGCGATCGCCGGATGGCGGATCAGGTCGCCGGGGCCTGTCACCCCGAGCCCCGCCTCCCGGGCGTAACGCTCGAGCTCCTCCAACGCGGGCACGATCAGGGCGGCGATGAATCGTCGACGGTCCCCGATCAGCACCGCCTGCGCGATGTAGCGGTCCGACCGCAGGCGGTTCTCGATCGGCTGCGGGGCCACCATCTTCCCGCCGGAGGTCTTGAGGACCTCCTTCTTCCGGTCGGTGATCACCAGGAAGCCGTCCGGGTCGAGCCGTCCGATGTCCCCGGTCCGCAGCCAGCCACCCTGCAGGGCCTCGCGGGTCGCGGTCTCGTTGTTCCAGTATCCCTTCATGACGGAAGGACTGCGCACGAGGATCTCGCCGTCCCCGGCGACCCTCACTTCGGCGCCCGGGATCAGGGGACCGACGGTCCCGAAGCGGAACGCCTCCGGCCGGTTCACGGCGACCACCGTCCCGGTCTCCGTCATCCCGTAACCCTCGAGCACCTGGAGCCCGGCGCCGTACAGCGTCTGGGCGATGTCGCGCTGCAACGGAGCGCCTCCGGAGATCATGATCCGCATCCGGCCGCCGAGGCGGGCACGTAGCTTGCGGAATACCAGCCGGTCGGCGACGGCCCGCTGGATCGCCAGGTGCGGCGGCGCGCCGCGGCCGGGGCGCACCGCCGCGCCATAGCGCCGGGCCACGTCCATCGCCCAGCGGAACAGCTGACGGCGCGGCGGCGGAAGGGACGCACCCGCCTCGATCGCCCGGCGGTGGACTTTCTCGAAGAAGCGCGGCACGCCGCACAGGAAGGTCGGGCGCAGCTCGAGCAGGTTTTCCGGCACCGCGTCCATCGAGGCGGCGTACGCGATACTGGCCCCCTGGTAGAGGTAGCAGAATTCCACCACCCGCTCGTAGATGTGGCAGAGCGGAAGGAACGACAGGCAGATGTCGTCGCGCCGGAACGGGATCGCCTCGCAGGAGGCGACGACGTTCGACACCAGGTTGGCGTGGGTCAGCATGACTCCCTTGGGCTGCCCGGTTGTGCCCGACGTATAGACCACGGTCGCCAGGTCTTCCGGCCGGGTGGCCGCCGCCTCGCGCTCGAAATCGGCGTCCTGCTGCGCGGCCCCCAGCTCGGCCACGTCGTGCCAGCCCACCGCCCCCTCCGGCAGGGAACCGTCGGAGTCCATGACGACGAGGGTCTTCAGGTCCGGCAAGCGGTCGCGGACCGCCAGGATCTTGCGCATCTGGTCGGTCGTCGAGACCACGGCGATCCGGGCACCCGCGTCCGCCAGGATGAAGGCGATCTGGTCCGGCAGCAGGCTGGGGTAGATCGGGGTGGTCACCGCTCCGAAGGCCAGGATCGCGTAGTCGCTGGCGGGCCATTCCGGCCGGTTCTCGGCGAGGAGGGCGATCCGGTCGCCGCGCGCCGCACCCAGCCGCAGGAATCCGAGTGCCAGGTCGCGGATCCGGCGGACGAACACGTCCGTCCCGATGGGGCGCCAGACTCCTCCTTCCCGGTAGAGGATCTGATCCGGCCGGGGCAGGTCGGCCGCGAGCCGCCGGGGGATGTCGCACAGAGTCCGGACGTTCATACGCGCCTCCCGGGAACGAGGGCGATCCGCCTCGCATCGCAGTCTAGCAGATGGGTCGCCCCCACCGCGGGGCCGCCGCACTCCCCGCAGGGCCGCCGCGCTCCGTGCATCAGGCGGCGCGCAGGCGGGTGTCGATCTTGCTCAGGGACTCGCCGAGCTTCGGTTGCAGATCCCGCAGACGGTCGAGGAGCGTCTTGCGAAAGAACAGGTAGCGCTTCTCCGAGGCCTCCGAAGGCTTCGCCAGCCGCTCGAAATAGGCTTCCAGGAGGTTCTGGTACAGGTCGTTGGCCGCCCAGATCCGGTTGTACGAGGAGAGGATCGGATGGACCAGCTCGACGTCCATGTTGTCGAGGAGCGATGAGTTGACCGAGACCTTCCAGGCCGACACCTCGAACAACGGATAGGGCAGGTTCCCCTTGGGGAGCTCCTCCAGCGCCGTGGTCAGGGCCGTGGTGTTGCGCCGCAGCTCGCGCTCGATGAACTCCAGAAACTTGCGGCGCTGCTCGCGCGTCTTCTTGCGTTCGGTGTAATGGGCAACCACGCTCCCCAGGACCAACCCGAAGATGAGCGTCAGGAGGACGCCCGAGACCATGTTGGAGACGAAGTTCACCCAGAAGTCGTAGTCCTCGAAGATGGCCGAGATCAGGGTGCCCATGCCGATCTCAAAATGAGGCCCGGCGGAGTGGAATGCAAGGCGCGGGGGGGCCGGTTTCAGGCCGGGAGAGCGTGGAGGCGGCGATCGGAATCGAACCGATGCATCGAGGTTTTGCAGACCTCTGCCTTACCGCTTGGCTACGCCGCCTCGCCGGGAACGCTTCGGCTGGTCGATTTCGCCGCATGATACCGGCGCCCGGGGCGGACTGTCAATGCGGTCCCCGGGGGAGCGGAAACGGCGCCCGGTGGGGGCGGCGTCCGGCCGGCGGCGGGTCGAATGAAAAGGCCGGCGCCCGACGGGGCGCCGGCCGATCATGAGGGCTGGAGCGGGAAACGGGATTCGAACCCGCGACTTCAACCTTGGCAAGGTTGCACTCTACCACTGAG
>JBOGOE010000339.1:0-3533 GCA_050747445.1 Candidatus Polarisedimenticolia bacterium | reverse complement strand
GAACCCGAACGCCCGACGCATCTCGGCGAACGGCGGAAAGCCGTTCTCATCGAGGGGGACCTGGCGCAGGTGACTCATCGTTCCGGGCCCGCAGCCCCTAGCAGGACTCGAGCACCTGGGTGCAGACCCGCGACCAGCCCTTCCAGTCGCGGCGCAGGCTGCGGCGCAGGGCCCTGACCCGGAGGCGCATCGTCACCGGGACGGGCACGGGGTCGCCGGTCGATCGCCGCTTCTTCAGCTCGGCGGTCAGGTGCGCGATCCGGGTGAGCTTGAGGTGCAGCCGTTCGGCGAGCTCGACCACCTTCCGCTCCAGCTCCAGCCTCCCCTCGCGCCCCGCGCGGCGAAGCGTGTCCAGGAGGAGGCGGCGATCCTCGTCCAGCAGCCGCCGTCTCACCCTGTAGGCGTCGAACCGGATGAGATTGCGCGTGAGACCGACCCGGCTCAGGGTCCAGATCAGCCATTTGGCGGGATCGAAATGGAACCAGCGGGGACCGTTGCGGTAATCGGAGGCGAAGGTGTGATGGTAGTTGTGGTACCCCTCGCCGACCGTCACCACCGCCAGGACGTAGTTGTCGACCGCCGACTGCTCCCTCGAGTAGGTCCGGGCGCCCCAGGTGTGGGCCAGCGAATTGACGAACCAGGTCAGGTGGTGCGACACCATCAGGCGCGTCCACCACGCCAGGACGAAGGCGCCGAGATAATCGCCGAACGCCCACCCCATCAGGAGACAGACGAGACCGTTCCCCGTCATGCTGAGGGCGCCGTGGTACCGGTGCTGGAACTGGAGGAGCCGGCTCGACGCGAGATCGGGGATCCGCTTCATGTCGATCGGCTTCTGTTTGTGGAACAGCCACAGGATGTGCGCGTACCAGAATCCCTTCTTGATCGAGTAGGGGTCGCGGTCGGTGTCGACGTAGGCGTGATGCAGGCGATGATCGTGGGCCCACTCCAGGACGCTCCCCTGCGTCGCCAGGCTGCCCAGGAACAGGAGCCCGACCTCGGCCGATCGGCTCATGGTGTAGCTGCGATGCGCGTAGTAGCGGTGATAGGCCGCGCCGATGCCGATCTGGGTCAGGAACAGCAGGACGACCGACGCCACGATCAGACCCGCCTCCGGCGGACGGTGGGCGAAGTAGAACGGGAGTCCGGCGAGGAGGGCCAGATGGTACGCGATGATGAAACTGCCGGTGGTCCAGTTGAAATTCCGAAGACTCAGGGCGGTGGACGCCACGTGTGCTTCTCCTGCGCCCCCGGGCGGACCCCGGAGGCCCGAGGCCGGATCAGAGACTGCGCTTGCGGCCGCGGAGACCGCGCCGGCTGCCGCGGTTCTTCGGGAAACGGGGCGGTCCGTCGAACGACGGCGCCTGGTTGAAGCTGCGGGGCGGCCCGCCGAAGGACCGCGGCGGTCCCCCCGCCGACCGTTCGCGCGCCTCGCTGACGCGGATGTTCCGGCCGCGCAGCTCGCGGCCATCCAGCTCGGTGACGGCCTTCCGCGCCTCGTCCTCCGAGGCCATCTCGACGAAGCCGAAGCCGCGCGAGCGTCCCGTGAGCCGATCCTTCATGACCGACGCCGACTCGCACGTCCCCGAGGTCGCGAACAGTTCCTTGAGGTCCGCGTCCTCGGTCTCGAACGACAGGTTACCGACGAACAGCCTGCGGCCCATGGCCATCCCTTCGCATCAATGTGGTTCCGTTCCCGGCGCGATGCAACCCGGGAATCGTCATCGCCGACCCCGCGTCCCCGGCATCCCCCCCGGGAGGACCGTCCCCACGGAACGGGGCACCCGCCCGGCGTCCGGCACTCCGATGATACGGCAGGCGCGAGCGACCGCGAACAGGCGCAGTGGAATCAGCGGATAGGACTTCCGGTGCGGGGCATTCACGGAACAGTCTGTGCGAACCCCGCGCCGATGTCAAGACAATATTGTGGATCCGGCCCCCGGCGGCGTCCTCTCCGCGCTGGCGTGCCGCCTCCCCGGTGGCCCATAATCGGCCCCCATGGGGGAACCGGAACCTCACGCGGGGAGCGGACGCCGCCACGCCGCCACGGTCGCCGGCGGCATTTTCCTGAGCCGTCTCGCCGGATTCCTCCGGGATCGGGCGATCGCGCACCATCTCGGCGTCGGTCCGCACGCCGACGTCCTGCGCGCCGCGCTGCGCGGTCCGAACATTCTTCAGAACCTCCTGGGCGAAGGAACGATCTCCGCCGCCTTCATCCCGATCTACGCGCGGCTCCTGGCGTCGGGGCGCCCGCACGACGCCGGACGGTTCGCCGGAGCGGTCTTCGGGATCCTGCTGGCCCTGGCCGCGGGGCTGGCGCTCCTCGGGATCGGACTGGCGCGGCCGATCGTCGCCGCCCTCTCCCCCGGGTTCCTGGCCGACGCCGCCGCGATGGCGCGCGGGACGCTCGGTGTCGACCGCTTTCCGCTGGCGGTGGCGGCCGTCCGGATCGTGTTCCCGATGACCGGCGTGCTGGTGCTGTCGGCCTGGGCGCTCGGCATCCTGAACAGCCACCGGAGGTTCTTCCTGCCCTATGCCGCGCCGGTGCTGTGGAACGCCGCCATCATCGCCGCCCTGGTCGCCGCCGGCTCCGGATGGACGGTTCCGGGCGCAATGGCGGGTCGCGGCGCGGGGCTCGAGGGACTGCTGCTCGCCGCCTGCTGGGGCGGACTGGCCGGCGGGCTGCTGCAGTTCGCGGTGCAGCTGCCGCTGGTGGCGCGCCTGCTCTCCGGTTTCCGGCCGTCGTTCGGCCGCGGGGTCGAGGGGGTCGGCGAGGCGGCGCGCGCCTTCGGTCCGGTCGTGGCGGCGCGCGGCGTGGCGCAACTGTCGGCCTGGCTCGATCTGTTCCTGGCCTCGCTCCTGGCGGTCGGGGCGCTGGGGGCGCTCGGCTGGGCGCAGACCCTGTACGTCCTCCCGGTCAGCCTGTTCGGGATGTCGGTCGCCGCCGCCGAGCTGCCGGAGCTGTCCCGGCGCGGCGGCGCCGGCGTGCCGGAAGGGTTCGCCGCGCGTCTCCAGGAGGCCCTGCGGCGGATCGCCTTTCTGACCGTGCCGACCTGCGTCGGCTATCTCGCCTTCGGGTTCCTGATCGTCGGCGCGGTCTACCGCACCGGCGCCTTCCGCACCGCCGACAACTGGCTGGTCTATCTGGCCCTTGCCGCCTATACCCTCGGACTGCCGGCCACCACCCGTTCGCGCCTCCTGCAGAACGCCTTCTATGCCCTCTCCGATACCCGCACGCCGGCGCGCATCGCCGTCGCCCGCGTGGCGGTGTCGACGGCGGTCGCGGTGCCGCTCATGGTGGCGCTCGACCGGGTGCCGATCGGCGCGGTGGCGGGGGGCGCGGTGGCGGGTGGCCTGGTGGCGGGTGGTGCGTCCGGTTCGGGGCTCTTTCTCGGGGCCGTGGGTCTGGCGCTGGGCTCGGCCGCGGGGGCGTGGCTCGAGGTGTGGCGGCTGGACGCCCGCCTGCGCGGACGGCTCCCCGGCTTCGCGACGCCGCGCGCCGCGATCGCGCGGCTGGGGCTGGTGGCCGTGGC
>JBOGOE010000338.1:0-3966 GCA_050747445.1 Candidatus Polarisedimenticolia bacterium | reverse complement strand
CGCGGCGTCCGCCATGTACCCGTCCTTCTCCACGGTGACGTCCAGCTTGAGCAGGTCGCCGTCCCGCAGGATCCGATCCGACGGGATGCCGTGGACGATTTCGTCGTTGACGCTGATGCAGACCTCGGCGGGAAACCCGTACACCAGCATGGGGGCCGCCCGGGCCCGGCACCGGGCCATGACGCGCGCCGCGATGCCGTTCAACCGGGCCGCGGTGACCCCGGGACGGACGCGGCCGGTCATCTCGTCGAGGCAGCGGCGGACCACCCGCCCCGCCTCGCGCAATCCCCTGAGATCCTCGTCACGCCGGATGGTCATCGAGGCCCCCCCGCGACCGCCGCACTATATGACGAGCCGACCCGGCGCGCAAAGGCGCGTCCGGTGTCCGGCGCGTCCGGTGTCAGCGGCCCGCCGCCGTCCGGGCCCAGGCGAGAGCCTGTTCCAGACGGTCGTTCCCCCAGAACAATTCCTCCCCTGCGACGAACGTGGGAGCCCCGAAGATCCCCAGGCTCCACGCGGTCTCCGTCGCCGCGCGCAGCAGCCCCTTCTTGTCGGGCGATCGCGCCAGCTCCAGCAGCGCGCGGCCGTCCTGCCCCAGCCCCGCCAGGAGGTCCGACAGGACCGACGCATCCGCGATATCGCGGTCCTCGGCGAAGTTGGCGCGGAAGACGGCGCGCGCGAATTCCGGGAACCACGGGAGATCACGGACGGCGCACGCCACCCGCGCCGCCGGCACCGAGTTCCGGGGAAAGCGCGAGGGTTTCCGGAACGGGAATCCGTGGACCCGGCAGGACCGGGCCACGTCGTGCCACATGTAGCGCCCGCAGGACGAAGCGCGGCGGATTTCACGAGCCCATCCTCCTTCCCAGGACGAACTGCGGGGCCACGGACCCGGCGCCCGCTTGCGTCCCCCCGAGGCGCATGGTACAAGAAGCTGCGGACCTGCCCCGTCCCTTCCCTGCCGGAGTCGGCCATGCGCTTTCCGCTTCCCGGTTTGACCCGGGGTCTCGCTGCGGTTCTGGCCGGATCCCTCGTGGCTGCCGCGTCGGCTCCGGACCCGCCGCCCTGCTCGGCCCCCGAATTCCGCCAGTTCGATTTCTGGATCGGCGACTGGGAGGTCCATGCGCCGGACGGCCGGCTCGCCGGCATCAACCGGATCGAAACGATCCTCGGCGGCTGCGCCCTCCAGGAGCGCTGGACCGGAAGCGGGCCCGGCCGGGGCACCTCGCTCAATTTCTTCGAGCCGGCGGCCGGCCGCTGGAACCAGGTCTGGATCGACAACGAGGGAATGGTGTTGCGCCTCGGTGGCGGCTTGCGCAGCGGCCGGATGATCCTGGAAGGGGAGATCCCGGGCGGGCCGGGACGACCGGTGCGTCATCGGATCACCTGGACGCCGCTCGACGGCGGACGGATCCGACAACGCTGGGAAAGCTCCTCCGACGCCGGGGCCACGTGGACGACCCTGTTCGACGGTCACTACACCCGGCGGCCCGCCCCCTGATCAGCGGCGCGGAACGGGGGTCCCCTCCCCCGGTTCGGCCCCCTGGACGACGATCATCTCGGCGCGTGAGGCGCTCTGGCGCAGGGCCCTGGCGGGACCGTACTCCGCCGACGCCCACCATTCCCTGGCCCGCTCGAAGGTATCGAACTCCAGAACGACGACCCGCTTCGGGTTCCATGCGCCTTCGAGCCGCTCCGCCCTGCCGCCCCGGACGAGAAAGCGTCCGCCGTACTGCGCGAGGGTCGCCGGCACCATCCTGATGTACTCCTGGTATCGCACCGGGTCGTTCACTTCGACGTCGACGATGATGTAGCCTGCCATGATTCCTCCCTCAGGTTCGGATCGGCTTCTAGATGGCGCGCTCCCGGGCCCACCGGATCGCCGGGCCCATCCACGCGGGAAGCGGCCGGTAGAGAAATCCATGACGCAGTCCGGTGTCGAGACGGAGTTCCGCGTGACGGCCCAGGTCCGCGGCGCGGTCGAATAACGGGGCGCAGCTCCCCCCGAGCTCGTCGCTCCCCTCGAAGATGGAGAGCACTTCGCCATGGAGGCCGCCTGTCGGCGCCCGGGTGTCGGGATCGCAGATCCCCAGGATGACGAACCCGACCTCGCGTGACTTCAGACGGCCCGAGACCAGCATCGCGATGTGCCCCCCCATGGAGGCGCCGACCACGGTGATCCGGCGCCCGGGGACCCCGGCTTCCAGCAACCGCCGGATCTGTCCCGCCACCCGTTCGGCGTACGCCGGAGGCTCCATCCCACGCGGCCGGACCTCTCCGACGACCACGAATCCCGCCGCCGCGAAGCCCTCGAGGATCGCATCGTAGCGGTACGGCCCGTGCTCCGGACTCACCGGAGCGCGGCCCTGCTCCTGAACGATGCGGCCATGGAGATAGAAGAGGTACTCCGCTTTGGCATCCGCCCGTGGCGGGGGCTCCGCCACGATCCGCCCGGAAGCCCCGGGTGCGCCTTCCCCCCGCGTTGCCCCGGCCGGCAGGCCAGCCGACTCATCGGCCGCAACGGGTGCGGAGACCCCGACGCATGCCAGCGCCGCGAGGACACCCGCAAGCCCCATATGCATTCCGGGTCGGACCGCGCCCATCGGGCCTGATTTGATTGTCGCGCCTCCCAGCAGCAGCCAGAAACCGACCGTGACCTCATAGATGCCCATGGGAAGCATGGGGACGATTCGCAGCGCTCCGGCCTCCGGGAACGCGATGATCGAAAGGGAATACGCCGCCAACAGCAGCGACGAGAACACGCCCCAGCCCGCCAGGACCCGTGGCACGTACCGCGACTTGAAGAGCAGGTAGGCGAACACGGCCGAACCCAGACCGAGAAGTATGAATCCCATGTTCAATCCCTCTCACGTTGGCCTCGTTGTAGTGGCCGACACGCCCCAAATGAAGAGCCGCATTCAGCCCGCTGACTACGCCCACGGCCTTCAGGACCTGCATCACGTGCGAGTTACGAGTCGGATAGCGAAAATCCCCGCGCGGAAGCTGGCCCAAGTAGAGGGGATTGTCGAGCTGCTTGGTGAGCGTGTGAATGCCTTCCTCGAGCGCGGCGAATGCCTGCTTTAGAATCGGCCCTGGCCACTCCAAGCTTCCAACCCCCCGGTGTCGTCTAACGCTCCCGCTCACCTGCGGCGGGCCAGAACCCACTTCACTTCAACCCCGCACCTGCGGCCCGCCGTCAGGTGCAGCGGGAAGTTAGACCGAACCGTTGGATTAAGGCGAGTTACCGCCTGTACCAGTAACCTGGTCGTCGGTGGGCATGAGCGACCGCAACGATCTCGATCTTGCCCGCCCGCTCGCGGTAGACAACCGAGAAGGGGAAACGATGTAGCAAGTAGCGGCGGGTGTTTCGCAAGTAGGGCGGCCATCGTTCCGAACCCGCGCCAATCTCACGAATGGCGCGCTCGAGTTCAGCCAAAAACGCCGCCTCGGCTTGAGGGCTGCGCTCACGGTACCAAATTGCGGCGCCCTCTGCTTCTGCAAAGGCGGCCGGATGGTACCCGACTGGCCGACGCGACATTACCGACCCATGAGGCGACGACGAACTGTCGCCCATGGGATCAGCTTCACCTTGCCTTTGTCAATGTCGTCCAGCCTGCGCGCTATCTCCTCTTTCCAAGCCTCCTCGGCCCCCTCATCAACCTGGTCATCGAGGCTCTCAAGAAGAGAACTCGCTACGGCCGCCCGGGCTTCCGGAGGCAGCGCCAATGCGTCCTTGAGGATGTCCGCTGCGTCTCGCTTCATGCGGAGATTCTACACCACCAAGTCACGATCTCCATTCGGTCTAGGTTGTTTCGCCACCTACCAACGTCCCCGCTGTGGCCTAAGTGTTTGCGAGAAAATAACTGGCGCAAGTCATGAAGCGCGTGGGCGGATCGTGTAGTTCCAATCGCCGTGGAAGGAATCCGGTTTGAGGCGGAGGGTCGCCATTTGCTCGTCGGTGATTCT
>JBOGOE010000337.1:0-6805 GCA_050747445.1 Candidatus Polarisedimenticolia bacterium | reverse complement strand
CCATACCGCCGTCCGGGCCGAGATGACCGGCATCGTCGCCGAGGTCGAGGTGACCCAGTCGTTCGAAAACCCGTACGAGAGGCCGATCGAGGCGATCTACATCTTCCCGTTGCCGGATCGAGCCGCCGTGAACGACATGGAGATCCGGCTGGAGGACCGCGTCATTCGCGGTGTCATCAAATCCAGGAGCGAGGCGCGCGCGCTGTATGAAGCCGCCCGCGGGGCCGGGCAGACCGCGGCACTTCTCGATCAGCAGCGGCCGAATATCTTCACCCAGGCGGTCGCGAACATCCTGCCCGGCGATGAGATCCGGGTCCGGTTGCGCTATTTCGAAGCCCTCCCGTACCGCTCGGGAGGTCAGGAATTCGTTTTCCCGATGGTCGTCGGCCCGCGCCACACCGGGGGCGCGGCGGATGCGGAGCAGATCGCCCCTCCATTCCTGAAGCCCGGACACCGCTCGGCTCATGACATCTCGATCGAGATCCGGATCGACGCCGGTGTTGCGATTGACGACCCGGTCTCCCCCTCCCATCGGATCGCGGTCGAGCGGGAAGGCGGCCAGCGGGTGAGCGTGCGGCTCGAAGCGGATGACGCGATCCCCAACCGGGACTTCGTCCTCCGATACAGCCTCGACGGAAGCGCGCCCAACCTGATCGTTCTCCCCCATCGGACGACGGACGAGGGGTACTTCCTGGCCCTCCTCCAGCCGCAGGTCGATCCGCCTCCCGCCGCCATCGCGCCGAAGGAGATGATCTTCGTCGTCGATTGCTCCGGTTCGATGTCCGGTCCCCCCATCGAGAAGGTCAAGGGGGCGATGCGCCACGCCCTGCAGAACCTCGACCCGCTGGACAACTTCCAGATCCTCCGCTTCTCGGACGACGCGGAGGCGTTCGCCCCCGAACCGGCGCCGGCCACGCCGTCCCAGATCGCCCTGGCCTTGGACTACGTCGAGAATCTTTCCGGGAGCGGCGGAACCATCATGTTGAGCGGGGTCAGGGCCGCCCTCGGATACCGCGAGGACCCGCAACGGCTCCGGATCGTCTCGTTCATGACCGACGGTTACATCGGCAACGAAGAGGAGATCCTTTCCTACCTGAGGGAGAACCTCGGCGGCGCCCGGCTCCATTCGTTCGGCGTCGGCGACGCGGTGAACCGGTATCTCCTCGACAAGATGGCGGCGTTCGGCGGCGGCAGTGCCGAATACATTCTTCTCGAGGACGGGAGCGGCCACCCGGTCGAGCGATTCTACGAGCGGATCCGTCGCCCCTACCTGACGCACGTCAGCCTCGACTGGGGCGGCCTTCGGGTTTCGGATGTCCACCCCTCGATCGTTCCCGACCTTTTCCTCGGGCAACCGATCGTCCTGAGCGGCCGCTATCGCGGTCAGGGATCCGCGGAGGTCACGCTGCGCGGCCGGCTGGGCGGCCGCCTGTGGGAGGGACGGTTCCCGGTCCGCTTGCCGGAGCGCCACATCGAAGGCGCGGCGATCGCCACCCTCTGGGCGCGGGAGCGAATCGAAGCCCTTTCCGATCGGCAGATCGGCAGCCCCGGACCCGGGATGGTCGAGGAGATCACCACGACGGCCCTGGCCCACAACCTGGTCTCCGCCTATACGTCGTTCGTGGCGGTCGAGGAATACGTCCGGAACGCCGAAGGCGTGCCCGTGACCGTCGCGGCCCCGGTCTGCCTCCCTTCGGGAGTCGACCACGACATGACGGTCGGACCAGCCCCATCCACAGGGGCTGTGGAAGGGATCAGGGTGTTGGGGTCGACCGACCCGATCACGACCGACTCCGGGTACTCGGCCGAGTTCGTCGAATCCCTCCCCATCATCGGGCGGAACTATCAGGACGTGCTCGTGCGGGCCCCCGGCGCCGTGGACACGGACGGTGATGGGAACCCGAACATCCACGGGTCACGGGACGTGGACGTGGTGACCTTGATCGATGCCGCGTCGACCACGGACCCCCATGCGGGACAGGCTGTCGAGGGCCTCGCGCTCGATTCCATCGGCGGCGTCGAAGCAGAGTCCTCCGGAGCGTCGGCGGAGTTCAGCCTGAGTTACGGAGGGTTCGCCGGCATCTTCCCGGACGGGAAGGGGAAGCCGACTCCGGGCCCCGCAGCGGGAATCCGGGTCGACTGCCGCCTCGAGTCACCGCGGCGCGAGTACCTTGCCGGCGACCCGATCGAAGTCGTCCTGACGATGACCAACCGGTCCAAGGCGGCGATCGGAATTCCCGAGGCGCTCTCGGTCGCGGGTGGCGGCGCCCGCTTCCAGATTCTCAACGAGGAGCGGCTGGCGGTGCCGCATCCACGGGATGCCCTCCAAGGCGGCGCAAGCAGGAGCCTGAAGCCCGGAGCGACCGCGACCTACCGGTTCGTCCTGAACGGGCCGGAAAGCTACCGGCTGGACGCTCCCGGCATCTGGTCCCTGGTATTCCTCGGTTCGGAGCTCGGTCTCGTCGATTCCAACCGGCTCACGATTGTGATCCGGCTGGCGGGGGAGCGAGGGCCGGATTAGATTGACCGGGTGACCCGCTCCATCGTCCGTGCCCTTCCGTTGCGTGCGGCGCTCGCGGCCGCCGTCGCGTTCGGGGGCGTCATCCCGGCATCGCCCCGCACGGCGGCGGCGGGCGTCAAGTACGGCGACGCGGTCCCGGGAATCGTCAAGCGGTCCGACTTCGAGCGGATCAAGAGCATCCTGGGGCTGGAGCGCTTCTCCCTGGTCGCCGCGGTGTGGCTCGGGGCGGTGGACGGGCGGGAGGTGGTCCTGGTCGAGCCGCTGGCGGACGAAACGCTGAAGAAGCTGACCGCCGCCTGCGACCGGGGGGATTTCTGCCCCGACCCGACCGGGTTCGTCGCCTCGCGGGTCCGGATCCTGGTCCTGCGGGACCGGGACGTCATCGAGTTGGTCGCCGCGGACAGTCAGGTCCGCGGCCGCCACGGCCGGCTTTTCGACCTCGAGGAGACGGGTGTCACCGGCGCGATCGCCGGCTGGACCGGATGGCCGGAGGCGTGGGAGAATCACGTCTCGGTCGTCCTCACCCCCCTGACCGAAACCGGCGACGGCGGGATCGCGGCCGCCGCCGACCCGCCGTTCATCCTCCGCTGGAACGAGGGCGCCGGCCGCTTCCAGCTCTACGACTGCGTCCTCGACGAGGACGACGAGACGCACTGCGGCTTCCGGGACGAGGCCGATTAGTCCCGCGGGCGCCGCAGCCCCCGGAGGTCTCTAGGCGTTGACCGCCTTCTTGTAGCCGCAGCCTTCGTTGTCGCAGAAGCGGGTGGTGCCGTCCTTCTTGGTGATCTTCTCGAGGACATAGGGCTTCTTGCAGGAGGGGCAGGACTCGGCGATGGGGCGGTACCAGGTGACGAAGTCGCACTTGGGGTAGTTGTTGCAGCCGAAGAAGACCCGGCCGCGGCGGGAGCGGCGCTCGACGATCCGGCCGCCGCAGCCTTCGCGCGGGCAGTCCAGACCGACCTCCTTCAGCTTGATGTACTTGCATTCCGGGTAGGCGGAGCAGGCGGTGAACTCGCCGAAGCGGCCGTCCTTGACCGCCAGCGGCTTGCCGCACTGCGGGCAGGGGAGATCGAGCATCCGGTCGGGCTTGCGGGTGACCGTGATCTTCCCCTCCCGGTCCATGGCGATCTTCTTGGTGTTGCGGCACTTCGGATAGGCGGAGCAGGCGATGAACGGCCCGAAGCGTCCCTTGCGCAGCACCATCTTCGAGCCGCACTTCTCGCAGGTGCCGTGGTCTTCGGGGATGACCGCTTCCTGCGTCCCGGCCGCACCCGTTCCCGGGCCACCGTTGCCGCCGTTGGCGGCCGTCATGGCGATCTCCTGCGTGTTCTTGCAGTCGGGGTAGCCGGAGCAGGCCATGAACCGGCCGTAGCGACCCCACTTGATGACCATCGGCTTGCCGCACTTGTCGCAGACCTGGTCGGTCGGCTCCTCCTTGGTCTTGATGTTCTCCATGTTGGCGGTGGCCGACTTGAGCGCCTTCGAGAAGTCGCGGTTGAACTCCTTCAACGCATCGACGTAGTCGAGACGCCCCTCCTCGATCTCGTCGAGCTCCTCCTCCATCCGGGCCGTGTACTTGACGTCCATGATCTCCTTGAAATGACCCACCAGGAGATCGGTGACCGTCAGGCCGAGCTCGGAGGGCACGAACTTCCCCTCGACCTTCTCGACATACTCGCGGTTCTGCAGCGTCGACAGGATGGTGGCGTAGGTCGAGGGGCGTCCGATGCCGTTCTCCTCCAGCTCCTTGACCAGCGACGCCTCGGTGAAGCGGGGGGGCGGCTGGGTGAAATGCTGTTTCGGGTCGAGCTGCACCAGCTTCAGCGGCTCGCCGGCCGAGAGGGGCGGGAGGGCGCGGCCGGCGTCGTCCTCGTCGGGCGCGGCGCCGTCCTTCTTCTCCTTCTCGATCAGGTCCTGGTAGACGGCGAGATAGCCGGGGAAGCGCATGGTCGAGCCGGTGGCGCGGAACAGGCACCGGCCGGCCTTGATGTCGGCGGTGGTGACGTCGAACACCGCCGGCTTCATCTGGGAGGCGACGAAGCGGTTCCAGATCAGGCCGTAGAGGAGCGCCTCGTCCTTGCCGACGTGCCGGCGCACCAGATCCGGGGTGATCTCCATCGAGGTCGGGCGGATCGCCTCGTGCGCCCCCTGGGTCAGCTTCCCCGTCTTGTACTGGCGCGGCTCGTCCGGCAGATAGTCGGCGCCGTGGGTCTTCGCGATGTAGTCCCGGACCTCCTGGAGCGCCTCGGGGGCGACCCGCGTCGAGTCGGTCCGCATGTAGGTGATCAGACCGATGGTCCCCAGATCGCCGAGGTCCATTCCCTCGTAGAGACGCTGCGCCAGGGTCATGGTCTTCTTGACGGTGAAGCCGAGCTTGCGCGAGGCGTCCTGCTGCAGCTTGCTGGTGATGAACGGCGGGACCGGGTTCTTCTTCTTCTCCTTCGACTCGACCGAGGCGACGACGAACTCCTGGTCCTTGAGGCCCCGGACGACCGCGTCGGTCTCGGCGCCGCTCTTGAGGTCGGCCTTCTTCTCGTCGACCTTGATCAGCCGCGCCTCGAACGGCGGCGGCACCGATCCCTCGAGGAGCGCCGCCAGGGTCCAGTACTCCTCCGGCTTGAAGGCCTGGATCTCCCGATCCCGATCCACGACCATCCGGAGCGCCACCGACTGCACCCGCCCGGCCGACAACCCGCGCCGCACCCGGTCCCACAGGAGCGGGCTGATCTTGTAGCCGACGAGACGGTCCAGGATGCGTCTGGCCTGCTGCGCGTCGACCCGGTGGGCGTCGATCTTCTGCGGGTTCTGGATGCCGTGCAGGACGGCGCGCTTGGTGATCTCGTTGAACAGGACGCGGTGCAGGTTGCGGTTCGACTTCTTGAGGATCTCGGCGAGATGCCAGCAGATCGCCTCTCCCTCGCGGTCGGGGTCGGGCGCCAGGAAGACCTTGTCGGCCCCCTCGGCGGCCTTCCTGAGCTCGTCGATCACTTTCTTGCGGCCCGGGAGGATTTCGTAGGTCGGCCGGAAGTCCTTCTTCTCGTCGACCCCCAGGGTGCGCTTCGGGAGGTCGCGCACGTGACCCATCGAGGCCTTGACGGTGAAGTTGCGGCCCAGGAATTTGTTGATCGTCCGCGCCTTGGCGGGTGATTCGACGATGACCAGCGACTTGCCCACGAGACCTCTTTTCGCGCCTCGAAGCGGCGCGGGCCGGTTTCAGGATGCGTCGGCGTTTTTCAAAATATAGGCAGCGGGCGAATTTTGCAACCCGGCCCCGTTCAGCGGCCCGCGGAACCGCCGCGATCGGAGGCGGTCCTGACGTACCGCGGCCCCGGGATCCGGCGCACGATCCCGCGCAGCTCCAGCTCGAGAAGCGCCGCGAGAAGCGCGCCCGGGGGCAGCCCGGAGGCGGCCCCGAGCCGCTCGATCCCGACCCCCACGGCCGCTGGCATCGCCGCCAGCACGCGGCGTTGATCCGGCGGCAGCGGCGCGCCGCGTTCCCCGGCGGGCGACCCTCCGGGCACCGGACCGCCGGCGTCCGTCCCGGCCGCCTCCGCGGGGGCCGCCTCGCGGGCCGCGCCGGCGATCTGCGGCCCCAGGTCCTCGATCACGTCCTCCGCCGATCGGCAGGGCAGGGCCCCCTCGCGCAACAGGGCATTGGGCCCCTCGGCGTTCGGCGCGCCCACCGGCCCCGGCACGGCGTGCACCGTCCGTCCCTCGTCCAGCGCCAGCGACGCGGTGATCAGCGAGCCGCTGTCGTGCCTCCCCTCGACCACCACCGTCGACCAGGCCAGGCACGCGATGACGCGGTTGCGGGCCGGGAAGTGGTGCTTGAGCGGCGCCGTCCCGAGCGGCCACTCGCTCAGGATCGCGCCGCGCGCCGCGATCGCGCCGGCGAGCCGGCGGTGCTCGACGGGGTAGATCCGGTCGATCCCCGAGCCGAGGACGGCGAGGGTGCGCCCCCCCGCCCCGAGCGCCCCGCGGTGGCCGGAGGCGTCGATGCCGCGCGCCAGCCCGCTGACCACCGTGAATCC
Source organism: Candidatus Polarisedimenticolia bacterium (assembly GCA_050747445.1). Lineage (GTDB taxonomy): Bacteria > Acidobacteriota > Polarisedimenticolia > Gp22-AA2 > Gp22-AA2 > JBOGOE01. The sequence continues at coordinate 253 of JBOGOE010000337.1, read as the reverse complement.
CGCGGCCGCCAGACCGCCGGCGATGCCCGCGGCGACCTCCAGACCGTGCGGCGTGGCGCGCCGCGAACCGACCACCGCGACCGCCAGGACGTCCCGCGGCTCGAGGGCGCCGAGGACGTACAGGAATGGCGGCGGGTCGGCCGAGACGCGCAGCAGCGCCGGGTAGCCGTCGTCCTCGAGGGTCAGGAACGAGACGCCCAGCCGGCGGGCGCGTTCGACCTCGCGCGCCGCGTCGTCGAGGAGGGCTCCGGCG
>JBOGOE010000336.1:0-2329 GCA_050747445.1 Candidatus Polarisedimenticolia bacterium | reverse complement strand
TCGCCGCCGGTGATGATCACGTCCTTGGCGCGATCGACCAGGTTGATGGAACCCCCCGCGTCGATGGTCGCGAGATCCCCGGTGTGGAACCAGCCGCCCCGGAACGCCGCCGCGGTCGCCCCGGGATCGCGCCAGTAGCCGGGAGTGACGGTGGGACCGCGGGCGATCACCTCGCCGACGGCGGCATCGTCGGCGGCCACGTCGCGCGGCGGGTCCTCGGGCGGGTGGGCGACGACCCGGAGCTCCACCACCCGCGCCGCGCGCCCGGCGCGCGCCAGCCACGCCGCCCGCTCCGCGGCGCCGCGCCCCGCCGGCAAGTCGCGCCCGAACGAGAAGGTCAGGAACGGGGAAGTCTCGGTCAGACCATAGGTCTGCACGTACTCGCACCCGAACGCCCGATCGAGCCGCGTCACGAGGCTGGGCGCGATCGGCGCGCCGCCCGAGAGCAGCAGCCGCAGGCGCGGCAGGGGGCGGCCCCGGCGCTCCGCCTCTTCCAGCAGGGCGATCAGCATGGTCGGCACCAGATTGGTGAGGGTGACCCCGGCGCGCTCCATCAGGTCGAAGGCGGCCGCCGGCGCGAAGCGGGGCAGGAGGACGTGGGTGGCGGCGGCCGCGGTCGCGGTCCACACCGCCCAGGCGTCCGCCAGGTGGAACATCGGCGCGGCGTGGAGCCAGGAGTCCGCCTCCCGGAACTCCAGCTCGTCGAGGGTCATCAGGACGTGCGCCGCCAGGTTGGCGCGCGTGAGGATCACCCCCTTGGGCGCGCCCGTCGTGCCGCTGGTGTAGTAGAGGTGGGCGGCATCGGGCGGCGGGGGGAGATCCGCCGTGCCGCCATCGGCGCATCCGGGGACCCCGGCGAGGGGCGCGATCATCAGAACCGGCGCGTCGCGTGTCGCATCTTTCGGAGCGCCGGCCGCCTGGTGTGCGTCGCTCCCTTCGAGGAGGGCCCGCACCCGGTCCGTGGGGCCGGCGATCAGCCGCGCCCCGGCGTGCGCCAGGATCGCCTTCAGCTCCCGGACCGACAGGCGGAGGTTGAGCGGCACCAGGACCAGCCCCGACTGCAGGGCGGCGAAATAGAGGGCGAGGTAGAGATGGCAGTTCGGGAGGAGGACAGCGACCCGGTCGCCGGCCCGGGCGCCCCGCGTCTCGAGGTCGCGCGCCAGGCCACCGGCCAGCGCCAGGAGACCGGGATAGGTCAGATCGAGGGAGCCGCAGCGGATCGCGGCGCCGGACGGGCGTCGTCGCGCGGCTTCCGCCAGGAGGGACGTCGGGTCCATCCGCGTCACTCTAGCACGGGGCGGCGGCGGTCCCCGGTCCGACGGCGCTTGCCGGACCGACCGTTCAGGGGGATTTCTTGCCACCGGCGGGGGGGAGGGTCTGCTCCATCTGCGGCTTGACCACCTTCTCGTAGCAGTCGGGACAGATGCCGTGGCTGAAGCGCGCGTCGGTGTGGTCGCTGACGTAGGTCTCGACCTGCTGCCAGTAGTTCCGGTCGTCGCGGACCTTCTTGCAGTAGGAGCAGATCGGGAGCAGACCGCGCAGCACCCGGACGCTCGCCAGGGCCTCCTCCAGCTCCCGGACACGATCGGCGAGCGCGGACTGCAGATCGAGGATGCGCATCCCGACCTGGACCCGCGCCATCAATTCCTCCTGGTCGAACGGCTTGGTGACGTAGTCGTCCGCCCCGGCGCGCAGTCCGGCGAGGACGTCCTCCTTGCGGCCGCGCGCGGTCAGCAGGATGAGATAGGCGCCGCGGACGGCGGGATCCTGCCGGACCCGGCGGCAGACCTCGGTCCCGTCCAGACCCGGCATCATCCAGTCCAGAACCGCGAGCCGGGGCCCATCCCCGGCCCGCAACCCCGCCAGGGCCTGGTTGCCGTCGCGCGCCGCCACCACCTCGTGGGAGGCTTTCTCGAGGGTGGCCTGCAGGACCCGCAGCGAGACCGGGTCGTCCTCGGCGATCAGGATCCTCATGCCGCGTGACCCTCCGCGTATCGTCCCAGGGCGGCGAGGAGGCGGCCGACCTCGCGTTCGAGGACCACGGCCGCCTCGCGCGCCCGCTCCATCTGACCCTCGCGGGCGAGCGCTTCGACCCGCCGCGCCGCCTCCTGCGCCGCGCCGGCCTCGAAATTGCCGATCGAGCCCTTGAGCGTGTGCGCCGCCCGCTCGGCCGCCTCGCCGTCGCCGCGCGCCAGCGCCTCCGCCACCGCCCGCAGCCGCTCGGGGGCGCTGCCGCGGAACAGACCGGTGATTTCCGCGAACAACGCCCGGTCCCCCTCCACCCGCGCCAGGGCGCGGTCCGCGTCGAACGCCTCGCGCGGTCCGGATT
>JBOGOE010000335.1:0-9260 GCA_050747445.1 Candidatus Polarisedimenticolia bacterium | reverse complement strand
GCCCAGCCGGACGCGGTCGCGCCGGGAACCGCCGCGCCTCCCTCCCGGGCGGCGGTCTCCGCGGCCTCGCGCAGGGCGGCGGCGGTGCGCGAGCGCGGGTGGTCGAGGAGGAACGGCCGGCGGCTCTTGACGCAGCGCACCAGGGCCGGGTCGAACGGGACCGCCCCCGAGAACTGCAGCGGAATCCGGAGGAAGCGCTCCGACGCCACCTGGATCGAGTCGCCCAGCAGGATGTCCTCCCGGTCGCACACTTGGTTGACGATCAGCCGCGGCACGAACTCCAGGAGATGCCCGGCCAGGCGCGCCGCCGCCCCCGAGTCGACGCGGTCGATCTCCTCGAGGATCTCCACCGGACTGCCGGAGCGCGCCGTGTCCCGGTGCCGCACCACCAGGTCGAGCAGCTCCTGGTGTCCGAGGATCCGGCAGAGGTGCTGCAGCCTCCGGAGATAGGCGGCCTGCAGGAACCGGTAACAGTTCTCCACCGAGGTCGGCTCGGGCAGGATCACCAGCAGCCCGCGGTCGACGATCGAGAAGAAATCGAGGACGTTGAGCGACGTCCCCGCGCCCAGATCCACCAGCACGATGTCGGCCGGCAGCGCCAGGAGCAGCCGCAGCAGCCGGGTCTTCTGGAAGTGCTTCACGCCATCGGCGCCCAGGGCGTTGCGCGCGCCGCTGATGATCCGCAGCCCCGGCACCGCGGTCGGCACGGCGGCGTCCTCCAGGGACGGCACGCGGCGCGCGATGAAGTCGTAGAGCGCCACCGGCGGCGGGTCGAGTCCCAGAAAGGTATGCAGGTTGGGGGCGCCGAGGTCGCCGTCGATCAGGATGACGCGCCGTCCCCGTTCGGCCAGATGGATCCCGAGACTGGCGGCGACGAGCGATTTCCCCGTGCCGCCCTTGCCGCCGCCGACCGCCCACACCTGGGGGCGGGACTCAGATTCCGGACTGTTCATGGTTTGCGGGCCGGGCATCCTCTGATCATCAGGTACCGCGAGCCGGGACGCCGCGCAACGGGCGGATTTATGACGCCGGGCGTCGCCCGCCCGACATGGGCGTGGCCGGGACGACACCGGCGTCGCCGCGCCGACGCGGGTCGCCGGGCGGTGACCGCCCAAGGTGGTGCGAAGAGTGTTGATAAACCCGCGTATCCCATGGATACATCTTGATTTGTTGGCGCGCCTTCGAGGATGAGAATGATCCCGACGGGGCTCCCCGGAGTTGATCAACAATCTCCGCACCACCATGCTCGTGTCGGCCAGGGGGTGATCGTGTCCAGCCATGTTCCGGTTCTCGCGGTCCTGCTGTCGGCGCTGTGCTCCGGGGCGCTCCAGGCGCAGCCTGCTCCGGCCCGGCCGGGCGAGGGCGCGGGTGATCGGAACGCGCGCCGTCTGTTCGTGCGTTTCGTGGAGGACGCCGCCGTCGTGCCGGGAGGGTGGGTCGAGGGGCAGTACCTGTACCAGAACCTCGAGACCGGGAGCCGGCACTTCGCGGGTCCGCTCATCGCCTTCAAGGTGGTCGAGAATGTCGAAGCGGGGCTCCGCTTCGGCTATGTCGACGTGAGGGGAGGCCCGGGGCCCGACGGCGCCGGCCTGTCGGACATCGATCTGTTCCTGAAGTACCGGCTTCCCGGAACGGGGGCGGCGCGGGTGGCGATCGGCGCGCTCCTGAAGGCCCCGAGCGCCGACGAGGCGGAGGGGCTGGGGACGGGGGAGCCGGATCTGGAAGGGTTCGTCGCCTGGCGCGCCGACCTCGAGGCGGTCACCCTGGTGGCGAGCGCCGCGGCGCGCTTCAACGGCCAGCCCGACCCGGCTCTCATCGACACCGAGGACAGCGTCCTGCTCGGCGCGGCGGTGCTGCTGCCGGCGACGCCGCGGGTCACCTTCTCGGTCGAGGGGACCTACGAAACGGAGCGGATCGAGGGGGGCGACGCGGACGGCCGCCTGATCATCGGCCTCCAGGCCTTCAGCCGGCAGCGCCACGGCGGCTTCCGCGGGGCGGTCAGCCTGCCGCTCACCGACGGGGCGCCCGACGCCGAGTTGTTCCTGGGCGCCTTCCTGACCTACTGAGGGGAACCGCCGGGCCGCGCCCCCGGGGCGTCGGGCGCCGCCCCCCGCTCGCGGAAGACCGCGCGCGCCGCCTCCAGATCGCGCAGCACGGCCCCCTTCTCCGCTTCGGTGTTCCAGTCGGCGTGCGCCCGCGCCGCCTGCTCCAGGCGGTCGATCCATTTGAGAAAGTAGGCGGCATCGGCGGCGGAGCGCACCGGCCGGCCGCCGACCGAGACGTAGATCGGACTGGTGGTGGCGTACGGATAGATGTCGAGGATCGGATGGTGCGGCCGGGGGCTCCAGGCCCGCAGCACGTACCAGCCGCTGTCGCGCACGGCGACGCGGTGGAGCGCCTCGGCGGCCCGCCCCTCGTCGTCGAGCGGCAGGGTCGCCACGACCTCGCCGTTGCCGACGATCTCCAGCCGCTCGATCGGGACGATCGATCGGAGCCAGACGCGCGCGTCGAGCGTCCCGCCCCCCGCCGGCAGCCGCATCTCGTCGCCGGGTTCCCGGCCGCCCAGGGCGAACCCCAGGAGAGGCCCGTTGGTGGCGAACGTTCTTCCGTCGCGCAGGCCGCGCAGCCAGGCGGCATGGTCCGGCCGCGCCCCGGTCCTGACGTAGACCCGATCGACGCCGACGGGCCCCCGCAGCGAAGCGTAGTTCGCCATCGCGTCGGTGCCCGCCCCGGCGGGGATGCGGAAGCCGCAGTTCAGCAGCCGGTGCCAGACGGTGGCGGTCGCCAGGTGGTCGCTGAAACCGACGACCTCGAAGTAGTCCAGCTTGTCGAGCGCGGCGCCGACCGGCAGATCGTGGGTGAGCCGTTCGTCCTTCACCGGGTCGGGGACGGCGTCGAACGGGTGGACGTAGCCGACGATGCCGCGTTGCTCGTGCGCCAGGTCGAACACCGCCGGGTTGTGCGGGTAGAGGCTGGCGGCGGCGGTGTTGGCGTAGGCGGCGTAATCCGGCAGGAGCAGGTTCTCTTCCTGACCCAGGAGGGCGGTGTGACCCCAGAACGAGGTGTGGAACTCCTGCCCGTGCGCCACCAGCGCCCCGCGGCGGAGCGGCGGGGCCGGTCCTTCGGCGAACCAGGCGATGTCAGGAATCCGTTGTTCCTTGTTGACGACCAGGTTTTCCACGACCTGCAGGTCCTCGGCCGCGGCCTGGGCGGCGAGGCGTTCGGGAGTGTTGCGATAGGAGCCCCCGTAGTTCATGTGGACGTGCAGGTCGCCGCTCCACCAGCCGCGCGCCGGCAGGTCGGCCAGCCGCCGCAGCGGCACCCGCAGCGAGCGGACGGCTCCCTCCGCCACCTCGACCTCGCGGCGGAAGGGACGGTATTCCAGCCCGCGGATCACCTCGACGGTGGCGCTGCCGGCGGGGACGACCACCTCGGACGTCCCCGGGGTGTGGAAGTAGGAATACTCGAAGGTCCGCGCCCCCCGGTCGAAGGCCTCGTCGCCGTGCCGCCAGGCGTCGTCCGGCGCCCAGGATCGTCCGTCGGGAGTCTCCACCGCGACGCGTGCGGGCACCGGCCGGCCGGTGGCGGCGTCCACGACCTGGATTTTCAGCCGGCCCGAAGGCTTCAGGCGGCGGCGCGTTTCGATCCGCATCCGATGGCGACGCCCGCCGGGGATCTCGATGGTCCACAACGAGGTGCCGCCGTCCTGATTGGAGATGTAGGCGATGCGCCGCCCGTCCGGGGACCAGCGTGGGGAGGTGGCGTCGAACTCCCCGTAGGTCAGCGGGAAGGGGTCGCCACCCTCCGCGGTCCCCAGCCAGATCTGGTGCCACTGGCCCCCGAGGTAGGAAGCATAGGCGACCCTCCGGCCGTCGCGCGCCCAGTCGGGACGCGCCTTCCAGGTGGTCTCCTCGCGGTGCACTTCGCGCAGCTTCGCGCCGGCGCGCGCCGCCATGCGGAAGAAGCCGCCGGTGCCCCAGATGCGGCCGCGGTTCGAGACCAGGAGGATTTCGCCGCCGTCCGGCGACCAGGAGGGGGACAGGTAGTGATCGTAGCGGGAGTAGTAGTAACGGGGGAGGCCGCTGTCGCGGTCCTCGGTGAGCCGCTCGACGCCGGTCAGGACCCCGTCCTTGAAGGCTCCGGTGAACACGTGGAAGCGCCCTTCGAAGCGGGTGGAGACGAAGGCCAGTCGGGTTCCGTCCGGCGAGAAGCGGGGCTCGACGCTGACGGCGCGCTCCTGCGTCAGCGGCCGCGTCACCCCGGTCCTCAGATCGAGGATCCACACCTCGATCGCGTCGTCCAGATAGGCGGCGAAGACCACATGGTGGCCGTCGGGAGACCAGTCGGGCTGGTGGTGGTAACCCGGCCCGTCGGTGATCTGGCGGGCGACCGTGGAGCCGACTCCCTGCCGCCACAGCGACCCCTGCATGGCGTAGATCAACTCCATCCCGTCGGGGGACCAGGCGGCGCTCGCCGGTCCGTCGGTCACCTGCGGCAGATACATCTCGCGGTAGTAGTAATGATGCGGCACCTGGATCTGCTTGAGGACGAACTCGCGCACCGCGGAGCTCTGGCGGGCCGCCGCCGGAATCACCGGAGGACCTGCGGGCAGGAGCGCGAGCGCCACCGCCGCGACGGCGACGCGGAGCAGGGGGCGCGGAGCGCCGGCGTCGCGCGGGCGCGGCACCGGGACGGGCTCGATCGCGGGCCTCATGGGTACCCCAGGGAGTGGACCTTCAGGATCAGCTCGGCCACGCGCATGGCGTACGCCCATTCGTTGTCGTACCAGGCCACGACCTTGACCATCCGTCCGTCCATGACCTGGGTGAGCGGCGCGTCGTAGATCGCCGAGCGCGGGTCGCCGATGACGTCGGCCGACACGATCGGGTCGGTCGACACGCCGAGGATCCCCTGCATCGGGCCCTCGGCCGCCCGCCGCATCAATTCGTGGATCGCCCCCGGGTCGGCCGGCTTCACGGTCTCCACGGTCAGGTCGACCACCGACCCGGAGGGGACCGGGACGCGGAACGCCAGTCCCTCGACCTTCCCCTGGAGCGACGGCACGACCAGCCCGAGGGCCCGCGCGGCGCCGGTCGAGGTCGGGACGATGTTGAGCGCCGCCATGCGGGCGCGGCGCATGTCCTTGTGCGGGTAATCGAACAGCCGTTGATCGTTGGTGTAGGCGTGCACCGTCGTCAGGAATCCCTTGCGGATGGTGAAGGCCTCCTCGAGGAGCCTGGCGATCGGGGCGGCGCAGTTGGTGGTGCAGGAGGAGTTGCTGACGATGCGGTGCTCCCGCTTCAGGATCGAATCGTTGACCCCCAGGACGATGGTGGCCTCCAGCGGGTCCTTGCAGGGGACGGTCAGGACGACCTTGCGCGCCCCGGCGTCGAGATGACGCTGCAGCTCGGCGATGCGGCGGAACACTCCGGAGGACTCGATGACCACGTCGATCCCGAGGTCCTTCCAGGGGAAGCCGAAGGGATCGCCGGTGCGCTTGTCGCCAACCTTGAAGACCCGGATGGCGTCGCCGTCGACGACCAGGGTGTCGTCCTCGAAGGAAACCGCGCCGGGATAGCGGCCGTGGATCGAGTCGTAGCGCAGGACCGTCGCCAGCGGCTCGAGATCGGCCACGTCGTTGATCGCGACGAAGTCGATGTCGAGGCCGCGCTGCTTGGCCGCGCGCAGCACCATCCTGCCGATTCGGCCGAAGCCGTTGATCGCCACCCGCACCGCCATCCGGCCCCTCCAGGCGAAGCGGGGATTATATGGAATCGGCGGGTCGGTGTCGCGTCCCCGGATCGGCTCCTAGTCGATGGCCGAGCGGGTGACCTCGGCCGAGGTCGCGGCGTCCGCCGGCGCGCCGGAGCGGTCGAGGGGGATTCCGAGGTTGGTCAGGATCCGTGCGAGGAGGGTGCGGGCGCGCGGACCGGCGCAGGCGCCGGTCTCCGGCGGGTGCAGCGACACCAGCAATCCTTCCCCGACGCGATAAAGCGCGATCCCGGGTCGCAGGGCGAGGAGCTCGACCCCGGGCTCGGCGCCGGGACGGAGACGCAGCTCGCTCCGCCCCGGCCGGGCCAGAAGCAGCAGGTCCTCGGCGGCGACGCCGGAGAAGGCGGCGTGAGCGGGTGGGGCCGCGGGCGCGGCGGGGGTCGCGGCGAATCCCGCGAGCGCCGGCTCCCCGGCCTCGAATCGGATCGCGGAACCGACGATGCCCTCGAGCCAGCCGCGCACCAGCGACTGCGGGTCCAGGAGGACGACGGTGCCGCCGCGGCGCAGGAAGGCGGCGACGTCGGCCTGCGGCGGCAGGCGGAGACCGGCCAGGCTCCTCGGCGCCCGCCAGTCGGCGGGGACCAGCAGGACGTCGGTCGATTGGAGATCCCCGGCCGGAGGAATCCGGGCCAGGAGCGCCTGCAGGCAGCGGGGGAAATCGTCCGTGCCGCGGGCGTACAGGAGGACGCGCCGGGCCGGCGGTTCCTCCTCGAGACCGTAGGCGACGGCGTTCGCCAGCAGCCGGCGGGCCGCGTCGTCCTCGAAGAAACGGCTGCAGAGCGGTGCCTGCACGGCGATCACGCGGCCGGGTCCGAGCCCGATCTCCAGGAGACGGACTCCTTCCTGCGCGACCCCGCCGCGCGCCAGCCGCTCGGCGGCGACGATGCGGAAATTGCCGCCCCCCGGCGGCAGGAGGGGCCGCAGCGACGGCGGCGCCGATCGGAGCAGGCGGTCGCGCTCCGCCTCCCCAAGCCCGCGCAGCAGCGGATGATCCGGCAGGACCGCGAAGCGGCTCTCCGGACCGCCGCGGAACGATGGCCACAGCCGCAGCGCCCCGTCGAGGGTGGGCGGCAACGCCGCCTGCTCCAGAATCAGAAGACGTGTCCCGGCCCGGCTCCGCGCCGCCAGGATCGGACCGAGCCCCTCGCGCCCGCGCCCGAACCCGCCCGGTCCGATCACCACCAGATCGCCGGGGAGGACCGCCAGGGCCTCGAACGACGGGGGGACGGCGTACTCGATCCCCAGAGCGCGCAGGACCGGAGCGGCGCGACCCTCGGGGTCGAACAGCAGCACCCGCGACGTCGCCGCCGCGGCCGCGACGCCGGCGGCGGCGGGCGCCGGTCCCGCTCCCGCCGCCAGGAGCGGCGGCAGGAGAAGGACGATGGCTCGACGGCGGTTTCCTGGACGCATCGGGTCTCCGCGGTATTACCTTTCTGCAACGGGGCGTGCGGGCGGTACGGCGGGAATATAGGCTCCGGGCGGCGGCCCGCAACGACCGCCGGGCCGCGACGGGAGGACCGTCCCGCGGCATCGCTTCTGGACAAACGGCCCCCTTGTTGTTAACATCCCCCGTCCGATCGTCGGCCGGATTCCAAAGGAGGCTTCACGTGTCCTACGTGATCACCGACAAGTGCCTGGGCGAGCGCTACGCCACCTGCGTCGCGGTGTGCCCCGTAGACTGCATTCACCCCGGGGAGTACAAGGGTGAAGAGTTCATGATCATCAACCCCGAGGAGTGCATCGACTGCGGCGCCTGCCTTCCGGAGTGCCCGATCGAGGCGATCGTGGAGACCGAGGAGGAGTCCCCGGAGTGGGCCGCGATCAACAAAGAGCTCACGCCGGCGTTCAAGCAGAATTCCGCGGTCACGCCCCGGCCGGCGAACGACCCGCCCCGCAAGCCGACGAACAAGCTGCGTTCGAGCTAGGCGATCCGGAGATGAGGCGGCAGGCCGCCTGCGTCCTGTCGAGCGGCGGCCTCGATTCCGCCGTCCTGCTGCGCGACGCCCTCCGGACCTACCGGCGCGTCCAGCCTGTCTACGTGCGGGCGGGCCTGCGATGGGAGCCGGCCGAGGAGAGGGCCCTGCGCGCCTTCGTGCGCGCGCTGCGCCGCGTGCCCTCCGCCAATGGCGGATTCGCGGGCCGCGATCGACGCCGTCTCGCCGATCCGGTGGCGCTGGCGGTGCCGATGGCCGACCTGTACGGCGTTCACTGGAGCACGACCGGGCGCCGGGTGCCCGGCTATTTCGCCGGCGATCCCTCCGTCTATCTCCCCGGCCGCAACATCGCCCTCCTGTCCAAGGCGGCCACCTTCTGCGCCCTGCGCGGGTTCGAGGTGGTGATCACGGGGATCCTCGAGGCCAACCCGTTCCCCGACGGCACGCCGCGATTCCTGCGCGCCATGGAGCGGGCGTTGTCGGCCGGGCTGGGCCGGCCGATCCGGATCCGCGCCCCGTTCCGCCGGATGTCGAAGCGGCAGGTGATAAGGCGGGGTCGGGACCTGCCGCTCGGGCGGACGCTCTCCTGCTGCCGTCCGGTGCGCGGGGGGCATTGCGGGCGCTGCGTCAAGTGCGGCGAGCGGGCCCGTGCCTTCCGGGATGCGGGGATCCCCGACCCGACGAACTACGCCGGCGGACCCGGGGTGCCCGCCACCGGCAGGGGGGCGGGACGGCCGGGAAGAAAGCGATCGAGGACCACCCGGGTGGCGCCGAAGAAGACCACCAGCTCGAGGTAGGAGTAGAGCAGGAGCACCAGGGTCTCGGCGACATCGGGCTCCTCCGTCGCCGCCTCGGGCCCGCGGCCGTAATGGAGGACGGCGGCGGCCGCGATGGTGAGGAGCGACAGCCCCAGGAGACCCGCCGAGGTGCCGGCGCGGGACGTCAGCAGCCCCCATCCCTCGCGAAGATGCGCGCGCCGCTCGCGCCGCAGCCAGGACAGGATGCACAACGGCACGCTGTAGAGGGCGGCGATCGACGACAGCAGGCGGAACCCGGGCGCCCCCCAGAACAGGACCTGGCCCGCGGCCGTGTCGAGGGGCGCCCCGGTGGCCGCGTGCCAGACACCCACGGCGAACGCCCACACCAGGCTGACCAGCAGCGAGATCTTGATGTGGATCCAGAGGAGCGGCACGAACAGGACCGCGGCGTAGCGCGGAAAGGTGGCGCGCCCCGGGGCGCCGCCCGCCGCCTGGAACACCAGCCCGAGGATGCCGCTCACCGTCCCCTGGAACACCGCCAGGGCGGCGAGCACCAGGGGGATCCACTCGGGCGCCTGCTCCGCTTCCACCAGGCTCACGAACCGCAGCGACAGGTAGGCGAGCGTGTAGAAGCCGACCAGGTGGAAGCGGGCGTTGATTCCGGCGAACGCCTCGCGCAGCAGCGTCAGGAGGGCTCCGGGGGAAGCGCCGGCCGGCGGCGGATGGCGGTGCCGCGGCGTTCCAGGAGCCGGTCCGGGTATTCCGGCCGCGCCCCGGGGGCAGCCGCCCGCAACCC
>JBOGOE010000334.1:0-3029 GCA_050747445.1 Candidatus Polarisedimenticolia bacterium | reverse complement strand
GCAGCGGGCGGGCGTGGGTCAGGGGGCGGGCGCACTGCAGGATGACGAAGGCGATGGCGCACACCCACTGCAGATCGCGCCACAGCGGTCGCAGGGGTCCGGGGCCCAGGCCCCAGTCGGCGAGCAGCGCGGCGAAGGCGGCGAGGGCCGCCCCCGCCATGAGGAACGTCAGGCCACGGTCCGCCCGTTCGCTCATGCGACCGGGGGGGGGTCACCGTGTGGGGCCGCCCGGATCACCCGGCGGCCCAGGAGGAGATCGTTGGGGATCCAGATCTCGCGCCCGTCGTCGGCATGCAGCACGGTGTGCAGCACGTCGCGCCGCAGGACCGTGCCGTGGATCCCCTCGAACTCGATGCGCGCCCCCCCGGGGGCGCAACGGACGTAGGCGAGGAGGATGCCGGCCGCCGCCTGCCGGGCCGGCTGCAGCAGCGCCAGGACGGCGACCAGGAGCGCCAGGAACAGGATCCCGAGCATCGCCCATCCCCCCTCGCCGGGGATCAGGAGCGCCAGCAGAATGAGCGCCGCCAGGATGATCAGTCCGCGGACGAGGACTTCGGTGAGGACCACATTGTCCGGGCCGAGTCGGGCGGGGGCGGCGGCCCGCCCGGCGCGCACCCGCGCGAACACCAGGGTGTTCAGCTTGATCGCCAGACGGGCGGCCGCGACCACGACGAGCGCCGCGAGCAGCGACGGGAACCAGTCGATCAGACGCGACAATCCGCCCACCAGGAAGTCGGCCACGAAGACCAGCATGTCCCACGCGTAGGACTCGGTCCGCGGGAACTGGGCGAAGATCACCGCCAGGAAGGCGTACCCGCCGCCGGCGTACAGGGTGACGCGCAGCACGGTCACCGTGCGCAGCAGCGCCCGGCGCACCGCGTACGGGCCGAGCAACGCCACCCCGAGGACGTGCAGCACCGGGAGCTCGTCCTCCCGCCGCAGCGCGATCCGCTGGCGGGCCCGGTCCAGCAGGACCGAGCCGGCCCACAGGAGCAGGAGGATCACCGCCGGGTAGGTCATCTTGAGCAGCCAGCGGCGGACCAGGATGATGGAGAACGATTCGCGCTTGGCCCGGTCGATCTCCCGCCGGATCAGACCGGCCCACAGATCGGCGAGGGCCCGCGGCGAGCTGTCGTGAGCGGCGGCGTCCGCGGCGGTCACTTCCAGAAGGGCGAGCGGCCCGGCCTCGATGACCACCGAATCGCCGGCCGGGACGGCGACCACCTGCTCGGGTCCGATGCGCGGATCGCGCAGCGCCAGCGCCAGCTTGCGGTTCGCCAGCTCGGCCCGTTCCGCCGGGGCAAGGCTGGCGTGCGGCGCGTCGAGGACGAACAGCTCCACCCCGCCGAGACGCACCGCCGCCGGAGGCGCGGGCCGCGACGGGGCGGCGGGGACCGGTAGGGCGGCGGTCCGGTTCCCGGGTCCCGGGGCCGAAGCCGAACCAGGCGACGGGGACGCGGGCGCCGACGTCTCCGGGGCCGGCGGATTTCCCTGCGCGCGCACCGGGTCGCCGCCGGCACTGAGCGACAGCAGGACCAGGACCGGTGCCAGCGTGCGGGGACCGATGCAGCCGAAAGGCATGGGCGGGTTCTCCACGGCCGGGCGAGCGGGCGATTCTAGCCCGGATGCCCCCGGACCGGCGCCGCGATTGTGCCGCGGTTCAGTCGTGCCGCCAGTGACGGGCGCCGGGGAGCGGTTCGCCGGTTTCCCGGTCGCTCTCGTCCGCCCTGAGCGGCGCGCCGTCGTGGTCGCCCGTGTCCCGCCTCCAGCGGTCGAGCCGCGCGCGGAGATCGGCGAGGATCGCGCGCGAACCCGGGTCGGCCGCCAGGTTGCGCAGTTCATGCGGGTCGGACTCCAGGTCGTAGAGTTCCTCGGCGGGGCGCGGCTTCACGAACAGGAGGTCATGATCCGGCGCGAGGAGCCCCCGTTCGCGAAGACGCCGCATCGCCTGGAAGGTCGGCGAGCGGAGGACGTCGACCGGCGGCGTCAGCGGCACGGCGGGGTGCAGGTTCCGGATGTATTTGTGCCGGGCCGTCCGCACCATCCTCTGCCGGGCGGCGTAGTCGTGCCAGTTCTGCTCCGCGAACACTTCGTCGCGGGCGCGGGCGGCGGGGTCGCGCAGGAGCGCCGCGAAGCTCCGGCCCTGCATCGACGCCGGCGGCTTCAGTCCGGCGAGATCCAGCAGGGTCGGCGCCAGATCGACGGCGCTCACCAGACCGGCGCAGGTGCCGCCGGGCCGGACGGTCCCCGGCAGCCTCGCGAGCAGCGGGGTGCGCAGGCCGCTGTCGTAGAGGGTGTTCTTGCAGCGGGGAAAGGGGCTGCCGTCGTCGCTCAGGAAGACCACCAGGGTGCGCGCGGTCTCATTCTGGCGATCCAGCTCGGCCAGCAGGCGGCCGACGTAGTCGTCGAGCCGGGTGATCTCCCCGTAGTACCGCGCGAGGTCGATGCGCGTCTCCTTGACTTCGGGAAGGAAGGGCGGGATCGGGATGGCCGCGGGGTCGTAACGATCGAAAGGGGTCGGATCGAACGGCCGGTGCGCGTCGCTCGCGGCGAACCAGAAGAAGAACGGCCGGTCCTTCGGCCGGTCGCGCAGCGCCCCGACCCAGTTCTCGCAGCCGCTGCGCACCGCGTCCCGGATGACCCGATCGAAGCGCCGCACGGCGTCGTCCCCCAGGTGCCATTTCCCCACGGCGGCGGTGTAGTACCCCGCGGCCCGGAGGGTCTCGGCGACCGTCGTCTGGCTCGCGGGCAGCGGATCGTGGGAGTCGCCGGCACCGGTCGCGTGAGGGTACCGGCCGGTGAGGAGGCTGCAACGCGACGGGCTGCACGAGGAAATGGTCAGGAACGCCCGATCGAAGCGCAGCCCCGATCGGGCGAGCCGGTCGAGGTGCGGCGTCTTCACGGCGGGGTTGCCGTACGCGCCGAGATCGCCGGTCCCGAGATCGTCGGCCAGGATCACCAGGAGGTTCGGTCGCTCCGGCGGGGCGGCCGGCCGCGCGGCGGCCACGGCGGGGCGCGCCGGGGCGGGG
>JBOGOE010000333.1:0-23281 GCA_050747445.1 Candidatus Polarisedimenticolia bacterium | reverse complement strand
ATGTTCATCCAGACCATCCTCGGGGTGGAAAGGATGCACGGCGTGATGCTCTGGATGGTGGGAAACGTTCCGAGCGAGGGGTACGGAGCGATCGCCCTTCTGGCGGCCCTGCTGGGCGCCGGCATTGCCGTCCTCGGCGTGATGGGACGGGATCTCAACCTGATGTCCGCCGGCGAGGAGGTCGCCCGGTCGCTCGGCGTGGAGGTGGAGCGGACCCGCGCCATCGCCCTGGTCCTGGCATCCCTGGTCACCGCCACGATCGTGTCGTTCGCCGGGCTGATCGGGTTCGTCGGTCTCATCGTGCCGCACGCGGCGCGGATGCTGTTCGGGCCGGACCACCGATTGATGGTGCCGTCGGCCGCCCTGCTCGGCGGGATCTTCCTGCTGGCCGCCGACACGGCGGCGCGCACGCTGCTGGCGCCGACCGAGCTGCCGGTCGGGGTGCTGACGGCGTTGTGCGGCGGGCCGTTCTTCATCTGGCTCTACCGGGCGCAGCGGGGGGGGCGTTATTTCGACTGAGACCGCGGCGCGCGGCGGGCCGGCGGCCGGACCCATCCTGGAGGCTCGTGCCCTGCGCTTCCGCCATCCCGGGGCCGCGGCGCCGCTGTTCGAGGGGCTGTCGGTGTCGGTGGCCCCCGGTGAGAGCGTCGGCATCCTGGGGCCGAACGGTTCCGGGAAGACGACCCTCCTGCGCCTTTTGAGCGGTCTCCTGGCGCCGGCCGCGGGAGAGGTGCGGCTCGAGGGCCGACCGGTGCGCGGGCTCCGCCCGCGGCAGCGGGCCAGGGTGCTGGCGCTGGTGCCGCAGGAGGCGCGGCTGCTCGGCGATTTCACCCTGCTCGAGGTGGTGCTGATGGGGCGCGGCCCGTTCCTCCGCCCGCTGGCGCTCGAAGGCCCGGAGGACTTCGGCGCCGCCCGGGCGGCGCTGCGCGACATGGATCTCGCCGGTCTGGAGGGGCGGGTCCTGGCCGATCTGAGCAGCGGCGAGCGGCAGCGCGCCTTCATCGCCCGGGCCCTGGCGCAGGAGCCGCGGGTGATCCTGCTCGACGAGCCGACGGCCTTCCTGGACCTGAAGCACCGGCTGCAGATCCACGACATCCTGGCCCGGCTCAACCGCGAGCGCTCCCTGACCGTCGTGTCGGTGAGTCACGACCTGAACCTGGCGGCCCGCTACGCCACCCGCCTGATCGTCCTGCACCGGGGCCGGATCGCCGCCGACGGCCCACCGGCGGCGATCCTGACCCCCGCCCTCATCCGGGAGGTGTACGAGACCGATGCGGCGGTGGAGCGCGACCCGGTGACCTCCGCCCCCTACGTGATCCCGCGCGCCCCGATCGCCGGCTGAGGCCGGCGATTCAGAAGATCAGCCGGTAGGTGAGCTGCGCGTTGAACCCCGGCTGCGGGACGATGTCCTTGGTCAGGGAGACGTGGTTCCGGTACAGCTTGTCGGTGAGGTTCTCCAGCCGCACCCCGATCCGGTGGACCAGCCCTTTGCTGGGAATGGTCACCCCTCCGAACAGGTTGTACAACGTGTAGCCGCCGGTTTCGGTTTCGACCGGAGCGATCCGGTCCTGCTTCGACGCGGCGCGCACCTCGCCGGTCACGAAGTAGCGGTCGGTCGCCCAGGTGAGACCGACCCCGGCCCGCATCGGCGAGATCTGCGGCAGCGGCTCGTCGGTGTCGAGGTTCTCGGCGCGGACGTAGTCGGCCAGCAGCTCCAGGGTCAGGTGCTCGAGCAGGTGGATGTCGGCGTGCCACTCGGCGCCGGCGAAATCGGCGTCGGCCTGGGTGTAGTTCGAAACGAACAGACCCGAGCCGCCGGGATCCAACACCCCCGTGGGCTGCAGGAAGATGAAATCGTCGAACCGGGTCTTGAACAGGTTCAGCTCGCCGTCGAAGCGCCGCCCCTTGAAGCGGAGCCCCAGATCGATGGTGTTGCCCGACTCCTCGCCCAGGTTGGCGTCCCCCACCTCGAAGGTGAAGGTGGCGACGTGCGGGCCGTTGGCGTACAACTCCTCCGCGGAGGGGGCCTTGAAGCTGTGCGACAGGTTGACCGTCAGGTCGAGGGGCTCGCCGAGCTTGACGATGGCGCCGGCGGCCATCGACAGATCGCTGAAATCGCGCTCAGCCGGCGCCAGGGGATCCAGGTTATCTACGCTTTGACTGTCGTAGCGGCCGCCGAACAGCCAGCTCACCGTGTCGAAGGCCAGCTCCTCATAGATGAATCCGGCATGGCCGCGGATGGCTGCGGCCTTGACCAATGCCTCGTCCCCCACGGCGTTGAAGTCCTGGTCCAGGTACCAGACCCCGAAGGACCCCTTCAACCGTCCCGCGCTCTTCTGGGCGACTTCCCCCCGGACCTCGGTGGTCTCCAGGTCGAACCGGGTGCCGATGGCGCCGTCCTCGATCTCGGCATGCTTGTAGTCGCGCCGGACCGCCGACACCCTCAGCCCCTTGAACGGCCCGAAGCCGCGCGAGATTTCTCCCATGAGCCGGACGCTGTCCTGCTCCATGTCGATCGAGACCCCCTCTTCCCCCGCGCCCAGAGGGTCGCCATCCTCGCTGATCGGGATGCCGTAGTTCGCCTCGTAGGTCCGGAACGAGGCGCCGAGGGTGCCGAGCGGCCCGACCAGCGACACGCCGAAGTTCCCCGCATCGACGTCGTAGTCCGAGTTGCCGGCCACGCCGTCATTGAATTCGAATTCGCCGGCGTCCCGATGGCTGGCCCCGGCGCGGAAGGCGACCGGTCCCGCCGACGCCTCGAACTCGCCGGTCGAGGAGAACTCCGAGGCGTTGCTCCCGCCCGAAAGCAGAATGCTGCCGGTGGGGCTGTCGATCAGGCGGGTCGGGATCTCGTGGTTGATGACGTTGATCACGCCGCCGATGGCGCCGCTGCCGTACAGCAGGTTGGCGGGACCGCGGACGATCTCGATCCGCTCCGCCGCCGCCGGGTCGGCCGCCACGCCGTGGTCCGGTGAGATCGAGGAGACATCGCCGATCCGCAGGCCGTCCTCGATGATCAGCACCCGGTCGCCGCCCAGACCGCGAATGACCGGCCGGGCCGGGGCCGTTCCCAGGTTGGTGGTCGAGACCCCCGGCTCGTTCTGCAGGGTCGTCCCCAGCGACACCGTGGCCCGCTGCTCCAGCTCCTTCTCCCCCAGGCTGCCGGTCGGCTGGAAGACCTGGAGGAGGTCGGTCGAGTAGGGCTGCGCCGTCACGGTGACCTTCTTTTCGTGGTACAGCAGGTCGACGACGATCTCGACCTCCACCGGCGCGCCGGCGACTTCCACCTGCCGGGCGGCCGCGGCGTACCCGGTCGACTGGATCGACAACAGATAGGTGGCCGGCGGCAGCGGTCCGGTCGCGAAGCGGCCTGCGGCATCGGTGCGCACCGTGCGTCCCCGGCCGACGATGGTCACCTCCGCCCCGACGATCGGCTTGCGGGTGTGCTGGGTGAGGACGATGCCGCGGATCGTCCCCTGCGCGGCTTCCTCCGCGGACGCGGCGGGCGGGGCGGGTTCGGCGGCGGGCGCGGTCTCCTCCTGGGGCCATGCGGCGGCCTCGTGCGGAGCCGCGACCGGCGACAGGACGGCGAGAAGTGCGACGACGAGCATCGGGTTCACGGACGGCGACGTGTGGGAATGATGAAGGCTCGTGCTCTGCCTGGCGTTCATGATTGGCATCTCCGGCGGCGGCTTTCGGAAGCCGCCACGGCCCGGGACGGTGCCCCGAGCCGGAACGGTTAAAGGACCCGGAGCCCTCCGCGTCGTTCGGCGACGCGTGGATTCCCCGGGGCGGTCGTCAGTCGGAGATGCGGACCGGAGGCGCTCTCAAGGACTCCGAGTGGCTGGAGTCGTCGCGCGGCGGCAGCGGGTTGCGGGGGCTTTCGAGGTGGAGCGACGGTTCGGGAAGGTCGAGAACGACACCGGCCGCAGGGATCGGGGCAAAGCCCGACTCGTACAGGTGGCAGGCGCCGCAGTGCCGGTGGGAGGCGGCGTGGGGGCCGTCCGAGTGCAGCGCCGCGGCGGCGCCCAGGGCAATCAGCGCAACGGCGATCCCGAGGTGCCAGGCCGGCCGGCGCCCGGCCGATCCTCCCCGCCTGTTCATGGTGCCGGGATGCTACTCCAGCGGATCCCGGAGGTCAAAGGGACGGGCGCGGAGCGCCGGCTACCGGGGCGCGCCGGGCTATGGGTCCGCCCGCTCCAGGAGCCCCCGGTCCGCCTCCTTCCCCTCGAAATGGGCGCGCAGCAGATGGTAGATGGCGGTGTTTTCGAGCGTGCCGCGCACCGGTTCGGAGCCGGCCCCCCAGGCGTAGAGCGGCAGATCGACGCCGGTGTGCAGGCCGTCGCGGAGCACGAACCCGGACGGCCGGAGATCGTCCGCCCCGGAGGGACCGGAGCCGCCGGGCGCGCGGGTGGCTCCGGTGCCGGGACCGGTTGCGAAGGTCAGGACCGGCGTGCGGACCCCGAGGTACAGCGACGCCCCCCAGATCCCTTCCTCCCAGGTCGGATAGCCGTTGATCGCGACCCCGCCCGTCTCGTGGTCTCCGGTGACCAGGACCAGCGTCGTCGCCGGATCGAGCCGGCCGATCGCCAGGCCGACCGCCTCGTCGAGCGCGTCCATCTCCCCGACCAGGGTGCGTGCCTGGCTGTCGTGGCCGGCGTGGTCGGGCCGTCCGGCCTCCACCACCAGGAGGAACGGCCACCCGTCCGCCTGCAGGACGTCGAGGGCCCAGCGGACCATCTCCACCAGGCCGGGCGACGCATCCTCCGCGACGACGGCCGGGGTCCGGGCGTCCCGGCCGGTCCCCCTCGCGCGTTCCGCTTCGTACGGCATGTGACTCTCGGAGAACAGACCGAGGACCCGCGCCTCGAGCGCGCGGATGCCGCGCAGCTCACCGGCGGTCGTCACCAGTCTCCAACCGGGTCGGCGCGTTTCCCCCTCCCGTCCCCGGGCGCCTTCGAGGTTACCCGCCGTCAGGTCGCCGAATTCCCGGCGCCCTCCCCCCAGCAGAAAGTCGAGGGGGGAGTCGATCGCCTGCCGCGCGATCTCCCGCTCGGCGTCCCGGTCGTGGTGCGTCGCGTAGAAGGCGGCGGGGGTGGCGTGGGTGACGCGCGCCGTGGTCACCACTCCGGCGCGCAGCCCGCGCCGCTTCGCCCACCGGGCGATCGACTCGAGACGGGCGCCGTGACGCTTGCCGGGCTCGGCCGACGCGTCCTCGCACACGACCTCGTTGTTCGTCTTCCGGCCGCAGGCCATGGCGCTTGCCGCGGCGGCCGAATCGGTCACCGGGCTGTCGGCCGACCAGGTCCTTACGATCGCCGTGCGGGGCAGATCGTCGAGATGGAGCCGCCCCCGCCGGCCGCGCGCCAGCCGGGTGGCGGTGACGTAGGCCTGCCCCATGCCGTCGGCGATGAACAGGACGGCGCTGCGGGCGGGCGGCGCGGCCGCCGGCGCGCCTCCTCCGGTCGCAGGACGGATCGGGAACGGCAGCAGGAGGAGGAGCGCAAACGCCGCGCGCAGGGTTGCCGGCGCCGTCGGGCGCGGGGCAGGCGCGCGGGTCGTCCGGAAGCGCATGGAGCAGGCATTGTAGCCTTACGGCTGCTTGCTGGTCGGGGCCTTGATGGGAAAGGGAAGGATGTTCTCCTGGCGCTCCAGGCGCGCGTTCTTGCGGGCCGACTTGTTCTGGTACATGTTGAAATCGGCGCGCACCATCAGCTCCTCGAAGGCCTCCGCGTCCTGCGGGTAGAGCGCGATGCCGACCGACAGCCCCGAACGCGCCACCCTTCCCTCGGCGAGCCGCAGCGTGAAGAGATCGACGGCCTGCTGCAGCCGCTCCGCCAGGAGCGCCGCCTGGGCAAAGCCGGTCAGCGGCAGGATGGCGGCGAACTCGTCGCCCGACAGCCGCACCAGGATGTCGCGCTCCCGCAGGTGGCTGCGGAGCACGCGGCTGATCTCCGCCAGGTAGCGGTCGCCGGTCTGGTGGCCGTAACGATCGTTGATCGTCTTGAAGTCGTCGAGGTCCATCTCCAGAAAGGCCATCGGCTGCCCCGCCTGCTGGGAGCGGACCCGCTCCTGCTCGAACACCTGCCGCAGATAGCGCGAGTTGGGCAGGCTGGTCAGATCGTCGCGCAGCGCCGATTCCTGGGTCTCGGCGAAGATGGTGCTGTTGAACACCGCCCCCGCCGACAGCCGCGCGATGATGTCCATCATCCGGATGTGGTCGTCGAGACAGGGCACGCCCCGGGGAAAGTAGAGGGTGATGACGCCCAGGACGCTGCCCTCGTGGCGGACCGGAAAGGCGGCGACGCTCGAGTACTGCGTCAGGTCGAGGCCGGAGCCGGCGAGATCGAGCTCCGGGCTGGTCGAGAAGCGATCGCTCGTGTGCGCCGCCGCCCAGCCGCTGACCCCCTCCCCCAGGCGCATCGACCGGCCGCGCAACGCCTCGATGTTGGCCCCCCCGACGAAGCGGGCCGAGAGGAGATCGCTGCCGTCCTCCTGCAGGTAGAAGATGCAAGAGTGGTACGGGATCAACTGCCCGATCTTGGTCACCACGAGGTCGAGGACCTCCGACAGCCGCAGCGAGGAACCGAGTATCTGGGCCACTTCGTAGAGCGCGTACACCTCGCGGTGCGCCGAGGAGATGTCGGTGTAGGCCGAGGCCCGCCGCCCCACCAGCCCGCCGGCGCGATCGCGATCGAGCCACAGGCTGCTGGTCGCCAGAATCGTCCCGGTATCCGGAAGGCGTTCCGGCTGGAAGCGCGGGCGCCCGGCGGGGCCTCCCTCGGCCGACTCCCGCTCCGCCGCGCCCCCCGCCGCAGCGGCCTCCCGCGCCGCTCCTCCGGTTCCCGAGGCGGCCCTGGCTCCGGCGCCGACGATCGACATCATGTTCTCGCGCAGCGCCGCGACCACCGCCGGATCGAACTGGATCCCCGACCAGGCTTCGATCAGGGCGCCGGCTTCGTCATACGACTTGCGCAGCCGGTACGCCCGGTCCGAGGTGAGCGCCTCGAAGGCGTCGGCGACCGCCAGGATCCGGGCGCCGAGCGGGATCGCCTCCCCCCTGAGGCCGTCCGGGTAGCCGGAGCCGTCCCAGCGTTCGTGGTGGTGACGGATGGCCGGAACGACCGGGTCCGGGAACTCGACCCCCGCCAGGATCTCCGCCGCCACCGACGGATGGACCTTCACCTTCTGGTACTCCATGTCGGAAAGCTTCCCCGGCTTGTGCAGCAGATAGTCGGGGATCGCCAGCTTGCCGATGTCGTGGAGCAGGGCGGCGGCGCGGACCGCCTCCAGGTCGCGCCGCGGCACCCGCAGCAGCTGCGCCAGCTCGAGGGCGAACGCCTGCACCCGCCGCGCGTGACCGCGGGTGTGCAGATCCTTGGCGTCGATGGCCAGGGCGAGCGCCTCGATGGTCGAGAGCTGGATGCGCATCAGCTTCTCGATCCGATCGACGCTCCGTCCGACCTGGTGCTTGTAGGCGCGGTACACGAACCAGCAGAGGGCCAGCAGGGGGACGAGGACCGTGGCCGAGAGCCAGTCGGGCCGGCCGACGAGCAGGACCGACGACGACGCGGCCGCCACGCCGACCAGCGCCGCCGCCCCCGCCACGACGGCGAGGGCGTACACCCGGCCTCCCGGATTCATCGCTCCCATCGAAACTTTCATTCGTCTCCCCCGTTGGCTTAGGAGATGCGACGGCCGGGCCGCCTCACGGGACGGCCCGGCCGTCAGGTTCCCCTCATTCGCCCACCCCGCGGCCGCGTCAGGGGGGGTTGACCCGTCGCAAGGCGGACGGCTGATGCACGAAAACAACGCAACGGCCATGCCATGCACGCGACGGCCCGCTGACGCTCCGACGGCGATCGCGTGAAATGGCTACCGGCAAAGGGTTTGCGGCCACCCGATGGACGCGGGACGGAGGCGGATGACGGCGGCCCGACGGGACGATCCGGTGATTTCCACCCTCCCGCTGATCGAATCCCGTACAGACCGCCGCATTCCTGCCGGGGCCGGGCGTCCGAACTCCATGGGAACGACCGGGTTGCGACCGCGAAAGGGGGTGTCCAGGTTGCGTGCGGCGGGGTGCCGGGGATGTCGTCATTCGAGCCACGCTCTTCGCCGCCACGGCAAAAAAACGGCCCCGGGAAGCCCGGGGCCGCTTGTTGATCCGATTCTCCCGCGAGTGTCAGCTCACACGGGAGCCGCGTCCGGCGTCCTAGTCCTCCTTTCTCGCTCCGACCGGGTGACCCAGCCAGGAGCGATAGCTGATGTAGACGATGGCCGGAATGGGGGCGAGCGCGACGAAGGTCAGAAGACCCAGATCGTGCGCCAGGAGGAGCGCCAGCGCCACGGAGGCTGCCCCCGCCAGGAAGGCGGTGCCGGCCCAGGGGGTCGTGTGCCGCCAGACCGTCACGAACGAGGCCCCCTCCTTGAGCGTCAGCACGCCGGCCACGAGCGCCGTGTTGATCGCGTACTGGGCGACCGTGACCAGGAGCAGAGGCCCGAGATAGTCCAGCGGTGAGAACCCGCCGTCGCCCCACAACCCATCATGCGGTGCGGTCGCTTCGAACAGCCGCGCCGACAGGTTCGTAGTGATGGCGATGGAGGCGGTATTGAAGACCCGCTTGAACCAGGTGCCCCGGCGGCGGGTCGACGCCGCCATGCCGTCGAGGGCCCCCGTGAGGGTGGCGAGCGCCGGTCCGAACAGCACGACCGACAGGAACAGGAACGCGTCCGAGAAGGACACCTTACATTCGCGCACCGGGATCCGCACCGCGAGGTTCCCGAGGAACACGGTCAGGAGAGCGATGGCCGCCCACGCCAGTCCCCGCGCCGTGCCCCACTCTCCGGCGGCCTCGAAGAAGCTCTTCCCGATGAGCGCCGCCCCGACCACCGCCACTCCACCGATGAACACGCCGGCCTTCAGCTCGCTACCGCGCATGGTCGTCATGTCACAGCCCCGCCAGGCCCCAGATGAGGCCCATGTCGAAGAGGTAACGGAGGAAGCCCCAGATCAACCCCTGGTCGCCCAGTCGGTATCCCCAGATGATCGAGGCGCCGTCGAGGGTGTAGAACTCCGGCGCGATCAGGTCCGCCTGCCAGTCGGAGGCCACGGCGGAGAGGTCGTCGCGGAACAGGACGCCGTTCTCCAGCTGCGTCCCGGGGTCCCAGACGACCCCGTCCCATCCGCCGTGACGGCCGTAGACCACGTGGGCGTCGGAGTAGAGCCCGTCGAGCCAGGTCACGCCGTAGGACCAGACCGACCAGCCGCCCCTGCCCCAGATGATCGACTGGGAGTAAGCCTCCTGCTGGCGGCTGATGGCGTCGGTGCCGGTGGCGAACGCCCGGCCCCAGATGATCGACTGGCTCCAGGCGACGAGGCTGCCGGCGATGGGAGACTGTGGGCGCGGCATCCATGCGGGGATCAGGGGCTGTCCGGGAAGCCGCGTTCCGGCGTCCTTGCGCATGGCGCGCGCCAGACGCATGGCCCCCTCGACATTGAGCGACCCCGCTCCCTGCTCGAACAGGTCGGCCCCTTCCATGACCTCGGCGCTGTACATCAGGATCGCCTTGACCATGTTCGGGGTCAGCGAGGGGTTGGCCTGCAGGATCAGCGCGGCGGCCCCCGAAACCACCCCGGAGGACATCGAGGTCCCGGACAGGAACATGTAGCGGCTCTTGGGGTTGTCGGCGCGCAGGCTGACGTGCAGGAACGGGAAGTACTCGATGATGACGTTGTCGGCCCGCTCCAGCGAGACGATCTTCATCCCCGGGGCGACGAGGTCCGGTTTCGCCAGGTCGTCGTAGAGCGCCTCGCCGGTCGTCTCGTCGGTCCGGTGCGAGCGGGTGGGACCGCGCGAGGAGAAGACCGCCACCCGGTCGTCGGAGCGGGAGTCGGTCCCGCGGGTGTCGACGCTGCCGACGGTGATGGCGGCCGGCGAGATCCCGGGAGAGGTGATGGTCCCGTACAGGGTGCTTCCGTAGACGTCGGTGCCGAAGTTCCCCGCCGCCGTGACCACGACCAGACCGGCCTGGGCGGCCCGCTCGACCGCGTGACAGAGAGGGTCGTCGAGGTGGGAGTCGACCGGCGGGGCCGCGAGCGACAGGTTCAGCACCCGGACGTTCCAACGGGTCTGGTTGGCGATGGCGTAGTCGATCGCCGCGATGACGCCGCTGATCGTGCCGCGGCCGTACTGATCGAGCACCCGGAGGCTGACCAGGTGCGCTCCGGGGGCGATCCCGGTATAGTCTTGGCCCGACTGGAGGGAAGACGAGCCGCTGCCAGCGATGGTGCCCGCGACGTGCGTCCCGTGACCGTACGGGTCGTCGGACGGGCCGCTCCGCACGAAGTCGGCGCTGTGGACCACCCGGCGCCGGCCGCCGTCACGCAGATCGAAGTGCTCGGGGTCGACCCCCGAGTCGACCACCGCGACGCCGATTCCGGAACCGTCGTAGCCGACCAGACCGCCGCTCATCAGGAAACCGCTCAGGGCGCTGCCGATCCTCGGAGGATAGATCTGGTCGGCGCCGGTCGTCGTCGCGATGTGGCTGGACAGGCCGCGCACCACCCGGTCGGGGGCGACGTACTCGAGACCCGGCACGCCAGCCAGCGCCTCCACCGCCCCCAGCGGGATTTCGACGACCAGCTGCCGGACGTGCTTCAGGCTGGACCGGACATCGCCGCCCAGATCGTGGATCCGATCCAGGGGCTCATGCGCCTGCCAACCGTTCTGGAGGTTGACGACCACGGTGACCCGGTCGTCCGGAGAGCTCCGGGCGACCATCTCGCGGAGGTCCTGCGCCAGACGGCCGTGGCCATTGCCGTTGCCATCGGTCGAGGCGGCCCGGGCGAAGGGGGGGAGCAGCCCGCCGCACAGAATCAATATGATGAACGCCCGGGTCAGCCCCCTGAGGATCGAGCGGAGAGGGCTTCGGGACTTCACGCCGACAGGAAGGGGAACCGCGTTCTTCTCCATCGCGCCTCCTAAGTGGCTGCGGGACACCGCTCATTCCCGCAGGCAACCCGGCCGTCTCAGAGAGACCCGCGGCTTTCCGTCCCACCCTCGCGGGTGGTTTGGCCTACTGCGCATCCCCCCTATCGCAACCGATGTGCCACCTCCGGCGGAGACTTCTCCAGGCCCTGGTTTCCCGACCCATCCCCATCAAATGAAGCGACTTCCATCCGAAGCCTGCGGGCGATCCTCCGCCGGGTCCGGAGCCCCCCTGCGACCCTGGGGAGACCAGGCATCGCACACGCTCATCCGGGCCGCCCCGGGGCGGATCGGGGGTCGAATTGCAACTCTTTGCATGTGCTGGGGTTGAGTGGTGGTCCGGGCGACGCGCCGGACAGGCTTTCGCTGTGCGGGGAATCGACACGAAGTGTGCGGAGAGTCGTCACGAACACTGCCCCGCGGCCGGAACCGGCGTCACGAGCCCGGCGCGTGGTCCATCTTCTTGACCGTCCCGGGGGGAATCGCTATCATTCCCGGCACCGCTCCCGTTCATGTCCCCCCTGGGGGCGCGGAGACCCCGTGGAAATCGCCTGGTTCAAGAAAATCCGCAAACCCAAGCAAGCGGTCGAGAACCGCCGGGTGCAGGTCCCGGAAGGGCTCTGGGTCAAATGCGGCGGCTGCAAGGAAATCATCTACAAGAAGGAAGTCGTCAAGAACGCCAACGTCTGCCCCAAGTGCCACTACCATTTCCGCATCTCGGCCCGCGAGCGGCTGACCTCCCTGTTCGACGAAGGACGGTATCAGGAGGTCGACACCGACATCTATTCGATCGACTCCCTCAAGTTCCGGGACGTCAAGTCGTACCGCGACCGGCTGCGGGAGTACCGCGAGAAGACCGGTCTGAACGACGCGGTCATCAACGCCCGGGGGACCCTCGGAGGCCTCCAGCTGATGATGGCGGTCATGGAGTACCGCTTCATGGGGGGGTCGATGGGGTCGGCGGTCGGCGAGAAGGTGACCCGGGCCATCGAGCGGGCCCTCGACGAGCGGATCCCGCTGGTGATCATCTCCTGCTCGGGCGGGGCCCGGATGCAGGAGGGGGCGCTGTCGCTGATGCAGATGGCCAAGATCGCCGCGGCCCTCGGGAAGCTCCATGAAGCCCGCGTCCCCTTCATCTCGGTGCTGACCGACCCGACCACCGGCGGAGTCACCGCCTCCTACGCCATGCTGGGAGACCTGAACCTGGCCGAGCCCAAGGCCCTCATCGGCTTCGCCGGTCCCCGGGTCATCGAGCAGACCATCCGCGAGAAGCTCCCCGATGGGTTCCAGCGCTCCGAGTTCCTGGTGGAGCACGGCATGCTCGACTTCATCGTCGAGCGGCGGGAGATGCGCGACGTCCTGTTCCGGTGCATCAAATTCCTGCACAACACGGCCCTCATGACCGCGGCCGCGCCCGGCGGCGCCGCGGAGCCGGCCGGCGCCGAGCCCGAGACCGGCCGGGTCGAGGGGGAAGGGACGGTTTCGGGGCGCAGCGCCCGCGAGCCGCTGCCGTTTCCCGCGCCGCTGGCCGCCCGGAGATTCTCCCCGCTTCCCGAAGTCCGGTAGGACCGCCCCGGGATGAAGGCCGCGTCCCGGCCCCGCCCCGCCCGCCGATGACGACCTCCGAACGGCTCGACCGCCTCCCGCTGGGCCGGTTCCACTACCGTCTTCTGCTGCTGAGCGGTCTCGGCTGGCTGTTCGACTCGATGGACACCGGTCTGGTGTCCTTCGTCCTGGCCCGCCTCAAGGTCGAATGGCAGCTCGGTCCCGACCAGGTGGCCGCGATCGGCAGCGCCGGGCTCGCCGGGATGTTCCTCGGCGGCGCGCTGGCGGGAAGCTGCGCCGACCGCTTCGGCCGGAAGGCGATATTCCAGACGACGCTCCTCATCTTCAGCATCGCCACCGGCCTGTGCGCCCTTGCCCAGGGGTTCTATTCCCTTCTGCTTCTGCGTCTCCTGGTCGGCTTCGGACTGGGGGGGGAGCTGCCGGTGGCGGCGGCGCTGGTCAGCGAGTTCGCCCCGGCACGTCACCGCGGCCGGCTGGTGGTGCTGCTCGAATCGTTCTGGGCCTTCGGCTGGGCCGCCGCGGCGATCATCGCCGACCTTCTGGCGCGCTGGGCCGACGCCCGCGGCGCCGGTTTCCCCTGGAGATTCGCCTTCGCCATCGGGGCGCTGCCGGCGCTCTATGTCTTCATCCTGCGCCGCGCGCTCCCCGAATCCCCCCGCTACCTGGCCTCCAGGGGCCGCGCGGCCGAAGCCGAGGCGATCCTCCGCGCGGTGGAGGCGCAGAGCGGCGTCGCGCCGGGCGGGGCGGCGCGCGGTCCCGAGACCGGCCTCCCGAAGGACGCGGCGACGCCCCCGGCCCGCTTCCTCGATCTGTTCGCGGCCGGCGTGAGGCGCCGCACCACGATGCTCTGGATCCTCTGGTTCGCCATGGCCTACTCGTACTACGGCATCTTCATCTGGCTGCCGGCGCTCCTGGTCGGGCAGGGGTTTCCGGTGGTCCAGTCGTTCCGCTTCACCCTCGTCATCACCCTGGCGCAGGTGCCCGGATATTTCGCGGCGGCGTGGCTGGTCGAGCGGATCGGCCGCAAGGCGACGCTGGTCCCCTTCATGCTGGGGTGCGCCGCGGCCTCATTCTTCTTCGGCAGCGCCCGCGATCCCGGGACACTCGTCCTGTGGGGCTGTCTGGTGTCGTTCTTCAACCTCGGCGCTTGGGGGGTGGCCTACGGCTACACCCCCGAGCTGTACCCGACGCGGCTGCGCGGCACCGGCACCGGATTCGCGGCGGCGTTCGGCCGGATCGGCGGTATCCTCGCCCCGCTGATGGTCGGCCGGCTGATGGGGGCCTGGGGGGGCGGCTTCCACGCCGTCTTCATCATGTTCGCCGCGGTCCTGGTGGCCGGCGCCGCCGGTGTTCTCCTTCTGGGCGAGGAGACGAAGGGCCGGACGCTCGAGCAGATCTCGGGCTGACCGCCATGACCTACCCTGAGGCCATCGCCTGGCTCGAGTCGCTCCAGCCGCACGTCATCCGGCCGGGTCTCGAGCGGGTGCGCCGGCTGCTGGGGCGCCTCGGGGAGCCCCAGGAGACGTTTCCGTCGGTCCTGATCGCCGGGACCAACGGCAAGGGGTCGGTGGCGGCCTTCCTGTCGTCGATCCTGCGACGGGCCGGCTATGCCCCCGGTGTCTACACCTCCCCCCATCTGGTCCGGTTCGAGGAGCGGATCGTCGTGGGGGACCGGACGATCTCCGAGGACCAGGTCGCCGGTCTTGCCCGCGAAGTGCGCGCGGCGATCGAGGCCGAGGAGGGCGGGGGCGGGGAACGGCCGACCTACTTCGAAGCGACCACGGCCCTCGCCTTCCTGCACTTCAGCCGCGCCCGCGTTCCCCTCGCCGTCCTCGAGGTCGGGATGGGCGGTCTGCACGACGCGACCAACGTGGTCCGCCCCCTCGCCTGCGCCCTCACCCCCGTGGCCCTCGATCACATGCAGTGGCTGGGAAGCGACCTGGCCGCGATCGCCCGGCAGAAGGCCGGGATCATCAAGCCCGGCGTCCCGGTGGTCGTCTCCCCTCAGGAGCCGGCGGCGCTCCGGGTCATCCTGGAAGCGGCCGCAGGCGCCGGGGCGCCGGTGCTGACGGTCGAGGCGTGCGACCTCCGGCCGGCGCCGGCCGGGGAGGCGCCGGAATTCGCCGACCCCCCGGTCTTCTCCCTGGCGACACCCGGCGGCGGGCGGTGGGACCGGATCGTCCTGGCGTTGCGCGGCGACCACCAGGTCGGGAACGCGGCCGCCGCCGTCCTGCTCTCGGAACGGCTGGCCGGCGCCGGCTTCGATCGAATCGAGCCGGCCACGGTGGCCGCCGGTCTCGCCTCCGCCCGCTGGCCGGGCCGTCTGGAGCTGATCCCGGGCCGGCCCGATCTCCTTTTGGACGGCGCCCACAATCCCGCCGGCTGCGCCACCCTCGCCGCCTACCTGCGCCGCCACCAGGCGGGCCGCCGCGTCACCCTGCTGTTCGGCGCCATGCACGACAAGCCGGCCGGCGAGATGCTGCGGATCCTCGCCCCGCTGGCGGCGTCGATCGTCGTGACCTCGATCCCGACGGCGCGGGGGACGCCCGCGGAGGAGTTGCTGGAGCTCGCGTCCGGGAGTCACTCCGGGGTGCGCGCCGAGGCGGACCCGCTCGAGGCGCTCGACTTCCTGCGCCGCGCCCCGGAGACCGAAGCGCTCGGCGTGATCACGGGGTCGCTGTATCTGGTGGGTGAGGTCCGGCGGGCGCTTCGCGCCTGAATCGGGCGCCCCCGGCGGACCCGCGGCTCACCCGTCCGTGGCGGCGGGACGGGCGGGACGGAACCCTTCGCGGTCCATCCGGCCCCAGGCGCGGCGGCGGCGCAGGAAATCGAAAAAGGCCTTGGCCTTGAAGATCGCCAGGACCTGGCGATAGCCGAAGTTCTCGAGGACGCCGGCGATTACCAGCACCCCCAGGTGCTCCCACCCCGGGTAGCGGCGGAAGGAGATCTCCTCCAGCAGGACGGCAGCGACGCTGAGGAAGACGCCGAAGAAGATCGCCAGCATCAGGAACAGCAGGAAGTAATCGATGTTGAGCAGCCCCATCCACCAGGCGAGGGGGACGGCGATCCAGCCCAGGAGCTCGACGAACGGCCCCAGCATCTCGAACAGGAAGAAGTACGGCAGGCCGATCATGCCGATCACGCCGTAGCGCGGGTTGAGGAGCATCCGCCGGTGGTGCCAGAGACTTTGCAATAGACCCCGGTGCCAGCGGTTCCGCTGCCGCGCCAGGACGCCGAAGGAGACCGGCACCTCGGTCCAGCAGACCGGGTCGGGGACGAAGACGATCCGGTACCGGCGCTTGAGGCGGCGCAGGTGCTCGTGCAACTTGAGCACCATCTCCAGGTCCTCGGTCTCGCTCCAGCGGTCGTAGCCCCCGACGGCGATCACCTCGGACTTGCGGTACAGACCGAAGGCGCCGGAGATGATCAGGAGCGACCTCAGGGTGCTCCAGGCGATCCGCCCGCCCAGGAAGGCGCGCAGGTACTCCACGACCTGGAAGATCGGAAGCGCCCGCCCCGGCAGCCCGATCCGGATGACGCGCCCCTCGTGGACCGTGCAGCCGTTGACGATCCGGACGATGCCGCCGGCCGCGACCATCTCCTGGGGGTGCTCCATGAACGGCTTGACCACGCGCAGGAGGGCGTTCTCCTCGATGATCGAATCGGCGTCCACCGAGCAGAACAGCGGGTAGCGCGACACGTTGATGCCGGTGTTGAGGGCGTCGGCCTTGCCGGCCCATTCCTTGTCGACCACGACCAGGTTCGGATACTCGAGCGACGCGAACAGACCGCGCACCGGGCCGGTCGGCAGGGTCCGGCGGTAGATCCGATCGGTCCGCTTCAGCTCGAACGCGTCCACCAGCCGCTTCAGGGTGTCGTCGGTCGAGCCGTCGTTCACCACGACGACCTCGAACTGGCCGTAGTTCACCCCCAGGAGGGAGCGCACCGTCTCGACGATGTTGCGCGCCTCGTTGTGGGCCGGCACGACCACCGAGATCGGCCAGGTCATCTCCGATTTCAGGATCTGCTCGTAGTCGGAGAAGAAGGTGCGCCGCACGAAGCGCACCACCTCGAACAGGGAGACCAGGAACAGCAGGAGGTAGACGCCGTTGAGCAGCGTGAAGTAATAGATGACGTACCGGTTGAAGGCCAGGAGCAGGTCGGTGAGGATGCCGTGCCAGCTCATGGGGCCACCCGGGGAACGGAGCGTCCGCGCATCAGGAACCTCCCTCGGCCGGTCGCTTCAGGATGGTCACCAGGGCCCGGCGGACCCCCTCCTGCGCGTTGGCGATGGCCTGCTCGGTCAGATGACCGACCCGCTGCAGCGCGATGATCTTCTCCACGAAGGCGATCGCCGCGGCGCGCCGGGCGGGGTCGGGGGCGACCAGATCGATGACGTACTGATCGACGATGCGGCTCTCCTCGAGCTGCACGACCGCCTGGTGGCGCGCGAAGGTGTCCTCGGCGTCGAGCATCCGCACCAGCGCCTCCAGCCCCGGGGGGCCCAGACCGCGGAGCGCCTCCCCGGCGTTGGCCCGCACCCACCACTGCCGGTCCTTGAGCGCGTCGCACAGCGCCGGGATGGCGGTGGGGCCGCCGAGCCTCCCCAGGGATTTCGCGGCCATGGCCCGCACCGGCCACTCCGGATCCCGCAGGGCCTTCAGGAGGAGATCCGCCGACCCGGGATCCCCGATGAGACCGAGCCCGTGCGCGGCGCGCGCCCGGATGTCCGCGTCCTCGTCGGACAGGCAGCGGCCCATCAGCTCCTTCGACTTGAGGCTGCGGATCCGCCCCAGGACGTCGAGCGCCGAGATGCGCGCGTGACGCGGCAGATCGCTCCAGGCCGCGAGGAGCTCGTCCACCGCCTCGGCGCCGACGTTGATCAGGATCTCCGCGACCCGGATCGCCGACCAGCGGCTGGGGTCGGCCAGCGCGGCGATCAGCGGGCGGATCGAGGTCCGGCCGCGGATCCATCCGAGGGCGCGGGCGGCGCGCATCCGCACCTCGCCGGCCTCGTCCCCCATCAGCGCCACCAGGGGCTCGACGGCGGAGGCGCTGCGCATCAGACCGAGACGCTCGGCGGCCTCCGCCCGCCGCCACCAGCGCCGGGACTTCAGACCCCGGATGGCGCGGGCGACGCTCCCCAGCGATTCGAAGGCGGCGGTCAGGCGATCGCGGGTCTCCCCTTTGACGACGTGCGCCATCTCCAGGAGGATCGCCTCGGCCAGGCGGCGGTCGCGCCGGCGGAGCGGCTGCGGCAGGTGGGACGCGACCGACCGCCCGGTCACGGCGCCGGCGTACTCGAACAGACGCGGCTCGAGCAGCGCGCGCCGGCGCCGGTCGAGGGCCTCGCGGGTCTCCCGCGCCGCCTTGTTCACGATGATCAGCAGGGTGAGACCCGCCAGGATCGCGCCGGTCCACCCGACGATCTGGACGACGATCTCCCGCATCAGCGTCCCCGCCCCAGGATCTTGCGCGCCCGCGCCAGAAGCTCCCGCGTGCTGAACGGCTTGATCAGGTAATCGTCGGCCCCCAGGTCGAGGGCCTTCACGATCTCCTCTTCGCGATCCTTCACCGAAACGACCAGGATCGGGAGCGCGCGGGTCTCCGGATCCTCCCGCAACGCGTGGATCACCTCGAAGCCGTCCTTGTACGGCAGGACCAGCTCCAGGATCACCAGCCGCGGGCGCAGGGCGCCGGCCTGCCTTATCGCCGCCTCGCCGTCCCCGGCCTCGTGCGGCTCGAAACCGCCGTGCGCCAGCAGGGCGCCGAGAAAGCGGCGCGCCATCGGGTCGCCGTCCACGATCAGGATGCGGTTCGGTTCGGGCACGGCGCCGGGACCCCCTCAGAAACGATAGCGGAACGCGAAGCCCGAGCGGCTGGAGGTGAATCCCGTCGCCAGCTGCAGGGCGTAGTCGCTCCGCGCGTAGAACGCCTCGAGCGAACCGCGCTTCCCGAACCCGACGCCGGCCGAGACGTACGCCGCCTGGACCGTGTCGTCGCTGCCCGACTCCACCGTGACCCCGGCTCCGGTCTCGAAGTCCTGGCGCCCCCAGGTCCCCTCGATCCGCCAGAAGAAGCGGCCCTGCCGGTACTCGTCCCACAACGCCAGGGTCAGAAGCTCCGAGTCGTAGCGCCGCGGGTCGAAGTAGCCGCTGTCGAGGTCCTGGTGGAAGGTCCGGTAGCGGACGTCGAGCATGAGGGACAGCGAGGGGTTCGACACCGGGAAGCGGTACTGCACGAAGGCCCCGGCGCTCTGCCGGAAATTGCCGTCGGAGTAGGAGCCGTAGCCGCCGCCTCCCGACAGCGTCCAGCCGGGGTGGAAGCGGTACTCCAGCCGGACGTCGGCGTTGTCCACCCGGATCCCGCGGTCCATGAGGAGGGCGGTGTCGAGGAGCGTCTCGCGGCCCCCGCTGGTGACCAGGCCGAAACGGGGCCCGAACTGCCAGCGGATGAACCCGCCCCCGATCCCCACCGCCCGGGAGGTCCCCGTGAAGGTGTCCTGCCGCACCGCGCCGACCCGCATGTGGAACGTGAGCGGCTTGATCAGACGCGACGTGAGACCGGCGGTCACCACCTGGGAGCGGGCGCCGGCCACCTCGCCGACGCCCAGCCCCGGAGCCGCGCAGAACGCCGCCACCTGACAGCGCCATTCGGCGCGCAGGTTGGAGTAGTCGATCCGGATCGAGGTCTGCGGCTCCGCCATGAAGACGGTGCCGGCGGTCGCCGCGTCGACGCGGTTCGAGTCGCTGTCGCTGAAGCGGAACGCGTCGATCTCGCCGCGCGGGCGGAGGGTGAGGTCGATGGTCTCCTGGAGCTCCCGGGCGTCGCGGCTGTCGGGGTGGTCCATGACGATGTTGCCGACCTGCTCGCGGGCCACCCGATCGAGCCCCTCCCAGTGGTGCACCCGCGCCAGACCCAGACGGGCTTCCAGGTTCCCGGGCTCGGCCTTCAGGACGTCGCGATAGAAATCCGCCGCGGCGTCG
The DNA here is from genome assembly GCA_050747445.1 of Candidatus Polarisedimenticolia bacterium. Classification (GTDB taxonomy): domain Bacteria; phylum Acidobacteriota; class Polarisedimenticolia; order Gp22-AA2; family Gp22-AA2; genus JBOGOE01. Next base: position 3,738 of record JBOGOE010000333.1, on the reverse strand, counting down.
AAATCCCCCTGCCAGCCGCGGATGAGCGCCCGTCCGAGATGGGCCTTGATCGGGGCGATCTGCCGGTCGACCATGTCACGGTAGAGGGCGTCGGCGTCCGCAAACCGTCCCTTCCAGGACAGGACCTCGCCCAGACCGAGCAGGACCCGGGGCTCGTCGGGGTGGCGCCCCCGCAGCTCCTCGTAGACGGCGATCGACGCCCCGAGATTGTTGCCCCACGACAGGACCTTCGCCAGCTCCAGGGAGATGTCGAGGTCGTCCGGGGCGAGGGCGCGGGCGGCGCGGTAGTTCCCGATCGACGCCTGCAGATCGCCGTCCCAGGATTGCAGGAGCGCCGCGCGCCGCAGGGCGCGGACCGACCGGGGGTCGAGCCGGGCCGCCTCCTCGTACAGGGGGCGGGCCCGCTTGTAGTCCTCGGCGGCATAGGCCTCGTCGGCTTCGGCGAGGATCGCGCCGGGATCCCGCCCGGGCGCTTCCTCCGCGCCCCAGGCATGGGGGCCGGCGGCCGGCGGCGCCAGCAGGAGCAGGGCCACGAGTGTCGCCGCGACGTCCCTCACGGTGCCTCCCCGCGCGCCGGGACCGACCCGAACGCCTCCTTCAGGATCGCCCAGCCGTCCTTCCGTTCGATCCGGTAGGAGGGGCGGTCCCAGCCGGGCCAGCCATAGGAAGGTAGGTCCCCGATCCGCGGCGCGTCCAGCGCCGGGAGAAGGTCGGCGAGTCGGGCGCGGAAGGGGGTGTCCGCGCCGGGGGCAACGCCGGGTCTGACGGCGGCGGCCTGGAAGCGGAACCCCGGCGTCTCCGCGGTTCCGATGAGGCGCAGGTCGTCCGGATCGTCCCACACCACGCGGCGCGACGACGGGTCGGCCACGTTGAGCAGGGCCCAGCCCAGACGGATCTCGATGATTCCCTCCGCCGCCCCGGCCCGCCAGTCGGCCAGGCTGCTGTAGTCGGGATCCCGCCGGTCCGTCGAGCCGTGCGCCAGGGGAGATCGATCATGGTACCGCGGCGGGTAGAGGGTGCCGTCCCTTCCCAGCCGGCCCCGGTTCGGCCGCACCCGGATCGGCACGTACCGTCCGTCGGCGTTCTCCGCCGAACGGTACGGGCGTCGCTTCGACCCGTGAACGTGATACGTCTGGTCCACCAGGAGCCGCGCCGTGGTCTCGCCGTCGAGCACCACGCAGAATTCGAATCCGGCCGGGGAGACCGCGTTCCCGTCGATCGGGAGGCGGTGGTCGCCGCGCCGGGCGTCGTAGGTGTCGATGCCGATCAGGTACCAGGCATCCTTCCAGTCGGGGCGGCCGTCGCCGTCGGCGTCGAGCCGTTCGACGTCGAGACGCAGATAGAGATAGGCCTCGTCGTGGGCCGCCCACAGCCCCCTCAGGGTCCGGACGTCGTCGTGCCCGTCGTCCAGCCGCCGCATCGGCCCGCCGGCGGAGCGCCTAAGGAGCGGCTTCATCCCGGCCCAGTCCCCCGCCCGGCCGTCGACCGTCACCTTGGAGCGCTCTTTCCCCGGTCGCGCCGCAAGCACGCCGTAGTTCTGCTCGGGATCGAGCGCGTTGAGCCAGAGCGGGTTGCGACCGGCCGGGATCTCGAACTCCATCACCAGCCAGTTCCTTTTGAACCACTCGTCGAGGAGCGCGAACAGGACGCCTCCGGCCAGCCCCGCTTCGTCGATGTCGCGCAGCAGCCGCGCGTCGATCTCGGCCTGCCGGGTCTCGGTGTGGCCGCCGTGGTGCCACCCCTGCGGCTGGAAATGGGCCAGACCGCGGCTGCTCGGCACGCCGAACTCGGCGATGACGATCGGCTGATCGCCGTGGTGCCGTTTCAGGTCCCGCAGGTAGCCGATGTAGGCGCTCGGTCCGCCCGCGTCGCGGGCCTTCAGGTAGGCGGGGTCGAGGTTCATGAAGTCCGGGTAGTACGGGTAGGCGTGATAGGTGGCGAACAGACCGCCCCGGGCGGCGGTGGTGGGGACGATCCGCCTCGTGTCGACCGTGACCCCGTCGTTGTCGTACTCCAGCATCCCGGCCGGGTCGACGATTTCCCCCCGCCGGCGCAGGAGCGCGATCTCCTCGGTCCTGGTCGCCTCGGTCGGATGCCGCAGCGGGTCGAGGGTCGGCCAGGAGACGAACGACACGGGACGCTGCCGCCGGTAGCGGCCGGTCTCGTAATCGACGGTAAAGTCCAGCAGCCCGGCCAGCCACGCCTCGAACGGCGTGGCGGCGCCGGTGGTGTTGAAGTAGGCGCCGCGGAACGGCGCCGCGCCGCGTTGCGCCGCCAGACGGTCGTACGTTTCGACCGAGTGGGGCTCCCACTCGCGGCCCAGCAGCCAGGCGACGACGTGGCCGGAGACGTCGGCCCGGTAGGCGCCATGGGCGTGTCCCGGGCGGGCCGGCAGATCGAGGTTGCCGTGCACCGCGTCCACCACGCGGGCGATCTCGGCCCGGAGCCCCCCCACGAACGACGCGCCGTCGTAGTCGTGGTCGTCGGGCAGCTCGGTCCAGACCCCCTGCATCAGCCATATCGGCGAAGCCGGGTGCCGGCGGTTGTGGGTCTCAAGCGCCGCGTAGAAGACCGGAGGGAGAAGGGTGTAGAGCCGGACGGTGTTGGCCCCCAGATCGGCCGCGTGCGCCAGCCACGAAGCGTAGGTCGCCGCATCTTCGGGGAATTCGGCCGGAAAGCGGCCCGGGAGGGCGACGCCGAAGTTGATCCCCTTGACGAAGAACGGCCGGCCCGGTGGATCCTCCGCCCCGGTGACGATCCGCCCGCCGCCGGCCCGGGCGACCACCCGGATCGGGACACGGTCGCCGGCCGGCGGCCGCGGGCGCGCCTCCCGCCCCCCGGCGCCTCCGGCCGCCAGGGCCTGTTCGAGCAGCCCCTTCGCCTCGGTGTCGGCCGGATCGACCGCCAGCGCCTGCCGCAGCCGCGCCGCCGCCTCCGGGAAGCGCCTCTGGTCCCGCAGGGCCATCGCCGCCCCTTTCAGGGCGTCGGCGTGGCGCGGCGTCTCCTCCAGGACCGCGGTGAAGGCCGCCTCCGCCTCGCCGGCCCGGCCGCGGCGCAGGTGGACATAACCGATCCCGACCCGGGCATCGACGGCGCGCGGCGCCAGATCGACGGCGGCGCGGAACTCCCGTTCGGCGCTGTCGAGGGCGCCCCGCCGGAGGTGGCACCAGCCGGCCAGGGTGCGCAGGGCGGCGCCCGCGTTCCCCTGCCGGTTCTCCTTCCGCTGGAGCGCCCGGTCGATCACCGCCAGGGCCTCGGCGGCGCGGCCGTCGCGGTAATGCAGGAGCGCCGTTTCGTAGGTGGCGTCCTCATATAAGGATGGCGGCCCCTCGCGGGCGGCAGGTCCCGCGACCGGCGGGGCAGGAGGCTGGGCAAGAAGCGGCTCTCCCCTTACGGCCAGGGCGACGAGAACTGAGACGATGCCAATCGCGGCCGCCGGCAGGATCGGCGTCCGGTGGACGGGTGTCGGGGCTGCGGTCATCCCGGAGACGCCTGCACGCCCGCGTTCGCGCCGCCAGGCGTCAGGTGCGACCTCGAGGATCAGGGTCGTGTGATCGATTCCATCTGGCGCGGGGTTGCGCGCGACAGCGGTCCCGCCCGTTCGAGGGCACGTTATACCGTATCCCGCCGTTCCTTGACAAGGACCGCGCCGGCGCGTAAGGTGGCGCACACTCCGCGTCGGCAGCGAGGTTCGATTGAAGGCCCCGGTGGTGCGCTGGGCCGCGCTGAATCTTCTGT
>JBOGOE010000332.1:0-7072 GCA_050747445.1 Candidatus Polarisedimenticolia bacterium | reverse complement strand
CGGCGGGGCGTCGCCGCCTCACCGAGGTCGAGGGATCTCAGATAGCTCCTGAACGGGGCGCCGAGGTCGTCGCGACCCAGGGCGAACTCGACGGTCGCCTTCAGGAACCCGAGCTTGTCGCCGGTGTCGTAGCGGTGTCCCGAGAACCGCCACGCGTGGATCGGCTGCTGCCGCAGCAGCGAGCGCAGGGCGTCGGTGAGCTGGATCTCGCCGCCCCGGCCGGCGGTGGTCTTCTCCAGGTGGTCGAAGACTTCGGGCGTCAGGACATAGCGCCCGATGATCGCCAGATCGGAGGGGGCGTCCTCCGGGCTGGGTTTCTCCACCAGGTCGGTGACCCGGTAGAGCCGATCCCCCTTCGGGCGGGCCGCCACGATGCCGTAGTCCCGGGTGCGGTCGCGGCTCACCCGCTCCACGCCGATGACCGACGTTCCGTGGCGCTGGTACACCTCCACCAGCTGGCGCATCACCGGCACCGGCGAGTCGATGACGTCGTCCGCCAGGAACACCGCGAACGGCTCGTCGCCCACGAGATCGCGCGTCACCAGGATGGCGTGTCCCAGCCCGAGCGGCTCCTTCTGCCGGATGTAGGAGATGTCGACCATGTCGGAGATCGCGTGAACCGCGCGCAGCAGATCGTGGCGATCGCGGCGCTCCAGCAGGTCCTCCAGCTCGCAGGCGTGATCGAAGTGGTTCTCGATGGCGCTCTTGCCGCGGCCGGTGACGATGATCACCGTCCGGATGCCGGAGGCAACCGCCTCCTCGACGACGTACTGGATGATCGGCTTGTCCACCAGGGGCAGCATTTCCTTGGGCTGCGCCTTGGTGGCGGGGAGGAAGCGGGTCCCCAGCCCGGCGGCGGGGAAGACGGCCTTGCGGATCGGCGGTGGTGTCTTCACGGGACCTCGGAGGAGCGCGGCCGCCGTCCGCCGCGCTCCGGCGCCGGGCCGCGCACCGGCGGCGGATTATACATGGAGGCCCATCTGCCCCTTGAGATGGCGCAGCCGCGCGTAGAAGCCGCCGGTGTGGAACGAATGCAGCAGGTCGAGGACCTCCGCGTCATGGTGGTGGCAGAACTCGTGGAGCAGCGTATTGAGGAAGGCCGAGGGACGCACGGCGTCGCCGCGCGCCGGGGTGCGGTTGAGGACCCGGATGCGGCCGAGCGGCCGGCCGCCGCGCGCCACCTCCGGGTCGGAGGGCGAGGGCCGTCTCCGGCGGTAGTCCCCCTGCAGGCTGTAGACGATCCGGCCCCCCTCGCGGCGGTGCGGCTGGTGCAGGTCGGGGACGACCAGCTCGGGCGGCCGCGCGCCGGTCCGCTCCGCCAGCGCCGCCAGGAGATCGCCGCCGAGGACGCGCCGGCTGAGGGCGTCGTGCACCGACAGCAGACGCCGGGCGATGGCGGCCGGCGCCGCGGGATCCTCGAGCTTCAGGATGAGAATCCGGTTGCTGCGCACGTAGTCGGCGCGGCGGGTGCGGGCCATGCCCCGGCATTCTGCCACAGGGGCGGCTTGACCGGGACGGGGGGCGCCTGTAGTCTCCGCCTCGCCCATGCACGAAGAGACGGCCGAGAAGTCGAAGATGCTCGCGGGCGCCTGGTACCGCGAGGACGATCCGGTCCTGGCGGCGGAACGCCTGCGGGCGCGGTCGCTGCTGCGCCGGTACAACGTGACCTCCGAAGAGATGGCGGCGGGATCGTGAGCCGGACCGAGGCACGACCGGGGCAGGCTCCCGGACCGGTCGGCGCCTTCGCGGTCCTCGGCGTGCCGATCGACTGTCTTGGACGGCCCGGTGGCACCGAGCTGAGCCCCGCGGCGCTGCGTGACGCCGGGCTGGTGGAACGGCTGGCCGCCGCGGACCTCGGTGACCTGCCGGTCCGGATCGACAGCCCGGTGCGCGATCCGGAGTCCGGAATCGTCGGTTACCACAGCGTCCTGAACACGACGCGTGTCCTGCGACGGCGCCTCGCCGAGGTCCTGCGCCGCGGCGATCGGCCGATCCTGGCCGGCGGTTGCTGCACGCAGATGATGGGGGCGATGGCGGCGGCGCGCGACGTCTTCGGGCGGGCCGGCGTGGTGTGGGCCGACGGCCATCTCGACCTGTACGACGGAAGGACCTCGCCGACCGGCGAGGCGGCCGACGTGCCGCTGGCCGTCGCCCTGGGTCACGGACCGCCGGGGCTGCTGGAGGCGGTCGGACCCGGACCGGCCGCGGCCGTCGAGGACGCGGTCCTGCTCGGCGACCGCGACCGCAACGAAGCGGCGGCCCGCGGATCCCTGCTGCCGAAGGATCTGGGTCCGGGGTTCCTGCATTTCGATCGGAGCGCGATCGGGCGGCTCGGCGCGGCGGAGGCCGGACGGCGCGCCGTCGAGCGGCTTGAGACGCGGGGCACGCGGTTCTGGATCCACCTCGATCTCGACGTGCTGGACCGGGACGCCTTCCCCGCCACCGACTACCTGATGCCCGGCGGCCTCGAATGGGACGAGCTGATCGCCCTGCTGCGCCCCGCGGGCGCCTCGCCGCTTCTGCTCGGCGCGGCGATCGCCTGTTACAACCCTTCCAGGGATCCCGGCGGAGGGCACGGCCGCAGGCTGGTGGAGGCCCTGGCCGTCATCCTCGGCCGGGACGGGGTCCGCGTTTGACAGTCGAAAAACGCGTGCATTAGACTCCGCCGCAATGCTCGACATGACATGGGTTCGGGAGAACCTGCCGGCGGTGGAAAAGGCGCTTCGCGACCGCGGCGCGGTGGTCCGTCTCGAGGAGTTCACCGCCCTCGACGAGGCGCGTCGCGCGGCGTTGCGCGAGGTCGAGATCCTCAAGGCGCGCCGCAACAAGGCGTCGGACGAGATCGCCGGTCTCAAGAAGAAGGGGGAGGACGCCGCCCCCCTGATCGGGGAGATGCGCGAGGCGGGGACGCGGATCAAGACGCTCGACGCGCGGGTCGCCGAGGTCCAGGCGTCGCTCGAGACCTTTCTCCTGTCGATGCCGAACGTCCCGGACCGCAGCGTTCCGATCGGCAAGACGTCGCAGGACAACATCGAGGTGCGCCGCTGGGGCGCGCCGCCCCGCTTCGAGTTCGAGCCGGCGGCGCACTGGGACCTCGGGACGCGTCTGGGGATCCTGGACTTCGAGCGGGCGGCCCGGATCGCCGGGGCGCGGTTCGTCGTCTATCACGGCGCCGGCGCCCGGCTGGAGCGGTCGCTGATCAACTTCATGCTCGACCTGCACACCCGCGAGCACGGTTACACGGAGATCTTCCCGCCGCTCCTGGTCAACGCGAAAACCATGACCGGCACCGGACAGCTGCCGAAGTTCGAGGAGGACCTGTTCAAGGTGGAGAAGTTCGGGTTCTACCTGATCCCGACGGCGGAGGTGCCGCTGACCAACCTGCACCGCGAGGAGATCCTGGACGGGGCGCGGCTGCCGCTGTCCTACACCGCGTTCACTCCGTGCTTCCGGAGCGAGGCCGGCTCCTATGGCAAGGACGTCAAGGGGTTGATCCGGCAGCACCAGTTCAACAAGGTGGAGATGGTGAAGTTCGCGAAGCCGGAGGCGTCGTTCGAGGCCCTGGAGCGGATGGTCGCCGACGCCGAGCAGGTCCTGCAGCGGCTGGGACTGCCCTACCGGGTCGTCAGCCTGTGCACCGGCGACATGGGGTACCCCTCGGCCAAGACCTACGACCTCGAGGTGTGGCTGCCCTCCTTCAACGCCTATCGCGAGATCTCGTCCTGCTCCAACTGCACCGACTACCAGGCGCGTCGCGCCGGCATCCGCTTCCGCCGGGGCCCGGCCGGGAAGACCGAGCTGGTCCACACGCTCAACGGATCGGGGCTCGCGGTCGGCCGCACCCTGGTGGCGATCCTGGAGAACGGCCAGCGCCGCGATGGCAGCGTCGCGATCCCCGAGGCGCTGCAACCCTACTTCGGCGCCGCCGAGATCCGCGCCGCCTGAGGCCGCCCCGAAGCCGGTCTCCCGGCGGCATGGTCCGTTTCTTCCGTCGGGGCCGCTGACCCCCTTATGATGCCGGCGTGAACGCCCCCCGGCATCGATCTCCCGCGCTCCGGCGCCGCGTCGCCACGCTCGTCCTCTGTCTCGGCGCCGCTCCGTGGGCCGGACCCGTCCGGGGAGAGGGACCGGTTCGCGAAGACGGACCGGTCCGGGAGCAGGGGGCGCCCGCGTCGGAAGAGAGTCCGGCGGGCGTCGCGGCCGGTGACGCCGCCGGGTCCCGGGTCCGCGCCGCGGCGCGCACCTTCGTCGACGACGGGAAGTACCTGTTCACCTTCCCGGCCCGCCCGACCCGCCGGGGGGTGTGGACGACCGCGGCCGTGGTGGCCGGAACGGCGCTCCTCATCGGCCGGGACGATGCGATCCGGCGCGAGAACCTGGAGCACGACAGCCGGGACCTGGATCGGGCGGCGGATCGGATCGAGCCGCTCGGGAAGGAATGGGTGGCGGGGGCCGCGATCGGCGCGGTGTGGCTCCTCGCGCGGACGGCGGAGCGCGAGCGGGCCGCATCCTCGGCGGCGACCGCCTTCGAGGCCCTCCTCTGGACGACGCTGACGACCAGCGCCGCCAAGGGGCTGTTCGGCCGGGAGCGCCCGGCGGACGGCGTCGATCCCGGCGGGTTCTGGGAAGGGGATACCATCTTTCCCTCCGGTCACACCTCCCGCTCCTTTGCGGTGGCGGCGGTGTTCGCCGATCGCTACGGCCGCACCGCGGCCTGGATCGGCTATCCGCTCGCGGGTCTCGTCGGCCTCTCCACGGCGCGCCGGGACACCCACTGGGTCTCGGACGTCCTCGCCGGGGCGGGGCTGGGTCTGGCGATCGGCAGGGGGATCGCGGCGCGGCACCCGTGGCGCGACCCTGGCGGGGGAGGCGCGCTCGACGCGGCGCCGCGCGACGGTCGCGGGCGCGGCCGTCCGACGCTGCGATACCTGCCCGGCCGGCCCGGCTTCCTGCGGCTGACGTTCTGAGGGAAGCCGGCCGCGCCATCCGGCCGGGGAGGGGCTTCAGGCCTCGGCCCCCCGCAGCATCTCCTCGGCGGCCGCGACCTGCTCCACCGCGCCGGAGACCAGGAGCGTGTCCCCCGTCGACAGGACGAACGAGGCGTCGGGGGAGTGGACCACCTGGCCGTCGCGGACCACGGCCAGGACGAGGGCGCCGGTCGTCTCGCGGATGCCGGCCTCGCGCAGCGTGACGCCGGCCATCCGGCACCCCGGGGGGACTTCCAGGAACTCGACCCGCAGCGAGTCGAGCGCGCGGCGGACGTCGCCGATCGGGCGGGGGGCGAAGTCCTCCCGTCGGAAGATCTCGTAGCGGCCGCTGCGCAGGCGGCCCAGCTGGCGCTCCACCTGCTGCTTCGGGAAGTTGAGCCGGCGCAGGATGCGCGCCAGGAACTCGATGCCGACCTCGAACCCCTCGTGGACCACCTCGTCGGCGCCGTCGCGGTACAACTCGTCGTCCTCGGCGCCGCGGCGGCCGCGCGCCAGGATGTGGACCTCGGGGTTGAGGGCGCGGGCGCGGCGGATCACCGCCCGCTCCATGATGTGATCCGGCAGCGCGACCACCAGGGTGCGGGCCCGTTCCACGCCGACGCGGCGCAGCATCTCCTCGCTGCCGGCGTCGCCGAACCAGACCGGGTGACCGGCCCGCCGGGCCTCGCGGACCAGGGACGGGTCGAGCTCCATCGCCACGAACGGCACCTGGTTGGTCATCAGCACCTCGCCCAGCGTGCGCCCCAGGGTGCCGTAACCCAGGATGACGATGTGGTCGGAAGGGGGGACGGCGGCTCCCGCCTCGGTGGACGGATCCTCCGCCTGCCAGGAGGCGGCGAGCCGGTTCCACGCCGGCAGGAGACCGCCGGTGGCGCGGGCGGTCCAGGAGGCGATGCGGGCGCTGGTCAGGGTGGCGACCGGCGCCAGCATCATGGTGACGACCGAGGCGGCGATCGCCGTCTGGTAGGCCTCGCGGGCGATCAGCCCCTGCTGCAGGCCCATCAGGGCGATCAGGAAGGAGAACTCCCCGACCTGCGCCAGGTTGATCCCCACCTGGAGCGCCACCGGCAGCGGGTAGCCGAACCCTCCCACGGCCGCGGTGGTGATCGCGGTCTTCACGATCAGGATCACGCCGACCATGACCACGACCGCCGGCCAGTTGGCCAGGGCGTACCCGGCGTCGAGCAGCATCCCCATGGCGACGAAGAAGACCCCCGAGAAGACGTCGCGGAACGGCACGATGTCGGCGGTCATCTGGTGGGCGTACTCGCTGCTCCCCAGGATCAGCCCCGCCAGGAAGGCGCCGAGGGCGTAGGAGACGCCGAGGCTGTGGCTCAGCCACGCCATGCCGAGACAGAGGGTCAGGGTCGCCAGCAGGAACAGCTCCTGGCTCCGCCCCGAGGCGACCAGGTGGAGGAGGCGCGGCATCAGGTAGCGGCTGAGGACCCAGGTGATGGCCAGGAGCAGGACCGATCGGCCGAGCGCCCCGGCCAGGTTCAGGGCGACCTCCGCCGGCGTGCCGCCCCCCAGCGGCAGCAGGATCATCATCGGCACCACGCTCAGGTCCTGCATGATCAGGACGCCGATGGTGAGGCGTCCCGGCAGGGTGTCGGTGAGCCCCTGCTGCATCAGGCTCTTGAGGACGACCGCGGTGCTGCTGAGGGCGACGATGCAGCCGAGGACGATCGCCGTCCGCGGCGGCCAGCCGAGGAGCCGGCCGGCACCGACGGCCAGGATGATGGTCAGGAGGATCTGCAGCGCGCCGCCGCCGACGATCACCCGCCGGTAGCGCCAGAAGGAGTTCCAGTCGAACTCCAGACCGAGGGTGAACATCAGGAGGAGGACGCCGATCTCGGCGAGCGAGGCGACCGTGTCGCTCTCGGAGACCAGCCGCAGCCCGTGCGGGCCGAGGAGGACCCCCGACACCAGGTAGCCGACCACCGGCGGCAGGCGGAGCCGGGTGAGGAGGAACAGGACGGCGCTGGCGATCGCCAGCAGGACGACCAGCTTTCCGATCAGGTCCGCGGAGCCGTGCAAATCGTTCCCGCCGCTATAATGGGCCGCCCGGAGGGATGGCCGAGCGG
>JBOGOE010000331.1:0-3446 GCA_050747445.1 Candidatus Polarisedimenticolia bacterium | reverse complement strand
GGCGGCGGCCGCGGCCGTCCGGCGTCTGGCGGAATCTCTGGACAGCGCCCCGGCGCTGCGTCGATCGCTGCTCGCGACCGCGGGCGCCGCCGCCGGTCCCGGCGCGCCCCCGCCCTCCGATTTCTCGATGTGAAACGCGGGGCTGTCGTCCGGCACGGCTCACGCAGTGAACGCGGCTGTTTTTCGATAGAATGTGCGGTCTCCTGAGGAGGAAGCGGCGTCATGAAGGTCGGGGTCGTCAAGGAGACCTACCCGGGCGAGCGGCGCGTGGCCCTGACACCCGCCGTCATCCCGATGCTCAAGAAGGCGGGGCTGGAGGTCCTCGTCCAGGCCTCGGCCGGCGAGGAGGCGGGATATCCCGACGCGGCCTACCGCGATCAGGGAGCGACGCTCGCGGCGTCGCGCGACGAGGTGTTCGCGGCCGCCGGGATCCTGACCGTGGTGCGCGGTCTCGGCTACAACCCCCGGAGCGGGCACAGCGATCTGGAAAAGATGCGCTCCGGCCAGCTCCTGATCGGTTTCCTCGATCCCCTCACGCATCCCGATCTGGCGCGCGAGGCGGCGGCACGGGGGATCGTCGCCCTCTCCATGGAGATGATCCCGAGGATCACCCGGGCCCAGGGCATGGACGCCCTGTCGTCGATGGCGACGGTGTCCGGCTACAAGGCCGTGCTCCTGGCGGCCGCCACCCTGCCGCGCATGTTCCCCATGCTGATGACCGCCGCCGGCACCCTCGCCCCGTCCAGGGTGCTGGTGATCGGCGCCGGTGTGGCGGGGCTCCAGGCGATCGCCACGGCGCGGCGCCTCGGTGCCGTGGTCGAAGCCTACGACGTGCGGCCGGCGGTCAAGGAGCAGGTGCAGAGCCTGGGGGCGCGTTTCGTCGAGATGCCCCTCGAAACCGGCACGGCCGAGGGGACCGGCGGCTACGCCCGGCAGATGGGCGTGGAGTTCTACCGCAAACAGCGGGAGCTCATGGCCACGGTGGTGGCGCGCAACGACGTCGTGGTGTCCACCGCGGCGGTGCCCGGGAAGCGGGCGCCGGTGCTGGTGACGCGCGACATGGTGCGTGGCATGGCGCCCGGCTCGCTGATCGTCGATCTGGCCGCCGAGCGTGGCGGCAACTGCGAGGTCACCCGGCCCGACGAGACGGTCGTCGAGCATGGCGTGACCGTGCTGGGTCCGACGAACCTCCCGGCGACCGTGCCGTTCCACAGCAGCCAGCTGTACGCCAGGAACGTCGCCAACCTGCTCGTCCACCTCGTGAAGGGGGGGACCCTGACGCTCGACCCGGACGACGAGATCACCCGCGACACCACGGTCACGCGGGGAGGCGAGGTCACCCACCCCGCCGTGCGCAGCCTGCTCGGGGCCGCCGAGGCGGTGCCGGGGCGGAGCAGCTGAATCCCGTTTCGCCGCGCCCGCCGCGGGGATCCTGAGGCCCGTTCTTGCCCTACCGCGCCGACAGCATCGAGGGGCGGCTGATCGCAGGCGACGACGCCGCGGTGGCCCAGGTGATCCGCTGGATCGCCCAGGTGATGGCGTCACCCCGCTTCTGGACGCTGCGCGCCGAGTGGCTCGATCTGCACCAGGACGCGATGGCGCGGGTCCTGGAAAGCCTGAGCCGCGAGCGCTTCGATCCCGCCCAGGATTTCCGCACCTACGTTCAGGCGGTGGCCCGCTATACGGCGTTCGAAGCGATGACGCTGAGGCGCCGCGCCGCCGCGACCGGCGAAACCGACGCCGCGGCCGCCGATACCGTCCCGGACCGCCGGCCGTGGCCCGAGGAGAGTGCCGCGTCGGTGCAGATCGCGCGGCTCGCCCTGGACCGGGCCTCCGCGGAATGCCGGGCGCTCATCCGCGCCTATTTCTTCGAGCAGCGGAACTACGCCGAGATCGCCGCGACCCTCGGCGTGCCGGTCGGAACGGTCAAGTCCCGTCTGGCGCGCTGCCTGGAGAAAATCCAGAGGCTGCTGACCGCCCCGGGACCCGGGCGGGCGGCCGAGCCCGAGAGCTGACGCACGAGCGGCGACGCAGGGGGGCCGGTGCCGACGCACGACGAGTATCAGGATGAACTGCCCGCCTACCTGGCGAACCGGCTGGATGGGACGGCCGCGCTGCGGATGAAGGAGCACCTGGCGACCTGCGGCACCTGCGGCGAGATCGCCGCGGCGTGGGGCCAGGTCAGCGCCGCCTTGCGCGAAGGGGGCGAAGAGATCTTTCTCCCGCACCCCGAACCCCTGATGGTCAGGCGGCACGCGCTGGGCGAGGACCTTCCCGGCGTCGAGGCGCTGGCCCGGCACCTCGCCGGCTGCCCGTCGTGCAGGCTGGAGGCGGAGGTCTGGAGAGCCCGACGGACCGATGGCTCCGCCGTGTCCGGGGCGGAGCGGATTCCCTTCGCACGGGCCTCCTCCCGGGCGTTTTCGCGGCGCCACCTTGGAACCGCCCTGGCCGCCGGGCTGCTCCTGGGGATAGCCTCGTCCTGGCTGGCCGTCCGCGGCCGGGAGGCGACGGCGACCCGGCCGGGCGCCGCGAACGGCCCGCCGGGGGACGGGTTGCTGTCCTTGAATGTCCTGCCTCCGCCCCACCGTTCCGGCGGTCCGGAGCCGATCGTCGCGCGCCGTCCCCAGGACCCCCTGACCCTGCTCGCCGTCCAGGTGACGGTCCCGGAGCGGGCGCGGCCGGAGGATCCCTTCCGGTTCGAGATCCGTGACCCGGGGGGTTCGGTCCGATGGGCGATCGGGACGACGGCCGGACGGCTCCGGTCCGAGCAGGATCGCTCCGAGGTGGTCGTCCTGGCCATCCCCCGTGCCGAACTGCCTCCGGGCCGCTACCAGGTCCGCCTGCTGGAAGGGCGGGATCCCGCCGCCCGACCCCTCCTGGACCTCCCGTTCCAGGTCACCGACTGAGCCCGCCGCCGTCGGCTCGCAGATTGAGCGGAACCGGATCCACTCGACGGACAAGAAAAGGGACGGGTTAGGTCCGGCCGGGGAGGCGTGACGCGGCGAGCGCGCGCTCCCCGGCCGTTTTTTCTGCCCATAGTGGCGCGCAGAGTGTTGAGTGACTGCAGGGGCGGGTGTGGCCGCGGGTGCGCGTCCGGCTGTCAGAAGGCGCGTTCCAGGGCGTGACGCCTTTCGGACGCCAGGTGGGGCGTCCGCAGCTCGCGGCGATAGAACGCCATCACTCGTTCTCCCGCTCCCAGCCGGGAGGGCTGCAACCGCACGGCCAGCACCTGCGCCCAGCTCCAGATCCGGTCGGTCAGACCCAAGGACATCGCCGTGGTCCCGTCTCCGGGATGACGCTCCGAGCGGGCCTGGACCAGGTTGCGCCACACCAGGAACAGGGCGAGTCGCTCCGCCAACCCGTTGTCGCTGCGGCCGAAGGCGATGGTCTCGCGGCGGTGCGCCGCCTGGCTGTGACGCAGGAAGCGGTGCCGCTGGTCGTTGGGG